>NZ_CP125378.1:152500-452500 GCF_034008635.1 Pseudomonas sp. P8_229 | reverse complement strand
GTTGCTCGGCGTCGGCGGCGGCTTCCTGATCGTGCCGGCGTTCAAGCAACTGACCGATGTGCAGATGCGCGGGATCGTTGCGACGTCGCTGATGGTGATCAGCCTGATTTCAGTGATTGGCGTGATCGGATCGTTTCACGCAGGCGTGCGGATTGACGCACAGGGTGCGGCGTTTATCGTGGCCAGCGTGGTCGGCATGATCATCGGCCGCAAACTGTGCGCCCGGGTTCCGGCGCGGGCGTTGCAGGTTGGGTTTGCCAGTGTGTGTCTGGTGGTCGCCGGTTATATGTTGCTGCGCGCCTGAAAAGGTTGCAGCTCAATCGATCAACGGATTCTTCTCGGTCAGCACGATCTGGTCCTTGCGCATGAAACTCGCTTTCGGATGCGTTTGTGCGTACCTAATGAAACGTTCCTTTAAACAATTCTTACGAATTAAACTATGTGCACATCCCGGTGGGAGCGGGCTTGCTCCGGATGAGTGTGAAACCGATGATTTTGCGGCAAACTTCAGTCATCTCCAGCACAAGGCCATTCAATGGATCAATACGCCCCGCGCAACTGGCAGCCTCACGAGAAGCCCAGTCTGCCTGGTTCCCCATCGACGCCGCTGCATTCCAGCCGCAAGCGCCTGGCCTATGCGCTGGTTGGGCTGCTGGTGGCGGTGACCGGTGGTTTGGGCAACTCGCTGGTGGTCGCCAACCTGCCTTACCTGCAAGGCGCGCTGGGCGCGACCACCGCGGAGATGGCCTGGCTACCGGCCGCGTATGTGATGACCAACGTCTCGATGAACCTGCTGCTGGTGAAGTTTCGCCAGCAGTTCGGCCTGCGCGCATTCACCGAGGTGTTTCTGGTGCTGTATGCGCTGGTGACTTTCGGCCATCTGTTCGTCAACGACCTGAGTTCGGCCATCGCAGTGCGTGCGGCCCACGGCATGGTCGGTGCCGCCTTGAGTTCGTTGGGCCTGTATTACATGGTCCAGGCGTTTCCGGCCAAGTGGCGGTTGAAGGCGCTGGTGCTGGGGCTTGGCGCCTCGCAACTGGCTCTGCCGCTGGCGCGATTGTTTTCCGAAGACCTGTTGCAGATCGCTGAATGGCGCGGCTTGTACCTGTTCGAGCTAGGCATGGCCTTGCTGTCGCTGGGCTGCGTGCTGATGCTCAAGTTGCCGCCGGGTGACCGTTTCAAAACTTTCGAACCGCTGGATTTCCTCACCTTTGCGATCCTCGCCAGCGGCGTGGCACTGCTCTGCGCGGTGCTGTCACTGGGGCGCATCGACTGGTGGCTGGAAGCCGACTGGATTGGCTACGCGCTCGCTGCCTCGATTGCCTTGATCCTCGCCGGCCTGGCCATTGAGCATAACCGCAGCAACCCGATGTTGATGACCCGTTGGCTCGGCAGCGGCACGATGATCCGCCTGGCGTTGGCGGTGACCCTGATTCGCATGGTCACCTCGGAGCAGTCCACCGGCGCGGTCGGTTTCATGCAGAACCTGAACATGGGCTACGAGCAGTTGCACAGCCTGTACGTGGTGATGCTGATCGGCAGCATCGCCGGGTTGGCGACCAGCGCGCTGACCATCGACCCCAAGCACCTGCTGATGCCGCTGATCATCTCGCTGGCGCTGATGGCCACCGGCTCGGTGATGGACAGTTTCTCCAACAACCTGACCCGCCCGGCGAACCTGTACTTCAGCCAGTTCCTCCTGGCCTTCGGCAGCACGTTTTTCCTCGGCCCGACCATGGTCTTCGGCACCCGCAACGTGTTGACCAATCCGCGCAATCTGGTGAGTTTTTCGGTGTTGTTCGGGATCTGCAACAACCTCGGCGGCTTGCTGGGCGCGGCGCTGTTGGGCACGTTCCAGATCGCGCGCGAGAAATTCCATTCCAGCCACCTCGTCGAGCACCTGACCCTGTCCGACCCGCTGGTTGCCGCCCGTGTGCAGAGCGGCGGATCGGCTTATGGCTCCTTGCTGGCCGACCCGAGCCTGCGCAACCTGGCCGGGATTCGCAGCCTGTCGAATGCCGCGACCCGCGAAGCCAACGTGCTGGCCTACAACGATGTATTCATGCTGATCGCCGTGATTGCGGTGCTGACCATGATCTGGCTTTCCATTCGTGCGCTGTGGCTGATGAGCACCACCAAAGCCGTCGACCCTGCGCCTTCCGTACCTTCTAGCGGTGCCGCTACTTCATGACCGAACCGACCACCACAACCACCAACGCCATCGCTGCCACCCCGGAAGGCGTGGCGCCGCCGTCCTCGCCGAACACCGAGCCGCGCTCGCTGCGGGTGCGGATCATCTCGTCGCTGGGTTTTGCCGCGATTGCCATCGTCGGCGTGCTGATCGTGCTGTACGCCTGGCAACTGCCACCGTTCAGCAGTGCGGTCGAGACCACCGAAAACGCCCTGGTGCGCGGGCAGGTGACGATCATCGGGCCACAGCTCAGCGGCTATGTGTATGAAGTACCGGTGCAGGACTTCCAGTTCGTCAAGGCCGGCGATTTGCTGGTGCGCCTGGACGACCGGATTTATCAGCAGCACCTCGATCAGGCACTGGCGCAACTGGCGGTGCAGAAGGCCTCGCTGGCAAATGTGGTGCAGCAGCGCAACAGCGCCGAAGCGACAATCAAATTGCGCCAGGCGGTGGTTGCCGACAGTGAGGCCCAGTTGCGCAAAAGCGAGGCGGACCTGCGGCGCAACAAGGAGTTGGTGAGTGACGGCTCGGTGTCCAAACGCGAAATGGATGTGGCCCTGGCTGCCAACGCGCAAGGCATCGCCGCTGTGGCGCAAGCCAAGGCCAATCTGGAAATCGCCCGTCAGGACCTGCAAACGGTGATCGTCAATCGTGGCTCGCTGGAAGCGGCGGTGGCCAGTGCCGAAGCGGCGGTGCAACTGGCGCGGATCGATTTGTCGAACACCCGCATCGTCGCCCCGCGTGATGGCCAGCTCGGGCAGATCGGTGTGCGCCTAGGCGCTTACGTCAACTCCGGGGCGCAGTTGATGGCGCTGGTGCCGAACCAGAAATGGGTGATCGCCAACATGAAGGAAACCCAGATGGACAACGTGCGCGTCGGGCAACCGGTGCGCTTCACTGTCGATGCCTTGAACCACCGCAAGTTCACCGGCCATGTGCAGCACATTTCGCCCGGCACCGGTTCGGAGTTCGCCCTGTTGCAGGCCGACAACGCCACCGGCAACTTCGTGAAAATCGCCCAACGGGTGCCGGTACGGATCACCATCGACCCGGATCAGCAGGAAGAGGAACGCTTGCGCCCGGGGATGTCGGTGGTGGTGAGTATTGATACTTCCAAAGGCGATACGCAACCGCACTGATCAACTCATAACCCTGTGGGAGCGGGCTTGCTCGCGAACGCGGTGTGTCAGTTGATATTTGCGTATCTGACACGCCGCATTCGCGAGCAAGCCCGCTCCCACAGTTTGAGCTGTGTTCAGGCGGAAATCATCGGCGGCAGGGTGCCCAGCAGCGAAACGGCTGCAACAGCACCCATCCCCAGCATCCATTCCAGCACCACACTGCGCTTGAGAGCGGCCATGCGCTGCTGGCAATCATCAATCCGCAAGCGGTTGAACAGCGCCAGTGCGAGCATGCCCAGCACCAGCGTGGCCTTGATCAGCAGAATCAGGGCAAAACCGCTGAACAGAGGCGTCGGCCACCATTGGCCGGTGAGCACGCGGACGTTGATCAGCCCGGTGAGCAGCAGGCCTGCGACGACCGCGTAACCGACACCGCTGAAGCGCTGCAGGATCCGGCTCATCGGCTCACCTGGCTGGCGCAAAATCAGCACCAGCAGCAACAAACCACCGAGCCATGCGGCTACGCACGTCAGGTGAATGATCTGGTTGAGGATCAGCAGTTGCCCGCTGAGGCCATCGAGCATTGCGCCGTGACCGACCGGCGCCAGCGTCGCCAACAACAGCGCACTCAAGCCCAGACGCAACGGTGCGCTCGAACGCCACGGCGTGAACAGCAACGCCAGCAAGAGCGCGTTGATCAGCAGATGCCAACGCCAGACCTGACCAAAAAAGGTGTTGCCGAGTACCAGCACCAGTGTGTCCGGATCGAATGCGGCCGCCGCCGAACCGGCCATGCTCGCGGTGATCAACAGCGCCCAGGTGCCGCCGCTGAGTAGCGCAATCGTCGTCAGCCAGCGCGCGAGTCGTGCCAGATGCCGATCCAGTGTCGGCACTGGCGCCTTGAGCAGCAGCGGCCGAAACAGCCAGACGCCGAACAGCATCAACACCGCGCTGAAATGCACAAAGCGGCACAGCACCAGCGCTTCACTCATGAATTACTGGCCGACTTTGAACTGATAGCCGCCTTCGCTCTTGTGCGTATCGACCGACACCGCGTGCCATTCGACCTTGTACTCACCGGCGCTGAGCGGCGCAGCAGGGGTGACGATCAGGGTTTTCTTGTCGCCTTCGGTGCTCAGCGGCTTGATCGCGACCGGAGCGCCATCGTGGGTCAAGGTGACTTTGGTGAAACTGGCTTCGACGCCTTCGGAGAAGGTCAGGCGCAGGTCGGCCGGTGCGGCGACGGTGCTGTCGGCGGCCGGCGTCTGGCTTTTCAGGTGGGCGTGGGCGAAGACGGAAGTCGCGGCGAGCAGGGAGGCGAGCAGGGCAGTGGTGGTCAGAACGTTCTTGAGCAGCATCGCGGATACCTCTGAGGCAGGAACAAAGAGGTGCCCAGTTTACTCATCCGCGTGCGTCTGTACGAAGTTTCGGTTTCAGCGGTCGCTCCGGCACCAGAGCGGGTGCTAGTCTTGGGCAACGCTGTTGTCAGGGAGCCCACATGGGCAATCACAAGATCGAGATTCGTCGCAGTAACGTCGAGAAAATCCTTCTGGCGGCGGAAAAAGTCTTCGCCGAAAAAGGCTTCGGCGGCACCGCCATGGCCGACATCGCTGCTGAAGTGCAATTGCCGCGTTCCAATCTGCATTACTACTTTTCGACCAAAAGCGAACTGTACAGCGCGGTGCTGTTCGACCTGCTGGAAGTGTGGAAGCAGGACGCGCTGTGCTTCGAGATGTTCGACGATCCACGGGTGGTGCTCAGCAGCTACATCCGCGCCAAGATGAACCACTCGCGCAGCCGGCCCTACGGGTCGAAGGTCTGGGCCAACGAGATCATCCACGGTGCGCCGACCTTGGGCGAGGCGCTGGATGTCAGCCTGTATGACTGGGCGAAAATGAAGGAAGCGAAGATCCGCCAGTGGGTCGAAGACCAGCGGATTCTGCCGGTGGAACCGTCGAGCCTGCTGTACATGATCTGGGCCTCGACCCAGCATTACGCCGACTTCGATCATCAGGTGAATATTCTGAATGAGCACCAGCCGCTGTCGGACATGCAGTTCGAGCGGGCGGTACAGACGGTGACCAGTGTGATTTTGCGCGGGATCGGGCTGGAGCCTTGATTTTGGTGGTGTAGCTGCTGGCCCCTTCGCGAGCAAGCCCGCTCCCACAGTAGGAATGCATTCCAGATGTAGAAGCTGCTGGCCCCTTCGCGAGCAGGCTCACTCCTACAGGGGAACGCATTCCCAATGTGGGAGCGGGCTTGCTCGCGAAGGCGTCAGTTCAGACGCTACCGGCCTCAAGGTGAGACATGGTACGGATTGCGCGGATCATGATTCCAGTCCAGAAACGGCTTGCCCGTCTCCATTGGCACCATCTCGATGCAGTCCGCCACCGGGCAGGTGATCTGGCACAGATTGCAGCCCACGCACTCATCATCGATCACTTCATATATATGCGTGCCGTCCGCCTGTTTCAGGCTGCTGATCGCCTGGTGTGAAGTGTCTTCGCAAGCAATGTGGCAGCGCCCGCAACCAATGCACGCCTCTTGGTCGATCTTGGCGATCACCTGATAGTTGATATCGAGGTACTTCCAGTCCGTGGTATTGCCCACCGCGCGCCCGGAAAACTCGGCAATGTTGGCGTAGCCCTGACTGTCCATCCACCGCGACAGCCCGTCCTTCATTTCCTCGACAATCCGGAAACCGTGCAGCATCGCCGCCGTGCATACCTGTACTGCGCCGCTGCCGAGCGCGATGAATTCCGCCGCGTCACGCCAACTGCCGATGCCGCCAATGCCGCAGATCGGCAGGCCCTGGGTCTGCGGATCGCGGGCAATCTCGGCAACCATGTTCAGCGCAATCGGCTTCACCGCCGAACCGCAATAACCGCCGTGGGTGCTTTTACTGCCAACGGTGGGCAAGGCGACCATGTGTTCCAGGTCGACGCTGGTGATCGAATTGATGGTGTTGATCAGCGACACCGCATCGGCGCCACCGCGATGCGCAGCGCGGGCGGCGACGCGGATGTCGGTGATGTTCGGCGTGAGTTTGACGATCACCGGCAGCGAGCAATAGGTCTTGCACCAGCGCGTCACTTGCTCGACGTACTCCGGCACCTGACCGACCGCCGCGCCCATGCCGCGCTCGGGCATACCGTGGGGGCAGCCGAAATTCAGCTCGATGCCGTCGGCACCGGTGGCTTCCACCAGCGGCAGGATGTGTTTCCACGATTCCTCGACGCACGGCACCATCAGCGAGACGATCAGCGCGCGATCCGGCCAGTCTTTCTTCACCTGGGTGATCTCGCGCAGGTTGATCTCCAGCGAGCGGTCGGTGATCAGTTCGATGTTGTTGATCCCCAGCACTTCGCGGTTGTTGCCGTAGTGTGCCGAGTAACGCGACGAGACGTTGACCGCTGCCGGGTCCTCGCCGAGGGTTTTCCAGACCACGCCACCCCAGCCGGCCTCGAAGGCGCGCACCACGTTGTAGGCCTTGTCGGTCGGCGGGGCAGAGGCCAGCCAGAACGGGTTGGGGGCTTTGATACCGGCGAAGACAATCGAGAGATCGGCCATTTACGCAGCCTCCACGTTGAGCATCAGTTGCGTGTTGATCGCCTCGGCGGCGCGTTTTCCATGCTGCACCGCTTGCACGGTGAGATCCTGATCGAGGCTGGTGCAGTCGCCGCCGGCATACACTCCGGGGATGCTGGTGCGCAGGTTGTCATCGACCTGAATCCGTTCGCCCTGACGCTTGAGTTCGCGCGCCAGCGGGTCGCCGAGGGCGCTGCTGTCGAAGGCCTGGCCGATGGCTTTGAAAATCGCGTCGGCCGCCAGTTCGAAGGTTTCGCCTGTGGTTTGCAGGCGACCGTCGACCAGGTGCGTGCGGGCGAAACGCATGCCGCGCACCTTGCCTTGCGCGTCGAGCAGCACTTCATCCGGTTGCGCCCAGGTCAGCAGGCGCACCTGATTGGCTTTGGCGATGTCTTGTTCGTGACCGGTGGCGCCCATGTCCGCCGCGCCACGGCGATACACCAGATTGACATCGCGGGCACCGAGGCGGGCCATTTGCACGGCCATGTCGATCGCCGTGTTGCCGGCACCGAGGACAATGCAGCGCTCGGCCAGCGGCAGTTGCGTCAGGTCATCGGCTTGGCGCAGTTCGCGGATGTAGTCGGTGGCGGCGAGTAAACCAGGCGCGTCCTCGTGCGGCAGGCCGAGCTGTTTGCTGGCGTTGAGGCCGAGGCCGAGAAATACCGCGTCGAACTGCTGATGCAATTCGCTGAGGGTCAGGTTGTCGCCGAGTTTCTGCCCGTGACGGATTTCGATACCGCCGATCTGCAGAAGGAAATCCAGCTCCTTCTGCGCGTAGTCGTCGACCAGTTTGTACTTGGCGATCCCGTATTCGTTGAGGCCGCCAGCCTTCTCCCGCGCTTCGAAAATCACCACGTCGTGGCCGCGCATGGCGCTGCGGTGGGCGCAGGACAAACCCGCCGGCCCGGCGCCGACCACGGCGATGCGCTTGCCGGTGCTGGCCGAACGCTGGAACGGATGCTCGGTGAAGTGCGCGTTGTCCACGGCGTAGCGTTGCAGCAGGCCGATCAGCACCGGCGCGCATTCCTGGGCGTTGTTGCGCACGCAGGCTTGCTGGCAGAGGATTTCGGTCGGACAGACCCGCGCACAACTGCCGCCGAGGATGTTCGCCGAGAGGATTTTCTGCGCAGCACCGGGTACGTTGTCCTGGTGGATATTACGGATGAACGACGGAATGTCGATCTCGCTTGGGCACGCGTTGACGCACGGCGCGTCGTAGCAATACAGGCAGCGCGACGCTTCCAGGTGCGCCTGCCGGGCATTGAGCGGCGGCGCCAGATCGGTGAAGTGGCCGGCGAGGGCGGCCGCGCTTTCATGCGGGTGCGGGAGATGGTTCAGGGTCTCGATCACGGTTTTGTGCCTCACGGTTATTGAGGTTCTCTGCCTCTGTCGGGCAGTGGTTGATCGTTCCCACGCAGAGCGTGGGAATGATCATTTATGAGGCCGAAGGCCTGGATTTCAGCGTTTCACAGCTGTCGGCTTATGTAACTCAGCCCGCTTGCTCAGCAAATCAAACACGGCCGGATACGCCGGCCGTTCGATATACCGCCCGGCCCCGCGCTCGGCGCGCAGATCACCGTCGGCCCAGACCACTTTGCCCTGGCTGATGGTGTGGCTTGGCACGCCACGCACGGTCTTGCCCTCGAAGATGTTGAAGTCCACCTGCTGATGGTGGGTCTTGGCGGATATGGTGCGGGTGCCTTGCGGGTCCCACAGCACCAGGTCGGCATCGGCGCCGATGCGAATCGCACCTTTGCGCGGGTAGAGGTTGAAGATCTTTGCCGTGTTGGTGGAGGTCAATGCGACGAAGTCCTGCATCGACAAACGCCCGCTGTTGACGCCTTCATCCCACAGCACTGCCATGCGGTCTTCGATGCCGGCGGTGCCGTTGGGGATCTTGCTGAAGTCGTCGCGCCCGGCGGCTTTCTGTTCGGCGCAGAAGCAGCAATGGTCAGTGGCGGTGGTGTGCAGATTGCCGCTTTGCAATCCATGCCAAAGTGCCTCTTGATGGCCGCGCGGACGGAACGGCGGGCTCATCACGTAACCGGCGGCGGTCTGCCAGTCCGGGTGCTGGTAAACGCTGTCGTCCAGCAGCAGATGCCCGGCCAGCACTTCGCCGTACACCGGTTGCCCCTTGCTGCGCGCATAGGTGATTTCGTCGAGGGCTTCCTTGGTCGAAACGTGCACCAGGTACAGCGGCGTACCGATGGTCTCGGCGATACGAATCGCCCGGCTGGCGGCTTCACCCTCGACCTGTGACGGCCGCGACAGCGGGTGCGCTTCCGGCCCGGTGATGCCCTGGGCCATCAGCTTGCGTTGCAGATGATAGACCAGCTCACCGTTTTCTGCGTGCACGGTCGGCACTGCGCCGAGCTCCAGGCAGCGCTCGAAGCTCGCCACCAGCGTGTCATCGGCGGCCATGATCGCGTTCTTGTAGGCCATGAAATGCTTGAAGCTGTTGATCCCGTGATGGCTGACCAGTTCGGCCATTTCCTCACGCACCTGCTCGCTCCACCAGGTGATCGCGACGTGGAAGCCATAGTCGGACGCGGACTTTTCCGCCCAGCCGCGCCACTGATGAAACGCTTCCATCAGTGACTGCTGCGGATTGGGAATCACGAAGTCGATGATCGAGGTGGTGCCGCCGGCCAGGCCGGCCGCCGTGCCGCTGTAGAAGTCTTCACTGGCCACGGTGCCCATGAAGGGCAGTTGCATGTGGGTGTGCGGATCGATGCCGCCGGGCATCAGGTATTGGCCGCTGCCGTCGAGCACTTCGGCACCGGCGGGAATATCAAGGTTTTCACCGATGGCTTTGATCACGCCGTCGGCGCAAGAGACGTCGGCGCGATAACTTTCGTCATGGGTAACAACGGTGGCGCCACGGATCAACAGAGACATTCCGAGTTCCTCGCAGGCATGACCGACTGGTGCCGGTTCTAAATGTTTTATTGATGTACAGCGATGATCGGCGTATTCCTGTCAGCGCTGTCAGGAATAGAAGCTAGTCGCAGTTATGCAATTGATCAAGATTATTTTTTATAAGCTTATATCTATCTTAAGATCATGAAAAATAACGATAAAAAATGTAAATCACCAAAGTGGTGAGGCTGTTCACCATTTTGACGCACTTGACAGGATGGAAATATGAGCAAGATTTCCTATGTGAAATCAGCCGCTTGAAGTTGAGCTGCGGTCGATCGCCAAGAATGAAAAAAAGTGCAGTGCACCAGATTGAGTCCTGACAGTTCGAGCAACTTGGCAAACGTTTGGCCTGAGCGTGCAGACAAGTTTTCGCGGAATCACCGGTGAATAAATTAAAAACGAGCAATATCAGAAAGTTGCAATGTATTTGTAATACGGCCCTGGCGCTAAGCGGGTAAACCGGCACGTTTATTGATGCCGCCGCTGACACCATGGCCGGTACACGAAAGTTGTCAGTTCCTCCGGCCATCGTCCGGTTCGCCCCTTGGTGCGCAGCCGCCTGATGAGCAAAAAAATAATCAGAAGAACAGTGGAGCGGCCATGCAACAGAACAGATCGCAAGTGACCGAGCGCGACGGCTTGTTCGAACTCGAAGCCGGCAGCGACGTCCTCGACAGTCCCCGTTACAACCACGACATGGCACCGACCAAGGTGCGCGAACGAACCTGGAACAAATGGCACATCACCGCGCTGTGGGTCGGCATGTCGGTGTGCGTGCCGACCTACACCCTCGGTGGTGTGCTCACCGCGTATTTCGGTCTGAGCGTTGGTGAAGCGCTGATGGCGATTCTGCTGGCCAACGTCATCGTGCTGATCCCGCTCACGCTCAACGCCTTTCCCGGCACCAAGTACGGCATTCCATTCCCGGTGCTGTTGCGTTCGTCGTTCGGCGTGCTCGGCTCCAACGTGCCGTGCCTGATTCGCGCGCTGGTGGCGTGTGGCTGGTTCGGCATCCAGACTATGTTCGGCGGTCTGGCGATCCACCTGTTTCTCGGCTCGATCTTCGACGGCTGGAAATCCCTCGGCGGCACCGGCGAAGTGATCGGCTTCATGATCTTCTGGTCGCTGAACCTGTGGGTGGTGATCCGTGGCGCCGAGTCGATCAAATGGCTGGAAACCCTGTCCGCGCCGTTGCTGGTGGCGGTCGGCGTCGGCCTGCTGATGTGGGCGATGCCCAATGTGTCGATGACCGAGCTGTTGGCGATTCCACCGAAACGCCCGGAAGGCGCCAGTGTGGTCAGTTACTTCGCCGCCGGGCTGACGGCGATGGTCGGCTTCTGGGCCACGCTGTCGCTGAACATTCCTGACTTCAGTCGTTACGCCAAGAGCCAGAAGGACCAGATCCTCGGGCAGATTTTCGGCCTGCCGCTGACCATGTTCCTGTTCGCTTCGCTGGGTGTGGTGATGACCGCCGCGTCGGTGAAACTGGTGGGCGTGACCGTGTCTGACCCGGTCAGTCTGATCGGCCATATCCAGAGCCCAGTGTGGGTCGCGGTGGCCATGGCGCTGATCATCATCGCCACGCTGTCGACCAACACCGCGGCGAACATTGTTTCGCCGACCAACGACTTCCAGAACATCGCGCCCAAGGTGATCAACCGCACCAAAGCGGTGTTGCTCACTGGTTTCGTCGGGCTTGCGCTGATGGCCCATGAACTGCTGAAAAAGCTCGGGCTGATCGTTTCCGATGTCAGCCTGGAGACCGTGTATTCCAACTGGCTGCTGGGCTACTCGAGCCTGCTCGGGCCGATCGCCGGGATCATGGTGGTGGACTATTTCCTGATCAAGAAACAGCAACTGGACCTGGCCGGGTTGTACCGCGACGACGTGTATCCGGCATGGAACTGGGCCGGGTTTGTCGCGTTTGGTGTACCGGTGGTGCTGACCTTGCTGTCGCTGGGTAGCGATGCGTTCAGCTGGTTTTACAGCTACGGCTGGTTTACCGGTTCGGCGCTGGGCGGGGTGATTTATTACGGATTGTGTTCGATGCGAAGCAGCCCGTCTGTTGTGAAATCTTCGGTGTGAGGGATGGCCCCTTCGCGAGCAAGCCCGCTCCCACATTTGATCGTTCCCACGCTCTGCGTGGGAATGCAGCCCGGGACGCTCCGCGTCCCCACAGCGGACGCAGAGCGTCCATGGATGAATTCCCACGCAGAGCGTGGGAACTATCGAGAAGAAAACTGCCTGAGGAGATCCCCATGAACGCAGCCGTAGACGTTCTGCAATCCACCCATCAGCACATCAACCGCGATCGCCTCTGGGCCTCGCTCATGGAACTGGCCAGGCTCGGCGCCACGGTCAAGGGCGGGGTCTGTCGCCTGGCCCTGACCGATCTCGACCGCCAGGCCCGCGACCTGTTCGTGCAATGGTGCGAGGACGCCGGGTGCAGCGTCACGGTGGATGAAGTCGGCAACATTTTCGCCCGTCGCCCGGGGCGCAATCCCGACCTGCCGCCGGTGATGACCGGCAGCCACATCGACACCCAACCCACCGGCGGCAAGTTCGACGGCTGCTTTGGCGTGCTCGCTGGTGTCGAAGTGCTGCGCACCCTCAATGACCTCGGCGTGGAAACCGAAGCGCCGCTGGAAGTGGTGGTCTGGACCAACGAAGAAGGTTCACGCTTCGCCCCGTGCATGATGGGTTCCGGGGTGTTCGCCGAGAAATTCACCCTCGAAGAAACCCTGGCCAAGGTCGATGCCGACGGCGTGACTGTCGGCGAAGCCCTGAACGCCATCGGCTACGCCGGGCCGCGCAAAGTCAGCGGGCACAAGGTCGGTGCGTATTTTGAAGCGCACATCGAGCAAGGCCCGATCCTTGAAGACGAACAGAAAACCATCGGCGTGGTACTCGGCGCATTGGGGCAGAAGTGGTTCGACCTGAAACTGCGCGGCGTCGAAGCCCACGCCGGCCCGACGCCGATGCACTTGCGCAAGGACGCGCTGGTCGGCGCCTCGGTGATCGTCGGCGCGGTCAATCGCGCTGCTCTTGGCCATCAACCCCACGCCTGCGGCACCGTCGGTTGCCTGCAAGCCTATCCTGGCTCGCGCAACGTCATCCCCGGCGAAGTGCGCATGACCCTCGACTTCCGCCATCTGCAACCGGCGCGCCTGGATTCGATGATTGCCGAGGTGAAGCAGGTCATCGACGCCACCTGCGAAGAACATGGCCTGACCTATGAACTGACCCCGACCGCCGACTTTCCGCCGCTGTACTTCGAACAAGGCTGCGTCGAAGCCGTGCGCGGTGCGGCGAAAGGCCTGGGGCTGTCGCACATGGACATCGTCAGCGGCGCCGGCCATGACGCGATCTTCCTCGCCGAACTCGGCCCGGCCGGGATGATTTTCGTGCCGTGCGAGGGCGGCATCAGCCACAACGAAATCGAGAACGCGGCGCCAGACGATCTGGCAGCCGGGTGCGCGGTGTTATTGCGGGCGATGCTCGCCGCTTCGGCGGCGGTGGCAGCGGGGCAGCGCGCGGCCTGACTTCATATCGTCACGCAGATGTGCGACGTTGCCGGCCCTGTAATATTGGCCAGGGACGCGCAATGTCGCCCATCACCGTGATCACTTCAGGCTCGGCCTATCTGGACATCGACGCCTACGCCTGTTGCATCGCCTACGCAGAATTGCTCAACCTGCAAGGCGTTCCCGCCCGCGCCGTCAGTAGCGCAGCCCCCAACAGCAGCGTATCGCCAACCGTTTTGAGTTGGGGCGCTGCTTTTCAGCACTACACACCGCAAGCAAACGACGAATTCGTGCTGGTCGATGTTTCCGACTTTCAGCATTTCGACCCGCTGGTGGTGCTCGACCAGGTGGTGGAGGTCATCGATCATCACCCGGGTTTTGAACGGTACTGGGCTGAGCGACTGGGTTGCGCCGCCGACATCCGCCCGATAGGCGCTGCGGCGACGCTGGTCTTTCAGCGCTGGCAAGCCGCCGGCCCGCTATCGCGAATCAGCGAGCCAAGCGCGGCACTGCTGGCCACGGCGATCCTCGACAACACGCTCAACTTCACCGGGCAGATGACCACCGAGCTGGATGTTCTGGCTTATGAATTGTTGGTGCAGCGGGCGAATCTGGCGGCTGACTGGCCCGAGCAGTATTTCCTCGAATGTCAGGCAGCCATCGAAGCAGATCTACAGGGCGCGTTGGCGGCGGATCTGAAACGCTTCAACCCGGCCAGCAATTTGCCGCAGGTTTTCGCACAAATGACGGTGTGGGATGCCGACGGGTTGCTTCACAAACATCGCAACGAGATCTGCGGCTGGATAGCCGGGCAGGGCGAGGACTGGTTGCTGAACGTCATCAGCATCCGTGACGGCAAGAGTTGTTTGCTGGCTGAGCCGCTGGTCAGCCAGCAGAGGTTGAATCGGTTGCTGCCACTGGAGTGGCAGGCATCCGTGGCGATTGTGAAACCGTCGATGCTGCGCAAGGAACTGTTGAAGCTGGGACTGAACCTCAACCCGGTCTGATGCGCTGATCAACCTGGGCGATCATTCTTGCTCGCAGTGCCCTGGCGACGGTCGGGGCCGTCGGGGTTGCCCACATCCAGCAACCGGCGTTCGACCAACACATTCTCCAGTGCCTGACGCTCGACCGGCGCCATTTGGTGTTCACGCTTTTTCAGCTCCAGCAGAATCGGGCTGGACCAGGTGCGATAAGTCTGTTCGATGTTGCGACGCGACGTCATCAGTCTCTCCTTGATCAAGAGCCCGGTATAGCTGGCAGGGGCTCAATCCGATGAGGGATTAACGTTAGTCGACAAACCCCGAGTCCGCGAATACACCGCCATCCCCTGTAGGAGTGAGCCTGCTCGCGATGGCGGTGTATCAGTCAGAGTTGATGTGGCTGACAGACCGCTATCGCGAGCAGGCTCACTCCTCAGGTTTTGCATCGCCTGCGAGTCAATCGTCGATATTCATCATCGCCTGCACACCTTCCCACGCCTCGGCACGCATGCGTTCGATGTCCAGCCCCGGAATCACGCCGTTATCGACCACGATCCGGCCGCCCACCAAACTGTATTTCACTGTGATCGGTTCCCCCGCGACCACCGGCGCGACCGCACTGTCGTGGAAGCCGAAGAAGCGTGGGTGATCGAGGCTGTAGATCACCAGGTCTGCGGCTTGACCGACTTCCAGTGTGCCGACCGCACCCAATCCAAGCACCTGCGCACCACCCGCCGTGCCCCAGTGGATCACGTCTTCGGCGGTGGTCGCCGAGGCGCCTTGTTCGGCGCGGTGGATCAGCCACGCGGTGTTGGCTTCGCCGACCATGCTCCCGGACTCGTTGGATGCGACGCCATCGACGCCGAGGGAAATCGGCACGCCAGCCTCGTACATCTGCGGCACGGGGGCGACGCCGCTACCGAGGCGGGCGTTGCTTACCGGACAGTGCGAGATGCCGGTGCCGGTCTGGGCGAGCATGCGGATTTCGCCCGGTTGCAGGTGCACGGCGTGGGCGAACCACACGTCCGGGCCGAGCCATTCGTGTTCGGCGACGAACTCCACCGGCAGGCAGTTGTATTTCTCGCGGCAGAAATTCACGTAGTGCTGCGTTTCCGACAGATGCGTGTGCAAACGCAAACCGAGGCCGCGTGCGGTGTGCGCCAGTTCGCGCAGCAGGGTCGGCGGCAGTGAGAAGGTCGGCGTGGTTGGCGCCACCACGACTCGGCGCAGAGCATCCGGTGTGTCCTGGTGATACAGCGATTTCAACCGTTCGATGTCGCCGACCATTTGCTCGAGGCTTTCCGGTTGCAGCGCGGTTTTCGAGAAACCCGGATGGGCGCTGGCGGACTCCAGCGCGCCACCGCGACAGAGCACGAAGCGCAGGCCGAATTCATCGGCCAGATCGAACAGCAAGTCACCGGTCTCGGTGGTGCCGTGCGCGTGGTAGAGGTAGTGGTGATCGGCGCAGGTCGTCACTCCGGACAGCAGCAACTCGACCATGCCCAGGCGTGCGGCGATCCTTGCCAGTTGCGGGGTGAAGCGGTTCAGGCGCGGGTAGGGCACGCTCGCCAGCCAGCCCTGCAAATCCTGATTCAAACCTTCGGGCACGGCTTTGAGCAGGTTCTGGAACAGGTGGTGGTGGGTGTTGATCCAGCCCGGATAGACCACGCAGTTGTGTGCATCGATCAGCCGTTCACCGGGTTGTGGCTCAAGGTTGGCGGCCATTTCGGCAATGCGTCCGTTGACCACGCGAATGTCCACCGCACCGGCCCGGGCACGCGGGCCGCGCAGGCCGGTCATCACCGCGACGGGGCTCTTGATCAGGATGTTTTGAAGTTGAGTCATGGGCAGGCTCCAGTCAGAGAATGTGCGAGGCGGATTTGCCGGGTGTGGTGTCTGGCACGCTGACGCCGTTGAGCGCCGCGTTGAGCAGCACCGACACCAGGCAGGCGATCACCACACTGCTGTGCAGGAACGGCTGTGACCACTCGGGCATTTGTTTGAACAGGGTGGGCGCGAGCACCGGTACCAGCGCGGCGGCGATGGTGAAACCGACGATCAGCACGTTGAAGCGATTGCGTTCGTAGTCGACCTTGGCCAGGGTCTGGATGCCCGCCGCCGCGACTACGCCGAACATCGCAATGCCGGCACCGCCCAGTGCCGCAGTTGGCATCGAAGCGATGATCGCCCCGGCCTTGGGCACCAGCGCAATCGAGCACATCAACAGGCCGCTGACCGCCACCACCCAACGGCTGCGCACGCCGGTCAGGATCACCAGGCCGACGTTTTCCATGAAGGCAATGAACGGGAATGCGGCGAACATCCCGGCGATGGTGCTGGCCAGGCCATTGGCGCGCAGGCCGTTGATCACCTGCTTGTCTTCCACCGGTTTGTCGACGATGTCGCCGATGGCCACGAACAGCCCCATCGACTCGACCATCTGCACGATCATCACCACCACCATGGTCGCGATGGGAATAATGCTGAAGGTCGGCAGGCCAAAATAGAACGGGTAGGGCACGGTCAGCCATGGCGCGTCTTCGACGCTGTGAAAATTACCCATGCCCAGCGCGTACGCCAGCCCGGCGCCGATCAGCATCCCCACCAGCACCGCCATGTTGCGCAGCAGCGGGCTGCCGTAGCGGTTGACCAGCAGAATGGTCAGCAACACCACCACTGCCACGCCGAGGAATGCCGGGGCGCCGAAGTTGCTTGAGTTGCGCCCGCCGCCGACCCATTCATAGGCGATCGGGAACAGCTGCAAGCCGATCACAGTGACAATGCAGCCGGTGACCACCGGCGGGAAAAACCGCCGCAATCGGCCCACGAACGGCGCCATCAGCATGGTGAAGATACCGGCGCCGATCACCGCGCCGCAGACTCCTGCGAACCCTACCTGGGGGTCGCTGCCAATGGCGATCACCGGGCCGACGCTGCTGAACGCCACGCCTTGCAGAATCGGCAGGCGTACACCGAATTTCCAGAAACCGACGGTTTGCAACAAGGTGGCGATGCCGGAACAGAACAGCGTGGTGCTGATCAACACCACGGTGTCGGCGTGGGACATCTTCAGGGCACTGGCGACAATCAACGGCACGGCGATGGCGCCGATGTACGAGACGGCCATGTGTTGCAGGCCGAGGGTGAGCATCTGTCGCACCGGCAGAATGCGGTCGACGGGGTGGACGGTGGACGCGGTTTTCGCTGGGGATGTGGCTGACGACATGGGGAATCACCTCTAGCTGTTGTTATTCGGTACAGAGGGGTATTCGTCTGATGCCTGCTGCAGATGCCCTGTAGGAGTGAGCCTTTGTGGCGAGGGGATTTAGCGAAACGTCGCACCGCCCCGATCGGCTGCGCAGCAGCCGCAAATCCAGCACATGCGGTTTGTCTGGTAAACCGCGAGTTCAGGTTTTGGGGGGCTTCGCAGCCCATCGGGGATGAATCCCCTCGCCACAGGTGTCCTCATCACAGGGTTCATTCCACAGATTTACAGTGCCATTGGGCATCAGTCATTCGTGCCCGGAACCGCCATCCACCGGCTCCGATGCCTTGTTCAGCCTGCCAGGCAGGCGGCAAAGCCCTGGTTCAGCGCCGCACGATCCAGGTCGCGGCCGATGAACACGATCTTGCTAGTACGCGGCTCCGTGCCCCAGGCGGTCGAGGCGCGGAACTCCACCAGGCTGTGCACGCCTTGCAGCACGTAGCGCTGGTCTTCGTTGGCCACGGCGAGCACGCCTTTCATACGGTACAAATTGTCGGCCTGGGCGGTGCGCAGCTCGCTGATCCAACGATGGAACGCCATCAGGTTGACCGCGCCGTCCACGGCAATGCCCACCGATGACACGCTTGGATCGTGCTGGTGATCCGGCGCTTCATCAGCGTGCTCATGGTGATGATCGTGGTGGTCGTGATCGTGTTGTTCGGCGCCGATTTCCATCAGCTTCTGCGTGCACTCGAACGCGCCGATGCCGAGAATTTTCGTCAGATCGATCTGCGCGTGGGTGCAGGTCACCAAGTCCGCCGTGGCGTTCAAACCGCGGATCTTGCCGCGCAGGTTGTCCACTTCATCCGCAGTGACCAGATCGACCTTGTTGATGACGATCCGGTCGGCGCAAACGATCTGATCCACGGCCTGATTGTCGACGCCATCCAGTTGCAGATCCTCCAGGTGCCGGGCGATGTGCTTGGCGTCGACCATGGTCACGATGGCGTCGAGTTCGACTTCGTCGGCAATCGGGTCGTTGATGAAAAAGCTCTGCGCCACTGGGTACGGATCGGCCAGCCCGCTGGTCTCGATCAGGATGTGATCGAGGCGCACCGGGCGTGCCACCAGCTCGCGGACGATGCGCACCAGGTCCTCGCGGACTTCGGCGGTGCAGCACACGCAGCCGTTGACCATCTCGTAGATTTCTTCGGTTTCCGAACTGAGCACCAGATCGCCGTCGATGCCGACCTCGCCGAACTCGTTTTCGATCACGGCGATTTTACGGCCATGGTTTTCCTTGAGGATGTAGTTGAGCAGGGTGGTTTTGCCGGCTCCGAGGAAGCCGGTGAGGATGGTCACGGGGATTTTGGTGTTGGGGGTTGGGGCGTTGAAGGGGATGTTCATATGGAGGCTCCTTGATGGACGCGGATTTGCTCTGGGTGGGAGCGGGCTTGCTCGCGAATGCGGTGGGTCAGCCACCATCATTGTTGAATGACCCACCGCATTCGCGAGCAAGCCCGCTCCCACAGGGTTCTCGGTGTTCTTTCCAGCGGGTGGCGACCCCGGCATCGAGGCCAAACAGGTCGAGCACCCTGCCGAGACTGTGATCGACCATCTGCGCAAGGCTCTCGGGGCGGGCATAGAACGCCGGCACCGGCGGCGCGATGATCCCGCCCATCTCGGTGACCGCCGTCATGTTGCGCAGGTGGGCGAGGGTCAGCGGCGTTTCGCGGGCCATCAGCACCAGGGTTCGGCGCTCCTTGAGGGTGACGTCGGCGGCGCGACCGATCAGCCCCGACGAGGTGCCGGTGGCGATCTCCGCCAGCGTGCGCATCGAACACGGCGCAACGACCATGCCCAGGCAGCGGAACGAACCGCTGGCGATGCCGGCGGCGACGTCGTCGGCGCGGTGGTAATGGCTGGCGAGCGCGGTGACGTCGGCCAGTTTGTAGTCGGTTTCGTGGGCCATGGTCAGCAGCGCGGCGCGGCTGATGATCAGGTGGCTTTCGATGTCCAGTTCGGCGAGCAATTGCAGCAGGCGCACGCCGTAGATGAAGCCCGACGCGCCGCTGATGCCGACCACCATCCGCTGGCGGCTCACGATGCCAGGCCTTTAAGCAAAACCCGCGCACGTTCGAGCACGTCCTGATCGAGCTGCGCCTTGATCCCGTCGAAGCCCGAACCGCGAGTGGCATCCAGGCCCATGCGTGAAGTGGTGCCGTTGACCGAGGACGACGGATCCAGCGGACTGCCGGGCAAACCGTCGATCATGAACAGGTCCAGATGCGGCTGGAAATGCGTGGCCAGCGCCCACAACACCTGGCTGTCGTCCGTGATGTCGATATCGCTGTCCACCGCGATCACGTTTTTCAGGTACGGGTCCCAGCCGAGCAGGGCGAGCATGATCTGCCGCGCCTCGCCATCGCGGCTTTGATCCAGCGCCACGTAGCAATGAAAGTGCGTGCCGGAATTCGGGTAATGCACGGCGGTGACGGCGGGGAAACGCGCCTTGAGCTTCTCGCTCATTTCCGCTTCGCGGGGCAGCCGGGCGAGGGTCAGGTGTTCGGCGTAGCGGCCGCCCATCACGTCGACCAGCCAGGCGTCTTTGCGCTTTAACAGGGTGTCGACACGCAATACGTTGTTAGTCGAACGATCCGAGGAATAGCCGCTGAACTCACCGAACGGGCCTTCTTCGGCGTAAGCCGCGGGATCGATGGCGCCTTCCAGCACAAACTCGGCGTAAGCCGGTACGCCGATGCCGTAGCGTGGGGTTTTCACCAGTTCCAGCGGCGCACCGAACAAGCCGCCAGCCACTGCGCGTTCATCGCTGCCGTAGGGCAAGCGCGCAGCGGCGGCGAGCATGAACAGCGGATGTGCACCGACCACCATCGCCACGCGCAATTCTTCGCCGCGCTCGCGGGCGGTCTGCAGCATCCGCCAAAGATGCCCGCGTGAGTGCAGGCTGGTGGCGAGCGCCTGACGGGCGTGGCGCATCGAGCGGTGGTAGCTCATGTTGGCGATGCCGGTCAGTGGGTCCTCGGCGACGATGATCGCGTTGGTGATGTACGGGCCGCGGTCACTGTCGAAATGCTTGAGCATCGGCAGCAGCGCCAGATCCAGTGCCTCGCCTTCGAACACTTCATCGAGGATCGGGCCGCTTTCCACATAGCGCGGGGCTATGGGCTGGTTGGCGCGGCTCTGGAAGGTTTCGTGCAATTGCGCCGGGGGGACGCCGAACAAGCGGGCAATGCGGGTCCGCGAGGCGAACAGGTTGGTCGCCACCGGCACCTTGAGACCGCCGACGTTTTCGCAGATCAGCAGCGGATCGCGACCTTGGGCGGCGAGGGCATCGACCAGGGCGGTGACGTCCTGATCGGCAGAAACGGCTTGGGTGATGGTCAGCACATCGTCCGGGTACTCGCGGCGATAGGCATCGATGAACACGTGAAAGTCCTGAGAATCGCCGAGCGTCGAACGGGTCATGGTTTCACCTCGTAAAAAGCAGGCACGCAGGGGTGAGAAGGCGTTCGATCGAGCAGCCGTTGGCCTGCCGGTCGAGGGAGCGCCGGGTCATCTTCGTGCCTGTAAAGTCGCTGTGTGCCTGGGTTGAACACCCATCCCTTGTGGGAGCGGGCTTGCTCGCGAATGCGGTGGGTCAGCACCTTCATTGCTTAATGACACACCGCTTTCGCGAGCAAGCCCGCTCCCACATTGGAATGTGTCTACCTAGAGGTACGTGGTGGTCAGGCGTATATCGGCCTCAACCAGATCCTTGGGCGGCGGCGTCGGTTCGATCCCGCACAACCGGGCGATGTTGTTGCCCAGGTAGTCCTCCAGATGATCCTCATCGATGCCCAGCCCTTGCGGCGCCGGTGAGCACAACACCTCAAGTTCGCGCAGCCACATGCCCGGTTCGTTCGGCGGCGAGTCGGTGCCGAAGACGATCTTGTTGCGCGGCAGTTCCTTGGCGAACTCGACGATCCGCGACTGGAAGCACCAGCCCGATTCGCAGTAGACGTTCGGCGTGTCCATGGCCATCCAGAATGCTTCGAACGAGTAGTTGCCGCCGGTCTGGATGCCGAAGTGGCCGATGATGAAGTTGACCATCGGAAACTCGCGGATGATCGGGTAGAACATCGTCGGGATCGTGTACGGGCCGTCGCCGGTGTGGATCAGCACGACGATGTTGTACTTGGCGCAGACCTTCATTGCCGGCCGCAACCAGTCCAGCGCCCGGTCCGGGCGATAGCCGTGCATGTTGGCGTGCAGCTTGAGCATCTTGAAGCCGTATTCCTTGATGTGGAATTCCAGCTCCGCCGCACCGTTTTCCGGTCCCCAGCGCGGGTTGAAGTTGAAGTTGCCGATGAAGCGGTCCGGGTACTTCACGCACAGTTCGGCGACGTAGGACATGTAATCTCGCACCCCCTCACGGCCCCGGCGATTGCCGTCGCGATAACCGGTGTTGCCCGGTGGCGGCTGGATGAAGCCCATGTCGATGCGGCGCGGTTTGCCGTTGATCATGTACGGGCCGTCCATCAGCTTGAGCATGCGCTCGCCGGTGAACGGTTCGCCGGTGTGGCGCCAGGCCTCGTCGACCAGGTTGGTGGGATGCAGATGGGTGTCGATGATCATCGGTTCAGCTCCTGGCCAGTTGAGTGGTGACGGGACGCTTGAGTTGCGCCTCTGCTTCGGAAACGGAACGCGGTGGCGGGGTCGGTTCGAGGCCGATCATCCGCGCGGTGTTGTTGCCCAGGTACTCTTCGAGGGTGTCCTCGTCGAGGTTCAAGCCCTGTGGCGGCTCGTGGCACAGCACCTCAAGCAGGCGCAGCCACATGCCCGGTTCGTTCGGCGGTGTGTCGGTGCCGAAGAGGATCTTGTGCGTTGGCAACACCTTGGCGAACTCGACGATCCGCGATTGCAGGCACCAGCCCGATTCGCAGTAGACGTTGGGCAGTTCCATCGCCCATTGCATCGGCTCGAACACGTAGACGCCACCGGTCTGCACACCGAAGTGGGCCATGATGAAATTCACATTGGGGAATTCCTTGATCATCGGCACCCATTCCGACGGGATGCTGTACGGCCCGTCGCCGGTGTGCAGCTTGACCGGGATGCCCAGCTCGGCGCATTTCTCGAAGCACGGGCGCACCCAGTCCAGTGCGCGGTCAGGCCGGTAGGCGTGCATGTTGGCCTGCATCTGGACCATCTTGAAACCGTGTTCCTTGACGTAGCGCTCGATCGCCTCGACGCCGTTTTCCACGCCGCAGCGCGGGTTGTAGACGAAGCAGCCGATGAAACGATCCGGGTAGGTCTGGACCATTTTCAGGGTGTAGGCCATGTAGGCGTCGATGGATTCGCGGCCCGAGAGTTCGCCGTCGGTCCAGGTGTAAATGGTGTTGCCCTGCGGCGGCTGGATGAAGGCTTTGTCGATACGGCGAGGCTTGCCGTTGACCCTGTACGGGCCATCCATCATCTCCAGCAGACGCTCGCCGGTAAACGGGTCACCGTCATGCCTCCAGGCGAGGTCCACGAGATCCGTGGGATAGCAGCTGATATCGATGATCATTGAAGTCGATCTCCTGATAGCGGGGAAGGGAGCCTTGCGGCTCTCGGCATCCACGCCCCGGGCAATCGGCCATTTCTATGCGCAAGACTCGCGCATTCCCTCGCCTGTTCGCATCCGGCCCGGGTGGGTGGTTGCTGAGGGCGAGTATTGGAAAGGGGGGAGGGGTTCGTACAATATTAATTGGGCGCGGTGGTGATACTTGGGCGATATGGTTTTGGTTTGTGCTTCTGTGGAAACTGGACCGGCGCTATCGCGAGCAGGCTCACCCCTACAGGGGAACGCATTCCAACTGTAGGGGTGAGCCTGCTCGCGATAGCGTCAAGTTTGTGTACGCAAGGCCAGTTCTTTAATCACTTCAACCACCGGCGCCACCCGCTCGGCCTGCCCATGTGGCCACACCGCGTAGAGGTTGTAATGCGCGGCAATCTGCGCCTCGTTCAACGCCACCAGCCGCCCACTGCGCAACGCATCGGCAGCCAGTAAACCACGCACCAACCCGGCGCCAACCCCGGCTTCGGCAGCCGCAATCAGGTTCGCCGCATTGTCGAAAATAACCCGCGCGGGCGGTTCGGCTGGCGCCATTCCGGCCGCGTCCAGCCACGGAATCCACGACCGTCGCGTATAGCCCAGCAGCGGCAGTTCAAGGATCTGCGCCGGGCTCAACGGCACTTGCAAACCATGGCGCTCAAGTAACTCGGGCGAAGCCACCGCCAGCACCCGGTCGCCACAGATCTGCGTCATCTCGCAGTCATCCCAGTCGCCATAACCGTAACGCAACGCCAGATCGACCCGCTCGAACGTGCTGCGATCACTGCGCGGCATCGACAGTAGCGTCACCTCGTAATCCGGCAGGCCGTCGAGCAGTTCGGGCAGACGCGGGTTGAGCCAGCTCTGCGCCAGTTCGCTGTCCACATCCAGAGTCAGGCGCTGCGCCACGCTGCGGTTTTTCACCGAGGACAGCGCCCGGTCGATCTGCGCCAGCCCATCCGACAGCACGCTGGCAAACAACTGCCCGGCATCGGTCAGATTGCTGCCGCCACCTTCACGCACGAACAGCGGCTGGCCGATGAAATCTTCCAGCGCGCGGATCTGCTGGCTGATCGCGCTGTGGGTCAGGTCGAGCTTGCGCGCGGCGCTGGAGAAACTGCCGCTGCGCGCCGCGTGGATAAACGCACTCATGGACTGCACCGACGGGTATCGCTTGTACATGTTGTTAGTCCTGCTTACAGCGGTTGGCAGAAATCGTCGCTGGCCGCGTTTTGCCCGAGGTTCCAATAATCGGTGACCAGGCCCGCACAAAGACGGGCCGCTCTTTTGGAGCCTGACAATGATTGCATTCACGGTTAACGGCGAACGACGCGAGCTGGATAAAGCGTCCCCCTCCATGCCCTTGTTATGGGTCCTGCGTGATCAACTGAAACTCACCGGCACCAAATTCGGCTGCGGCATGGGCCTGTGCGGTGCCTGCACCGTGCACCTGGACGGTGTCGCGGTGCGTTCCTGCCAGTTGCCGCTGGCCGCCGTCGCGGGCCACAGCATCACTACCATCGAAGGCTTGTCGCCGACGCAAAGCCATCCGCTGCAATTGGCCTGGGTCGCCGAAGATGTGCCGCAATGCGGCTACTGTCAATCCGGGCAGATCATGTCCGCCGCGGCACTGCTCAATACCGGCGCGGCGGTGACCGACGATTCGATCCGCAATGCGATGACCGGCAACATCTGCCGCTGCGGCACATACGGTCGGATCAACAAAGCGATCAAGCGCGCGGCAAATGCGCCGAAGGAGGCGTGATGAGCCTGCGCGACGACACCTTGATCGAACCGTCACGCCGGGTGTTTCTCAAGCAAGCGGCGACGGTGGCTTCGGGTCTGGCTATTGCCCTGTATCTGCCTTCCGGCATTGCCGCCACCGACCCGAAAGCCCCGGCGCCGGCCAGCGAATTCGAGCCCAACGCCTGGGTGCGGATCTTTCCCGACGGCACGGTGAAACTGGTGGTGCACAAACACGATTCCGGCACCGGTACGCAAACGGCGCTGGCCGCGTGCGTGGCCGAGGAACTGGATGTGAACCCGATGACCGTGCAGGTCATTACCCCGGAGGATCCGTTTTTCGACACCTACATTCACCCGATCTGGAAAGTCTTTTCCACCGGCGGCAGCACCAGCGTTTCCCTCGAATACGATCGCTTGCGCATGGCAGGTGCCACAGCACGAACACTGTTGATCACGGCAGCGGCGAAGCAGTGGAAAGTCAGCCCCGACACCTGCACCACCGAAGACGGGCGGGTGCTGCAAGCGTCGAGCAAGCGCAGCCTTGGTTACGGCGAACTGGTGGGTGTCGCAGCAAACCTGCCAGCGCCAACCCACGTCACCTTGAAAGACCCGGCGCAGTTCAAGTACATCGGCAAACTGCGGCACAAGCGTGACGCGGCGGCCAAGGTTTGCGGGCGGTTCAAGTACAGCATCGATGTGCAGTTGCCGGGGATGCTGGTGGCGGTGATTCAGCGGGCGCCGGTAGTCGGCGCGAAGGTGATCAGCGTCGATTCGGCGGCAGCGTTGCAGGTGCCGGGCGTGCGCAAGGTGCTTGCGATTCCGGGGCGGCCGGATGTGCTCGGCGGCAATCTGGAAGGCGTGGCGGTGCTGGCCGATACATTCTGGGCGGCGCAGCAGGGCCGCAAGGTGCTGGAGATCAAGTGGAGTGATTCGCCGCTGGCCGGGTTCGACAGCACGGAACTGGCCAAGGCTCAAGCAGCCGCCATTTCCGATCCGAAAAGCCAAACCATCAAGGCCATGACTCATGGCGATGTCGGCGCGCAATGGCTACAGGCGACGAAGCTGATCGAAGCCGATTACACCATGCCCTACAAGGTGCAGAACCCGCTGGAACCGATCTGCATCACCGCGCAGGTCAAGGACCAGGCGATCATCTATTGGGGCGGCGTGCAGGTACCGTCCTCGGCGCTGGAAGCGGCGCAAACCGTGTGTGGTATCGACAAGGACAAGGTCACCATCAACGAGCTGGTGTCCGGCGGCAGCTTCGGTGCGCGGGAGGCCAAATACTGGTTGTTCGAAGTGGCGTATCTGGCGCAGCAAAGCGGTGCGCCGGTGAAGTTGCTCAACAGCCGCGAAGACGAAATGCACGCGCTGTTCAATCACCCGGCGACGCTGCACCGGGTCAAAGGCGCGCTCGACGCCCAGGGCCAACTCAACGCACTGCAACTGCATGCGGTGTCACCAGCGTCGCCGGAGCAGTGGGAGCCGGGTTACTTCGAACGCCCGGATCATATGGATTACAGCACCACTGAAGCGATCACCGCGTGGGATTTCGCCTACCGTCCGCCGCATCTGGAACTGAACTGGGTCAAGCACGAAAGCCACGTGCCCAGCGGCTGGTATCGCTCGGTGAGCTTCATTCCCAACGTGTTCGCCGTGGAGAGTTTCATGGATGAACTGGCCCATGCGGCGGGCGCCGATCCGCTGGCGTTCCGGCTGGCGAACATGCAGGAGCGGCCACGGCATGTGGCGGTGCTGAAACAGGCTGCCGAGCGCGCCGGGTGGGGCCAGCCGTTGCCGCCGGGCACCGCGCTGGGGATTGCGACCAATCAGGGTTACACCAGTTTTATCGCGGTGGTGGCGCAGGTTGTGACGGTCGATGGCAAGCCGAAAGTCGAGAAGCTGACGTGCGTGGTCGATTGCGGCCTGGCCGTGTCGCCCGGCGGCGTCGAGGAACAGATCTACGGCGGCCTGATGTGGGGCCTCGGTCATGCGTTGTTCGACCGGCTCGACATCCAACAGGGCAGGGTGGTGCAGAGCAACTTCCACGACTACCGCGTGACCCGGATGTCGGACATGCCAGCCACGGACATCCTGGTGCTGGACGGCGAACCGGGCAAACCCGGTGGCGTCGGCGAGTTGGGCAGCCCGTCGGTGGCGCCGGCGATAGCCAATGCCTTGTTCGCGCTGACCGGCGTGCGCCAGCGTTCGACACCGCTGACTCTGGGATAAGCCGCCATGGACCTGCGCCTGCTGCGCTATTTCATGGCCTTGGCCGACGAGCTGCATTTCGGCCGGGCCGCCGAGCGCCTGCACATCTGCCAGCCGCCGCTGAGCCAGCAGATTCGTCTGCTGGAAGAGGAACTCGGCACGCCGCTGTTCGAGCGCAGTCATCATCGGGTCGAGTTGACAGCGGCGGGGCAGATGCTCAAGGAGCAGGCGCCGCTGGTGTTCGAGCAGCTCGAACGGGCGCTGGACCTGACCCGTCAGACCGGGCGCGGGCAGCTCGGCGAGCTGGAAATCGGCATGATCAGCTCGGTCATGGTCGGTGTGCTGCCCAAGGCCTTGCACCTGTTTCGCGAGCGCTATCCGCAGGTGAGCTGGCGGCTGCACGAAATGACCCCGGCGGCGCAGGTCAAGGCGCTGAAGGAAAAGCGTATCGACGCCTGCGTGTTTCGCGTCGGTTATGACGAACCGCTGTTGCGCAATGAACTGCTGATCTATGAGCCGATTCACGTGGTGATGCCGGCGGATCATCCATTGGCTGGCCGCGAGCTGCTGGCGCCGGCGGATCTGGCGCGCGAGCCGTTTGTCGCGCTGGAACTGAAGCAGTCGCGGTTCGCCAATTTTCTCTATCAGTGCTGCATTCAGGCCGGGTTCACCCCGCAGATTCGCCAACAGGTGATCGAGGTGCAGACCTTGCTCAGCCTGGTACGGGCCGGGTTCGGTGTGGCGCTGTTGCCGGCTTCGATCGAGCAGTTGGCGCCGGCGGGGCTGGTGTTTCGCAAGCTGACCCCGGCGCTGCCGGAAGTGCCGCTGTACGCGACTTACCGCGCCGATGATGCTTCGCCGGTGCTCAAGCTGTTTCTCGATACGTTGCGTGAACTTGTCGAAACCTCAGGCCAACGCTAATCCCCCTGTGGGAGCGGGCTTGCTCGCGAATGCGGTGTGTCATTTGACATATGGGTTGCCTGACACACCGCTATCGCGAGCAGGCTCACTCCTACAACGGATTTGTGGTGTTGTTGAAGTGGTCGGCACGATCACGCACGGCTGCGGTCGTAATCTTCACACGTGCATTCCCTGTGGAGATCCAATGAGCCAGGAAGTCCTGACCCGCGAAACCAATCGTCGGCAGTTGCAGCAGATCATCGCCGGGCTGTCCGACGGGGTGATTCTGCTGGAGCTCGATCAGAGCATCCTCTGGGCCAATGAGGCGGCGTTGGCCATGCACGGCGTCAGTCGGATCGGTGAGCTTGGCACTAACGCCGATGAGTACGCCAAGCGCTTCACGCTGCGTTATCGCAACAACCACCTGCTGCCGCCGGATAACTACCCGATCAGCCGCGTCGCCCGCTGTGAAGTGTTCAGCGACGTACTGATCGAAATGTGCGCGGTGAATGACCCGGAACGCGTCTGGGTGCACAGCGTTCGCAGCATGGTGCTGACTGACCGCGAGGGGCAGCCGGAGTCGCTGGTGCTGATCATGAGCGACGTCACCGACTGGGCCAACGCCGAGCAGCGCTTCGAGAAAACCTTCAATGCCAACCCGGCGCCGGCGGTGATCTGCCGCCTCAGCGATTTGCGCTACATCAAGGTCAATCCCGGTTTTCTGGAGATGACTGGCTACACCCGCGATCAGGTGATCGGCACTTCGGCTTATGAAATCGACATCTTTGAGCAGGCCGAGAAAAAGGATCTGGCGATTCAGCGTCTGCGCGACGTCGCGACCATCCCGCAGATGCAGGCCGAACTGCGTCTGCCCGATGGCGGCAGCAAGCAGGTGATCGTTGCCGGGCAACCGCTGCAACTCAATGACGAGGACTGCATGCTGTTTTCCTTCGTCGACATGGAACTGCGGCACAAGGCCGAAGTGGCGCTGCGCCAGAGTGAAGAACGCTTTGCCAAGGCGTTCCGCCTGACCCCGGTGCCGATTCTGATCTGCAGCGCCGACGAGCAGCAGGTGATCGATGTCAACCAGGCGTTCCTCGACACGCTGACTTACGACAGCGAAGACGTCGTCGGTAAAACCGTGACGCAGCTGAATTTCATCGATGACGACGGTGCTCGCGCCCGGTTGCTGACCGCGCTGGCGAAAAACGGTCGGGTGGACCGGGTCGATGTGCAGGTGCGCAAGAAGGACGCGGACCTGCTGGAGTGCGCGGTGTCCGCCGACACCGTGAATATTCAGGACACGCCGTGTTATCTGCTGGTGCTGATGGACATCACCGAGCGCAAGCGCACCGAGCTTGAGCTGGTGGCGGCGATTGAAGAGGTGATGAAAGACGCTTCGTGGTTCAGCCGTACGCTGATTGAGAAACTGGCCAATGTGAAGAAGGTCAACTCGCCACAACTGCCCAGCGTGTCGTTCACCGACCTGACGGCGCGCGAGCGTGATGTACTGGGGTTGATCTGTGAGGGGCTGGCTGACAAGGAAATTGCGGCGAGGCTGAAGCTGGCGCCGAACACCGTGCGCAATCATGTGGCGACGGTGTATTCCAAGCTCGATGTGCACAGCCGTAGCGAGGCGATTGTCTGGGCGCGGGAGCGGGGTTTGTTTTCGGGTGAACGGGGTGGCAAGGGGCAGCGGTAGGTGCAAATGCACTAGTTGAACCGGTGCAAATGGAGGTGTTGGTGCGCGGGGCCGGTTCTTAGTCTGGTGGAGTGCGATACGAGCCTGTTGGCTTGGGATCGTGCTCCCTTCGAAGCCGCTAAAGGAACAGCCTCCATGATGAATCTTGCGCAGTTGCGCGTACGCCTGGAGCAGAGTTTTTCGCCGCTGGCGTGTGAGTGTCTGGTGGATGGTGATCATTCGCTGACGGTGAAGTTGTATCACCCGGGGTCGGGGCAGGTGGATCTGGTGATCAGTGGGTTGAAGCTTGATGCGTTGCGTACGCCGGAGGCGGTGGCAGCGTTGGTGGATGAGTTGCGGTATGAGTTGGAGAGTAATTCTTTGCGGTCTTCTCGGGATCCGGATTTGGTTTAGGTTTTGGGTTTTTGGGTTTTTGGGTGGATCCGTTGCTGCGGTAACGGCTGCTTAGGGTTTCGCCCTGACGGCGAGTCACTTTTTCCAGACGCCGAAAAGTAACCAAAAAGGCTTGCTCCTACGTACGGCCCGCTCGCTGGGGCTCGGGGTCCCTTCGCTCCGGGATCGATCCGGGCGCAGCGCCTACGGTTTGCTTCGCTGCACCTCCTCTCGCTGTGTTTGGCTTCGCCAAACGGTCGCTGCGCTCCCACCCCCGGATCAATCCCTCCGCTCAGCCTTCCGACGTCGCCGGCACGGCAAGATCAAGAGCTTTCGGCGAGCTGACACTCGGCCATTTGAGTGGGGCGGCTTTGCCGCATGGGTATACACAAATCAAAACTGTGGGAGCGAGCCTGCTCGCGAAAGCGGCCTCACGATCACCCCATTCCCCCTGAATTCATTCCACCCGATCCTTCCCCGCAAAATCGACAGCCCATTTCCCCATCCCCCTCCATTTCACTGGCGCTTACAGGGTGGTCGGCTATAAAGAATGAGTGGTCAGGTCTTCTGTCATCCGCTGCAGTTGTGCGTGATTGCGGAAGTGGTTCTTCCATTTATCGCGGGTCATCCTATGAATACTTCTGGGAAACGCGTGTATCTGCCGTTGTCGCTGGCTTTCTCCGTCGCGCTGCTCAATGGCTGCGCCAGTCCTCCGCCACCGCCTCCTGCTGCGCCTCCACCACCGCCGGTGCGTACCTGTCAGACCCTGGAAAATACCCAGGTGTCTGGCGATATGTACGTTGACGAGCAGGTCACCCGGCATATCACCACCACTCGCTGTGTCACGCAGTAGCGTGGGGCGGCGTTTGCGTTGAGGGCTCGGGTCGAGCGGATTGTGCTGGTGGCCGGTCTGGTCGGCACCGCGGTCTTGGCCGTTGAAGGCGCGATTGTGGCGATGCGCGTTCAGCTCGATCTGCTCGGGGTGATGGTGATTGCGTTCATCGTGGCCCGAGTGCCTGACGTTGCGGTTGTTGTCGGTAGACTTTGGGTGGCAGTTGCCCAAGATCATCGATGCCTGAAATACAACCCATGTGGGAGCGGGCTTGCTCGCGAAAGCGGTGTGTCAGTCAATAAACCGGTCGGCTGACACACCGCATTCGCGAGCAAGCCCGCTCCCACAGTAGATTGGTGGTGGATGGAGGATTCGGGGCTGGTCGAAATCAAGGGTGGGAGTGGGCTTGCTCACGAAGGGGCCGGCACATCCCGCATCAATGTTGACTGAATCGACGCCTTCGCGCTCCCACAGGGTTATTGATTGTCAGCTGAATCAGGACAGGAACCCACCGTCGACATTCAGTGAAACCCCGGTGGTGTAGCTCGACGCGTCGCTCGCCAGGTACAACACCGCGCCAGCCATTTCACTCGGGTCGGCCACGCGCTTGAGCGGGATCTGCGTCAGCGCCTGCTTGAGAATCGCGTCATTTTTCACCAGTGCCGAAGCGAACTTGGTGTCGGTCAGGCCCGGCAACAGGGCGTTGCAGCGGATGCCGAACTGCGCACACTCCTTGGCGAACACTTTGGTCATGTTGATCACCGCTGCCTTGGTCACCGAGTAGATGCCCTGGAACACGCCCGGTGAAATACCGTTGATCGACGCGACGTTGATGATGCTGCCGCCGCCGTTTTCGCGCATCAGCTTGCCGGCTTCCACCGACATGAAGAAGTAGCCACGAATGTTCACATCGACAGTCTTCTGGAACGCGCCGAGGTCGGTGTCCAGCACATTACAGAACTGCGGGTTGGTCGCCGCGTTGTTCACCAGAATATCCAGACGTCCGAACTGTTCCTTGATCCCGGCGAAGACCTGACTGATCTGTTCCATTTCACCGATGTGGCAGGCCACGGCGGTGGCTTTGCCGCCGGCCGCGATGATCGCGTCGGCCACGTGCTGGCAGCCTTCGAGCTTGCGGCTCGAAACGATCACGTGGGCACCTTGCTGGGCCAGCAGTTTGGCGATGGCTTCGCCGATGCCGCGGCTGGCGCCGGAGACGAAAGCGATTTTGCCGTCGAGGTCGAACAACTGAGTCTTGGACATAGGGGTTCCTTGGTGTGGGCCGTCAGAGGCTCGATTTCGCAATGACCTGCAGGCTCATGTGCTCCAGCAGTTTGTTCATGTGAATGAACTGCGCGAAGCGTTTGTCCTGGGTCTGGCCGTGGTAGAAGCGGTAGTAGATCTGCTGCACGATGCCGGCCAGGCGGAACAGGCCGTAGGTGTAGTAGAAGTCGAAATTGTCGATCTGGATGCCCGAACGCTCGGCGTAGTAATCGACGAACTCGCGACGGGTCAGCATGCCCGGGGCGTGGCTCGGCTGGCGGCGCATCAGTTGCACCGGTGCCGGGTCGCCGGCTTCGATCCAGTAGGCGAGGGTGTTGCCCAGGTCCATCAGCGGGTCGCCGAGGGTGGTCAGTTCCCAGTCGAGCACGCCGATGATCTGCATCGGGTTGTCCGGGTCGAGGATCACGTTATCGAAGCGATAGTCGTTGTGGACGATGCTCGAGGTCGGGTGGTCGGCCGGCATCTTGTCGTTGAGCCAGGCTTTGACCTTTTCCCAATGCGGCGCATCCGGGGTCAGGGCTTTTTCGTAGCGTTCGCTCCAGCCCTTGATCTGGCGGGCGACGTAGCCTTCCGGCTTGCCCAGATCGCCGAGGCCACAGGCGTTGTAGTCGACTCGATGCAGTTCGACGAAACGCTCGATGAAGCTCTTGCACAGCGCTCCGGTTTTCGCTGCATCGAGGCCCAGTTCCGGCGGCAGGTCGGAGCGCAGGATGATGCCCTTGACGCGTTCCATCACGTAGAACTCGGCACCGATCACCGACTCGTCGGTGCAGTGCACGTAGGCTTTGGGGCAGTACGGGAAACCGTCGCGCAACTGATTGAGGATGCGGAATTCGCGGCCCATGTCGTGGGCGGACTTGGCCTTGTGGCCGAACGGCGGCCGGCGCAGAACGAATTCCTGCTGCGGGTATTCCAGAAGGTAAGTCAGGTTCGACGCACCGCCGGGAAACTGGCTGATCGCAGGCAAGCCGGTCAGGCCCGGAATGTGCGCCTTGAGGTACGGATCGATCAGGCTGGCATCGAGTTCTTCGCCAGAGCGGATCCGGGTGGACTGGTCAGTAAGCGCCATGCTTATCCCTTCTGCTTATTTTGGAGGCCAGACATCATTGGCTAATCTAATGGGGCGCTCGGACGGTCACAAGCGCGGGTCGGTCTTATAGGTTAGCGTGTTGCCGGATAATCACCTTTGGGAATGTGCGCGACGGGCCACGGCAGACTAAGGTTTAGCGGGTATGCCGTGTCCAGCAAGGAGCTATGAAATGGGCTGTCCGCAAGTCTGTGCCAGCGCCACCCTGCAATGCAGTTTCGGCGCCGCCCCGGCGGTGCTCAACGTGTTGCCGGTCAACCGCACGCTGACCGGCGGGATGCCGGCGGCGAACATCATGGATCACATACCGCTGGTCAATATCCTGCCGTTCGGGGTGTGCATGAGCATGGCCAATCCGATGGTGGCGGCAGCGACGGCTGCGGCGCTGGGCGTACTGACGCCGATGCCGTGCATCCCGGCGACCGCCACGCCGTGGATTCCCGGCGGCGCGCCGACACTGTTATTGGGCGGCATGCCGGCGATCGATGCCAACAGCACCTTGATGTGCAACTGGGCGGGGGTGATCAAGATCGTGATGCCGGGGCAGATGCAGATGCTCATCCCCTGAGAACTGTACTGAATGTGCGGGCCTCATCGCGAGCAGGCTCACTCCTACAAGTACGATGTTGACCCTGTAGGAGTGAGCCTGCTCGCGATAGCGTCGGTCCAGCCTGCAGAAAGCTTCATGCCTGCTGCGGATCCGCCCACCGCTGATACCACCAGCGCACCCGGGAAATCGGCTTGCCATCCTCCCCCAGCGGCCGCCCATCCTCGGCAAACCCTTGCTCAGGCTCCATCAACTGGCCGTTCAGATACCGCGCTTCTGCTGCCGGTTTGCCGTTGGGATGGAAGCGCTGATAACGCCCCTCACGCACGCCATCGCGATAAAACTCAGCCTCGGCCACCTGTCCATCGGCAAAGTAATTGAACGCCTCGCCATGCAACAACCCGCGCCGATACGTGGCCTTGCGCTGCAACCCGCCCTCGGCTGAATAGAAACTCGCCACCCCTTGCAGCTTGTCGTGCACGAACGGCATCTGCGCCGAGACCTTGCCGTTGGGGTGATAGAGCAGCGACATGCCCTGCAACTCACCCTGGTGGTAATTCAGATCGGCCTGCTGACGCCCGTCATCCTTGATCTGCAACGCGCCATCGAGCTGGCCGTCCTGCAGATGTCCCTTGAGTTGCTTGTCATCCTGCTGCAAATCCAGCGGTGTGATCGCCATGCCTGCTCCCGGTCAGTTGACCTGCACCAGCCCACCCTTGATGGTCAGCATGCCGCCGCCGTCCACGGTCTGCGAGGCCGCGCCCTTGTTGGTCAGGCTGATGCCAGCGTCGTTGGTCAGCGTCGTTCCGGCCTTGTTGTCCAGCGAAGTGCCGGCCTGATTGGTCATCGCGGTGCCGGCCTTTTGCGTGATCGAGGTGCTGGCCGAAGTTGCCAGGTCGGCACCGCTCTTGAGGGTGAAACTGCCGCCGCTTTGCAGGGTGAGGGTGCCGCTGACCTTGATCGTCAGGTTGCCGTCTACCGTCAGGCTGTAGTCGCCGGTGACCTTGTCGGTGTAGTTGCCGCCAGTGCTGTGGTTCTGGTCGGCGCCGACTTTTACCGTGCGGCTGTCCTTCACATCGAGGCTGTCGCTGCCGGTCTGAATCGTCACGCTGCGTTTGCCCTTTTCCAGGGTCACGGTCTCGTCGCCGTCCTTGACCGTGCGGGTGCGGGCGTTCTGCACGGTGAGGGTTTCGTCGTGACCGACGGTGGCGGTGGTGTCGTTCAGTACGTTGATCTTCAGATCTTTCTGCGCCTGCAAAAAAACCTCTTCAGCGTCCTTCTTGTCCTCGAAGCGCAGCTCGTTGAAACCGCCACCACCCTTGGACGATTGAGTCTTGATCCCCGATTGGGTCTGATTGGCCGGCAGCGCGTAGGGCAGGGCGTTGTCGCCGTTGTACACGCAACCGGTCACCAGTGGCCGATCCGGATCGCCGTCGATAAAGGTCACGATGACTTCCTGACCGATACGCGGCACGAACTGCATGCCAAACCCCTTGCCGCTCCAGGGCAACACCACGCGCACCCAGCAGGAACTGCTCTCATCGTTCTTGCCATCGCGATCCCAGGGGAATTGCAACTTGATCCGCCCGTATTCGTCGGTCCAGATTTCTTCGCCGGACTTGCCGACGACGATGGCGGTCTGTGGATGCATGCGCGGTTTGGGCGTGAGGCGTTGCGGGCGAAAGGGTGTGGCTTTGGGGATTGCTTCGAAGCGGTTGCGATAGCTTTCATGACTGGCGTCGTGGGTCACCCGCGTGACGACCCAATCGATGTTCAGGCTTGCGTCTTCGTGGCCGTCGAGGGTGAACCAATGGCCCGGAATCAGCCAGCGGCAGTCGCTCTCGCCGACAAAGCGTTTTTCCTCACTGCGCAAACCGTCGACGCGTTGCTTGGTCAACATATCGCCGCGAGCCTTGGCGTTGTAACCGCCGGGATGCTCATAGATCGAACGCGGCCCGGCCACCGCTTCGGCCTGGCCATAGAGCGAGGTGGTCGGCGTGGTGAATTCGTAATCCGTCGCCTTGTACACGCCGGCCACGGCTTGCACACACACCTGGCCTGAGCGGATGCCATGCAACTCACGCTCGCCCATTTGCTGGCCCAGATATTTGACCTTCGGCCCGTTGGGGATCTGTACGAAAGCATCGTTGCTGTCACCCAGCACCAGCGTGTGCTTGCCGTCCTCGTGGGTGAAAAACCAGAAGATGCCTTCCTCTTCCAGCAGCCGCGAGACAAAAGCAAAATCGGTTTCGCCATACTGCACGCAGTATTCGCGGGGCGTGTAGCTGCCGGTCAGCGAGAGTTTGAAATCGGTGAAACCGTGGGCCTTGAAGATTGTGGTGACGATGTCCGACGTGGCGAGGTTCTGGAACACGCGGTTGTTGCTGGCCAGGGTCAGCCACCAGAGCCAGGGTCTTAGCAACAACTGATAGCGCTCGGCGGTGGCGTCGGTGGGGAGTTGGCGGATCTCGGCGACCAAGGCATCGAGCGGACGCATCACAGAGTCGTTGTGAAAAGTTGTCGTGACGTGGCTGGCGACGGCGCTGGTGAGGGTGAGCGAGGTACCGTCGTTGAGGCCGTTGAGGGTTTGCGAAGCGAGCACGTTAAGGGCTTCGTCGCCGCAGAGCGACTCAGGGAACAGCGCCGACAGCGAGGTGGCGGTGAGGGCAAGCGTGGTGCTGCTGTCGGTGGCACGGGGCATGGATCGATCCTTGAGTGGAGATACTGCGTTAATTCATCTTTTGAATAATAGGGGGGGTATTGAATGCTTAAAGACTACCGTATTCAGTCCCAGCGCCCATACTTCAATGAGCCAAGCAGCATGGCTGCTTCATCGATGGTGTCCATGATCATGTCAATCTGCTCCTGCATTACAAGATTCAGGTTTTCGGCAGTTAATGCTTGGCCGTTGTACGTGATTAGTAAGCTGTCGAGTGTGTTGTTGTTTCTGTTCCACAGGTCTGGGATGAGTCGGCTTCTAATGTTTGTATAGGGGGCTCTTGGAGGTCTTAATATAATCAGTTGATGGTTTTCAGCGTTTCTTAATTTGTGCGGTGTTTCTTCGGGGGCTGCTAAGTCTACGGTATATCCAGCGGAAAGGATTTGCAGTATTTCTCTTGCGTAAATGGCGGGTCTGGTAATCAAGGCTCGATGGTTTACATTGCCTTCGATAAAATTTGATTGCTTCGTAGGGAGCGATACTAGAAAGAATGGCAGTCTGGAGTAAATGCCGCCCAGTATCCAGGCTGCTGTTTTTTCCACGGTCCAAAATGGGGTGATCTGGTTGTGTTCAAGATTGAATCTTGATCGGCCCTGTGCTGTTGAGGGTACGGTGGATTTTTTCTCTTTTGTAGTTAGATTGTCTTTGTCCGAGTTTCGGTATAAAAAAATTTGCTGGAAAGTTCTGGGTGATACTCTGATTCCGAAACATTGCTCAAGCGTAAGGTGGGCTGCCACGGAGTGCTGTAATGCGGTAATGGGGGTTACTGTTTTTCCGCGAGGAGTGACCGGCGTGGCGTCGGAAATATACTGGATGTTGGACAGTAGCGTTATTGAGCGTAGTGCGTAGAAACGCTTGCTTGTCTGGGCTATTCTGGCCAGATCCATGTCAGACAGATAATCAAGGATTGCAATGATCAAACTTTGATGAAGATCCGTTATGTCCATGGTCCTTTCCTGCTAAAAGCAACTGTGCTTATGGTCCGTCAGCCAAATGTATATGGCTCAGTGATGGAGTCCCCGATCAGTGAGGTGATGTGCAAGAAAACCTCTGCATGAGTCGCAAGGGAGCATTAAATCGCCTTTGCTTCTTTTGTTATTGAGTGCGTAGTGTTCCGGCATGAGATCAGAACCCAACCATACGACAACCACGCTGTCATATTGAAATGCCCGGTCCGCGAACAGTTTTGATTCGGCGCAGTTTTTAACGGTCAGCTTCGCTGGTTTGCCTGAGGGTGTTTTGAATTCGTTGACGAAAGTTGACCATAAGTCATTGGCGGCCGGTAATAGTGATATCTCGCCACCGCTAAATAGTTGCAGGGTATTTTTCGCGGCTGTAGTTTGGTCAATCGAGCTCTCGGCGTTTTCTTTTTTTCCGGAGAAAGCGATTTTTATGGTGTTCTCGCCTTTTAGCTTTCCTACTGCGAAGCAGCCTGATGGCAACTCTATGTCTTTGATGAGGTGAAAGAATGCGCGGGCGAAGTAAAGTGTTTGGTCATTTGGAGCTGGGCAAAAAGTAGTCAGTGGGATGGTTGAGTCGCTTAGGCCTTTGTTGCACACGTCATCAAATGTTTCTTTGTCAAACAGGCTGAGAATGTTTGTTCTGGTCTGCTTTTCATTTGCTAGAGCGAGTGCGTATTCGTTAATTATCGATTGTGGTGCGGCGATGCCAGTGGTAGTTGCGTGCTTCGTATTTAATAGCGCTTTTTTATTCCAGGCGGCAAACACGATTTCTTTACAGGCGCTGGCTGCGGTTGTGAGTTCGGCGGTTTTTATTATTTCGGGCGCTCTCAGGTAACTGCCTTCAGCAAGCGCTGAAGGTGCCGCTACGGTATGGTTTACTTTGCACGTTTCACATTCTATTTTTCCGTCAATAGTCGTTTTTGCAATATAGGTGAAACAAGTGGCTGCTGGCGGTGGATAGACTTTGTAGGTTTCATTTTTCCAAATAAGGTTTACGTCTGCCATTTGAAAACTCCTTGTATTAAAGTTGATGCGTTATTCCAACACCCACTCCGCCAACTTCCCCGTCACCTGCGTCATCAACACATTCTCGACATCCCGCGCACCCGCCGCGCTGCACTTGGCGAGCACCGCCTTGACGATGCCCGAATCAAACTCGAACTGCTTGCCGGTTGCAGCCTTATAGCGCCCGCGCAATTTCTCCAGCTTCGCCAGCACAATTCCTTCCAGCGTCGCTTCATCCAGCGGCCGATAGGCGACCACGGTCATGCGCGCCAGAAACGCCGGGCGGAAGGCTTGCAGGAGGACTCTGTGCAGGGCCTCGTTGAAGGCTTCCGAGCCGAGTTGCGCCACGGGCGTATCCAGTAAAAGCTCCGCGCCGACGTTGCTGGTGGCGAGCATCACGGTGTTTTTGAAGTCCACCACCAACCCGGTGCCGTCCTCCATCAAGCCCTTGTCGAACACGTTGTAAAACGCTTCCAGCACATCCGGGTGCGCCTTTTCGATTTCATCCAGCAACACCACCGAATACGGTTTGCGCCTGACCGCTTCAGTCAGCACGCCGCCGCTGCCATAACCGACATAACCGGGCGGCGCGCCTTTGAGTTGGCTGACGGTGTGCGCTTCCTGGTATTCGGAGAGGTTGATGCTGATCAGGTTGCGTTCGCCGCCATATAAAGCATCCGCTAGCGCATACGCGGTTTCGGTTTTGCCGACGCCGGTGGGGCCGACCAGCAGGAACACACCGACCGGTTTTTGCGGATCGGTGAGCCCGGCGCGATAAGCCTGCAAACGCTGGGCGATGGTGTTCAGCGCGATGCTTTGGCCCATCACCCGTTGGCCCATGCGCTGGCCGAGTGTGCGCACGGCGTGGGCTTCGTCAGCGAGCATTTTGCCGACGGGGATGCCAGTCCAGCCTGCAATGACGGCGGCGACGGTTTTGGTGTCGACTTGCTCGGGCACCAGCGGATCGTCTTGGCGGATCGCATCCAGTCCCGCCTCAAGGCGCAGCAACTCAGCGGCCAGATGATCGATGCGACTGTCAGTCGCTTCATCGGGTTTGTCACTGTCGGCGCGCTCACTCAAGTCGAGCAACTCTCGACGAGTGTCGAGCAGTTCGCGCACGGCTACACGCTCTTCACCCCAACGGGTTTCCAGTTCGCGGATGGCTTGAACGTTGCCGCCAGATTCGGTTTCCAGCAGGGTAATGCGCTCACGGTGATCCAGCCCCGTGGCTTGCTCACGCCGCAAACGCTCGACTTCATCCTTGAGGCTGTTTTGCCGGTGACGCAGGCTCTCCAGTGGTGGCGGAACGTCGTGCTGGCCGAGGGCGACCCGGGCGCACGCGGTATCGAGGACGCTGATGGCTTTGTCCGGCAACTGGCGACCGGAGATGTAGCGGTGCGAGAGTTTTACCGCCTCATGGATCGCGGCGTCGAGCACCTGCACGCCATGGTGCTGTTCCAGTTTGGCGGCGACGCCACGGAGCATTTCCACGGCGGTGATTTCGTCCGGCTCTTCGACCTGCACCAGTTGGAAGCGGCGGGCGAGGGCCGGGTCTTTCTCGAAGTATTTCTTGTATTCCATCCAGGTCGTGGCGGCGAGGGTGCGCAACTCGCCTCGGGCCAGCGCTGGCTTGAGCAGGTTGGCCGCATCGCTGCCACCCTCGGCACCGCCAGCGCCGATCAGCGTATGGGCCTCGTCGATGAACAAGATGATCGGTTTGTCGGCGCTGCGTACCGCGTCGATCACGCCTTTCAAACGCTGTTCGAATTCACCTTTGACCCCGGCGCCAGCCTGCAACAGACCGAGGTCGAGCACGCGCAGACTGACTTCTTGCAACGACGGCGGCACGTCCCCGGCGGCGATGCGCAGGGCCAAGCCTTCGACCACAGCGGTTTTGCCGACGCCGGGTGCGCCAACCAGAATCGGATTGTTCTGCCGGCGCCGAAGAAGAATGTCGATGCACTGACGGATTTCGCCATCACGACCAACAATCGGATCAATGCGCCCGGCGTGGGCGTCGGCAGTCAGATCCTGAGTGTACTGATCCAGCACCGAGTCCTGCCGTGGCACGGGATTTCCAGAGGACACGGAACGCGGGCCGACATGTTCGCGAGAGTTTTCCGTCCACTCCAGCAGATTGGCCCGTAGTGCTTCTTTTGGAATCCGCAGCAACGACGAAGCACTGTTGAGCAACAGACTGCGGCGCTCATCGCGGTCGATCAACGCCAGCAGCAAAAGCCCGGAACGAATACTGTCGAGCCCCAGCACGCTGGCCTGCACCACCGCATCTTCCAGCAACCCCAGCGTGTGCGAGGACAACGCCGGCGTGCGCGTGCTGCCAGCCTTGAACAGGTCCAGCGCCTTGTTGATCTCCGCCGTCAGCGCATCGCGTTCCAGACCGAAACGCGGCAGCAGAAAAGCAAAGTCCCCGCCCTCGATGTCGAGCAGTTCCAGCAACAGGTGTTCGATCTCGACAAAGTGATGCCCGCGTTGCAGACAACGCTGGGCGGCGCGTTCGAGGGCGCGGCGGTTGTCCGGGTTGAGGCGTCCAATCAGGCTGGCCAGTTCCATTTCAGGTGATCTCCAGCTGACGAAGACGGGTTTCGATGCGCTGCACCGCGAGGCTGGCCTGACGCTGCAAACCGCCGTTCCAACTGAGCAGGGCCGGCGTCTGACGCCCGAGTTTCATTGGCCCGGCGCCGCGTATCAGCAGCACCAGCGTGACGTCCAGATCCGGGCCGAAGTACAACGCCGCGAGGCTGGCCAATGCCGGGTGGGTCTCGCCGTCCGGCAGAAAATTCGCGGCCCGCGCCGAGGGCAGCGGGCCGAGGGTCAGGCGGATACCGGCGTGTTCATCCCATACCCGACTGCCGGCCACCGCTGTGCGACCCAGTTGCAGGTTGCGCCCGCCGGGCTTGATCACGCTGCGACTGGCCAGCGGAATTTCGCGCCAGGCGCCTTCATAGGCACTCAGTTCCACCGGCACGGCGAACTGCTCACGGACAATCGCCGCGAACCCGGCCAGTGAGCGCCGGCCATCGGCGAACAATGCGGTGCAAGCCAGCACCGCGCAGTCGGGAACCGCCTGGCGCTCCTGCAAGGCCTTGGGCAACAAACCGGTCAACGCACGCAGTTGCGCCTGTACCGGCGAAGCCCTCGGCGAGACAAAACCCAAGGCTACGCGGTGTTTGCGCATGACCTTGTAGAGCAGGCTGAGCAGTCGATGCTGGAACAGATCGAGGAACGCGGCCGGCGCGTGATCCTTGGCGCGTGCCCGTTGTTGCAGCCATTCCTGATAGGCGTAGGGCAGCGGGCCGTCGGGACCGCCGAGGCCGAACATCGGGGTGTCGAGGGTCAGCGGCTGGCCGGGTTCTTCGTGCAGGTTTTCGATCTGACTGGTGGGGAACAGCGGCGTCAGCGGTCCGCGCAATTTCAGCGCTTCGGCCTGGGGCGAGGTGCCGCTGCCCAGGGATTCGGCCTGCGGTTGCTCGCGCTCGAGCAGCAGCAACGCCTGCAGCCATTCGAACGCCTGCGGATCGCGGCGCAGTCGTTGGCTCAGGCTCAGAGCGACAGGGGCATGCCGGCTTGGGGTTGCCATGCCTTGACCTCCTTGTCGGCCTGCATCAACACCGTGCGCACAAAGCGATTGGCCGTGGCGTACACCGAAAAGAACTGTGCCAGCACTGCAGAAAACAACACCGCGCTGCTGCCGACGAAGTGCTGTGGATCAAGCTGCAACTGCACCTCCAGGCCATTGCGCCAACCGCGCCAGGCGTCGGCGCCGACATGGCCGATCACCCGTTCGCAACGCAGGCTCAACAGCCCCTCGATCTGCCGCAGGGCGCTGGCCTCGTCGCGCAGGTTGTGCAGGTGCAGAATCTCTTTCAATGCGTCGAGTGCCTGCGGGCCTTCGACCAGCGACAAGTGATTGAGGGTCAGTTGCGACACCAGCCGCCAGCGTGAGTCACCGTCCAGGCGCGGCAGACTCTGTGGGCTCGGTGGATTGCGCAGCCGCGCCCAGGCCACCGGCCCGGGCCGTTCGAAACCCAGCGGCGTGCCGGCCAGCAGGCTTTGCGCCAAATGTCGATTGGTGCACAACAGTTCGGCGGTGAGGCTGTAGTCGGGCAGGTCGGTCTGCGGTTCGAAACGGGTGTCGACTACACTCACCAACAGGTCACTGCCGAGCCGGTTCGGGGTCATGCCGCTGACCCTTCGTGCGTGCCAGTAACACTGTTGATCGCCGCCGCTGTGCTGGCTGCCGTAATACGCCGGCAGCCGCTGCACCCCGGCGCTGGAACTGGCGCGCATGACGCGAATGCTGTGGATCTCGACGCTGTTTTCGCGGTGGCTGTCGGCGATCAGCCGGTACTCGCTGCGGGTGCCATCCGGGCGCAGCGGTTCGGAGGTACGCGGGAACAGATTGATCGCCGGAGCGCAGCCGAGTGCGATGTCACTGGCCTGCAAATGCACACGACTGGTCGGGGCGCGGTCGAAAACGATGTACAGGTACAGCGTCCGGCTGTCGCTGGAAACGCCGCTCAATGGCAGATCGAAGAAATGAAACTTGTCCGGGAAGGCAAAGTATTCCGCCAGCAGGCGCATGCCCGGGTGCACGCCGTCCTCGTCGGGCAGCAGCACTTCGTCATCGCTGAAACCGACGATCTTCGGCAAGCCTTTCACCGGCGTCGGAATGCTCCCGGGCGAGCCGGCCAGCACTTGCACCGCATGTGCTCCAAGCAGGTCATACAGGCCGGCGTTGATCACCGGCGATGCCGCCAGATGAATGCGCAGGTGCTCGATGCCAAGTGCTGACCATTGGCTCTCACCAAGGCAACGCAGGCTCAGGCGCAATGCCGAACGCGATTGCGCCACACCGGTCAACGCTTGCGCCTCATCGCTGCCAAGCAGCAACGCTTCGCTCACCTCGATCGGCCACAAATGCACAGCGGCCGAGGTGCGAAAGTGAATGCTCTCACCTTTGCTGGTGGTGACGAACAGCGGTGTGTCGCGGGGCAGTGGATAGCCGCCGTCGAGGTTGCCTTTGCTCGGGTCCGGTTCGAACTGGACGATGGCGCAGGACGGCAGCGGCCGCACCGCCAGCGGATAAAGCTGTTCGAGCAAGGCATCGCTGAATTCGGCGTAGTCGTCGTCGAGTCGGCGTTGCAGGCGTGCGGCGAGCAGGGCAAAGCCTTCGAGCAAGCGTTCGACATGCGGATCCGGACACTCGCCGGGTGACAGTTCCAGACGTCGCGCGACCTTCGGGTAGCGCTCGGCAAACTGGCTGCCGGCGTGGCGCAACCAAGTCAGTTCGCGCTGGTAATAGTCGAGCAGTTGCGGGTCAATCGAGTCGCTCATGGCGCACCTCCAGCCCCTCACCACCAGGCTCGATGACAAACGCCACGGGCCAGTATTGCAGGCCGCTGCGCAGTTCGCCGACCAGGCGAATGCTCAGTTGTTGCGGATGCTCGGGAAGGGCATTGACCTGGACCTCGCCCAGTTTCAGGCGTGGTTCGAAATGGGTGACGGCTTCGCGGATATCCCGCGCCAGCCGCCGACGGTCATCGCTGCGCTGCTGTTGCAATGCGCTCCAGTCAGCGATGCCGTAGTCGATCACGCTGGGTGGTTCGGTCAACGTGCGCGGGCCACGGCGGGTGTTGAACAGGCGCCCGAGCTCGGCGTGCACCGAGTCGAGCAGATCCTGCCGATTGAATTCCCGCGCCCCCTGCGCCTCGCTGGACGCGAGGCGTTCGAACAGCGGCGGGAGAATGCCAGTGCCGGCCATGGCCTATGCGTCCGGTCAGGCTGACTTGTTGGCAGCCATGTCCCAGGTCGAGGCGGCCGTACCTTCCTTGGTGCCGTCGTCTTTCTGTGCGGTAAGTTCCCATTTGATCTTGGTGAAGTTCAGGGAAATGGTTTCCACCGGTTTGCCGCCGGTGCCACCGCTGACACTGACGTTCGACAGCACCACGTTGGTCAGGGTGTAGATGATGAACGGCATCAGTTGCCCGCTGCCCTCGGCGGCGTTGCGGCCGATGGTGATCTTGGCTTCGGGGATCGGTTTGCCGGCGCAGCAGTAGCCATTGAGCGACGGCGTGGAACTGTCAACGAACTTGGTCAGGGTGAACTCGCCGACGTGAGGTTTGCCGGAGGTCCGTTCCGAGTTGCTGACGTCGTTGGTCACCTGCATCGCCACATTGTGGCTGTAGGACATGACTTCGATCTTGTCCGTGTAACCCTCGAGCAGGCTGTCACCTTTGATGTCGCCGCCGAGGTCGAGAATGATTGCATCCATCGCTTGAAACTCCTGAAGAAAATTCACATTTGGCAAATGAGCTGAGCACTGAACCTGTGGCGAGGGGATTTATCCCCGATGGGCTGCGTAGCGGCCCCAGCAAAACAGGGCCGCTGCGCGCGCCAACGGGGCGGTGCGACGTTTCGCTAAATCCCCTCACCACAAAGGTTTGCTTTTAAGCTTTAGGCAGCAACCGGTGGCGGCAACGTCGCCACCAGGCGGATCGATGCCGTCAGTTCCTCAAGCTGGAAGTGCGGCCGCAAAAACACCGTCGCCTTATAGGCGCCCGGTTTGCCGGCCACTTCGGTGACGTCAACTCGCGCCTCACGCAACGGGTACTGCGCCTTGATTTCCTGCGGCGCGTTGTCGTTGATCAGTACGTAGTCGGCGATCCAGTTGTTGAGGTAGCTCTGCACGTTATCGCGGGTCATGAAGCTGCCGACCTTGTCGCGCATGATTACCTTCAGGTAATGGGCGAAACGCGAGGCCGCCAGCACGTACGGCAACATCGCCGAGATCCGCGCGTTGGCGTTGGCCTCGTTGGTGTTGTAGACCTTGGATTTGTTGGTGGTCTGGCCGCCGAAGAACACCGCGATGTCGCTGTTCTTCTTGTGGCACAGGGCGATGAAGCCGAGGTCGTTGAGCTCTTTTTCGCGGCGGTCGGTGATCGCCACTTCGGTCGGGCACTTGAGCGACAGGTCGCCGGAACTGGTACGGAAGGTATGCGCCGGCAGGCCTTCAACCGCACCGCCGCCTTCAGCACCACGGATCGCCGCGCACCAGCCGTACTTGGCGAAGGCTTCGGTGATGCGTTGCGACAGCGCCCACGCGGCGTTGCCCCACAGGTACTTGCTGTGGTCGGTGCCGTTGACGTCTTCAACGTAATTGATGCCTTCGACCGGCGAGGTTTCCGGGCCATATGGCAGGCGCAGCAGGAAATGCGGCAGCACCAGCGACACGTAGCGTGAGTCTTCGCTCTCGCGGAACGAGCGCCACTTGATCAGCTCCTGGCTCTCGAAGACTTTCGACAAGTCACGGGGTACCGCCAGTTCGGTGAAGCTGTTCATGTCGAACAGGCGCGGGCTGGCGGCGGCAATGAACGGTGCGTGCGCGGCGGCGGCGACGTTCGAGAGTTTCTCCAGCAGACCGATGTCCTGCGGGTGCCGGCCGAAGGTGTAATCACCCACCAGCAGGCTGAACGGGTGCCCGCCGAAGGTGCCGTATTCCTCTTCGTAGATCTTCTTGAACAGCGCGCTCTGGTCGAACTCGACGGCTTTTTCCAGGTCGTTCTGCAGTTCTTTCTGCGTGACGTTGAGCAGGCGCAGTTTCAGGCGGGTACTGGTTTCGGTGTTCTGCACCAGCATGTGCAGGCCACGCCAGGACGCTTCGAGTTTCTGCAGATCAGGGTGGTGCAGCACCTCGTTGAGCTGGGCGCTGATCAGTTCGTCGATCTGGCTGATGCGGTCGTTGATCATTGCCACGGTGTCCTTGTCGATGGCCATGCCTTCGTCAAGCACCTGGGTGGCGAACTCCGCGAGCATGTCGCGGGCGTAATCTTGCTGACTGTCATCGTGGGCCATGCGGCCCTCGGCGATGATTCGGTCAAGCAGGGATAAAGTCTCGGCTGCAGCATTGTCGCTGGCTTGATTCTGGGCGGCGGCGGGCATGGCGAATTCTCCCCTCGTTAAGTGGACGATCAGGCTTGCGGTTCGGCCGGGGCCTCGGCGTCAGCGGCCGGGGTAGCGGTGTCTGGGCGAGCCGACTTGATTTCCTGCAGGCCTTCGGTGTTGGCGATGACGTCGCGCAGCAGCTTGTCCAGGTCATCGTTGCCATCGAGTTTGGTCAGCAGGTCGCGTAGGCGCTGGCGTGCCTCGAACAGGCGGCGCAACGGGGTGACTTGCTCCACCACCTTGACCGGGTCGAAGTCGTCGATGTGTTTGAAGTTGAGTTCGATGTTGAGCTTGCTGTCGTCACCGCTGAGGGTGTTGTTGACCTGCAAGGTGGCGCGTGGACCGATCGAAGCGAGCACTTCGTTGAAGTTGTCACGGTCGATTTCGGTAAAACGCCGTTCAGTCAGTTTTGCCAATGGTTCGAGCGGCTTGCCCGAGAGGTCGGCGAGAATTCCGACGACCAACGGCAATTCTTTTTTCTCGATGGCATCGCCGATTTCGACGTCGTAGGTGATTTGCACTCGGGGCGGGCGAACCCGGTCGAGCTTGTGCTGAGTACTTTCTGCCATGGTGGCTGACTCCGATGCGAAGGCGGGCGCAATGCATCGGGAGGCCCGTTCATCGCTTTCCCTTACTGGACCGTAGGTTAGAAAGGGTGGCAGATGACCTGTCGTTCCTTTGACAAACCTTCCTCATTCGGCTGCAGGAACCGAACTATCCAAGACGCTAGAACAGGTCTATAAAAAAGCAAGCAAAAACGATTTTTGACTGCTACGGGAAAAGGAAAATTCATTTTGTGCGGACGATTTTTTGTAGCGTTTTTGTTGGCGCTGCTGACCGGGTGTTCATTGTTCGGGCCGAAAGTGGATCTCGACAGCCTGACCCTCGACGTCGCGCCGAAGGCCAATGACGACACACCGATTGCCGTGGATTTCATCGCGGTCAATGACCCGGACCTGCTCAAGCAACTGTCGGGAATCAGTGCCAGCCAGTGGTTTGCCGAGCGCGAGCAGTACCAGCGCGACTATCGTCAACTGATGAGTGTGTGGGGAGTGGAGCTGGTACCGGGGCAATTCATCGACCGCCAACCGTTCCCGTTGGGGGGCAAGAAGGCCGCTGGACTTTTGGTCTTCGCCAGCTATAACACACCCGGAGCACACCGCTTGCGGCTGGATGATCAGAGCGAAGCGTGGCTCAAGTTCGACAGTCGCGAGATGAGCCTGGTCAGCAAGGAAAACTGAAACACACCGTCCGCCGCCGGTTCGCGGTGCAGTCGAAGGGAGTCGTATGAGTCTGCTACCTGACGCGGTTTGCTGGCACGAAGGCATGCAATTGCTGCCCCAGCATTTTCAGTTGCAGGGCCTGCGTGCCGAAGCCCTCGGCGCGCACCTGGCGCAAGCATGCAACCCCTGGTTCTGGGGCGTCAGCCACATGGACTTCGACCCTTCGGCGCTCAGCGCTGGCGTGGTACGACTGCTGTCGTTGCAGGGGACGATGCCCGACGGTTTGCCGGTCAATCTGCAAGCCGGCAGCGGGCCGATACTGGAGCTGGATGTCAGCGCGGCAATCAGAGCCACCGACGATGCCACCGTCACCGTTTACCTGGCGATCAGCCCGTTGTGGCGCGCCGGGCAACTGCTGCCGCTCAAGGGGCGTTTGCAGTCGGTGGTCGGCGAGGCGTTACCGGATCTCACCAGCGGCGAATTTCCTGAATCGATCACCGTGTGGCGGCCCAATCCGCGCCTGTGTACGCAGGCGAACAAGGCCGATTCGATCTGTCTGCCGCTGTTGAAAGTGCGCAAGGAAGGCGGCGGTTTCCTGCCATTGGCCTATACACCGCCGACTCCGGTGCTGTTGCCCGACGCGCCGTTGGGCCGGCGTGTCGCCGGATTGTGCGCACGGGCGCGGGAGAAATGCATGTTCCTCGGCGGGCGTCTGCGTCAGGCGCAACAGGCTGGCAATCAGGACGATGCGCTGGAGATTCGCCGGCAATTGACCGCGTTGTGGGCACGCCTGCCGGAAGTCGAAGGTGCACTCAACAGCCGCATCGCCCATCCGCAGAGTGTGTATGTGCAACTGCTGGGTCTGGCTGGCGCGTGGTCGGCACTCGATCCGCTGGCCGGGGTGCCGGCGTTCGCGCCGCTGGATTTTCTCGAGTTGCAGCGCGGTTACGACGCGGTGCTGCAATGGCTGGAAACCACCCTGGAACTGATCCGCGCCGGTTATCGCAGCCTGCCGTTCGAACGTGGTGAGCAGAGCTTCTCCATTCAGTTGCCGGATGAGCAGCCGAGCCAGCGACTGGTGATCGGCCTGCGCATGCCCAACGGTGCCAGCGAGCAGGCCGCTGGTGACTGGCTGCGCGGCGCGATCATCGCTTCAGCGCCGCACATTGCCTTGCTCAGCCGCCAGCGCATGAGCGGTCTGACTCACCAGGCGATGAGCCGCAGCGAGCAGGTGGCGTATAGCGTCGGTGAAGACACGCGGCTGTTCGTGGTCACTGCCCAAGGGGCGTGGTTCGACGCGCAACTGCCGTTGATGATTGCCGCGCCCGCCGCGAAGCTGACCAGCAGTCCGTGGCAAGTGGTGCTGTTTGTCGCCCAGAACAGCGAAAGTGCCTGATCACACAAGGAACGCCGTATGTCGCAAGGAAGTGCCGCAAGCCTGGGGTTGCAGGACGCACCGCTGAGCAGCGCGTTCCGCCAGACCTGGCAGCAATGGCAGGTGGACTGGAGCCAGTTGCCCAAGGACAGCGAAGACGAAGCGGCGCTGGTCGACACTGTGGTCGAGTTGTCGACGCAGGCTTCGCAACGATTGTGGCGCACGGCGTATTCGCGGGTCGGCGATTCGGCCACCGAACAGGTCAAGGCGCTGGTTTACGCGTTTGTCGCACTGGTCGATGAAACGCTGCTGTTTACGCCCTGGCCCGGGCAGGCCGCGTGGCAGGACAAGCCGCTGGAGTCGCGGCTGTACGCCAGTCGGCAGGCCGGTGAGCAACTGCCGGCGGCGATTCAGACTCTGCTCGACGAACAGCAACCCATCAGCCGCGACCTGGCCAACGTCTATCTGCAATGCCTGATCCTTGGCTTCAACGGTCGCCTGCGCGGCGAACACAGCCAGGCGCAACTGGAGAAATGGCGCCTGGCGCTGTTCAACTTTGCCTGGCAGGACGATGCCAGTTACGCGGATGTCAGTCAGCGGCTGGCGCAGCCCTCACTGATCGCGCCGTTGCAACTGCCGGTGCGCAGCGCATTGCCGGACGGTTTTCGGCTGGCGCTGGGCATTGTCGCGATGGTGTTGCTGCTGACCGGCCTCGGGCAGTTTTTCTGGCGTGACATTCGGTTGGAGCTTGAGCCAGTGCTGCAAATCAGCGATCCGGCGATCACGTCGGAGCAAGACTCATGAGCGTCCTGACGATTGTCGCTTGGGTGGTCGCGCTGCTGTTGCTGCCGGTGATCATCGCCGTGGCCGTATGGTGGTTGCGTACCCAGAGCGGCGCGGCAATTCGCAGTTTTTATGCTGCGGTGCGCCACATGGAGCAAGAGCAGGGCAGTCACGATCGCTACCAGATGCCATGGCTGCTGTTGCTCGGTGATGAAGCCCAGGGCACGCAACTGGTCAGCGAGTGGCGTTTGCAGCCGACCGACAAACCGGCGTGGTTCGGTCGCTGGTGGTCCGATCCCGAAGGGGCGGTGCTGGTGGTGCCGCAGGCGTTGTTCCTGCCCGATGACGGCATGCACCTGCAGCGTGGCGGCTGGTGGCGTCTGCTCGGACTGATTTTGCGTCTGCGCAGCAAACGCCCGCTGGACGGAGTGGTCTGGACAGTGCCGGCCAGTCGCCTGGGGAGTCTGGAGCAGTCCACCCAGCTCGGTCTGGCGGCGCGCCGACGTTTCATTGATCTGCTGCAACGCTTCGGCTTGAGTGTGCCGGTGTACGTGATCATCACCGGTCTTGAGGAATTGCCCGGGTTTCAGGAACTGATCAGCGCGCTGCCCGACGAGGCGCGCGAGCGCACCCTGGGTTGGTCGACACCCTACGCCCGCGACGCGGTGTGGCAGGGACAGTGGAGCGATCAGGCGCTGGATCGCCTGCACCGCGCGGTGTCGGAAGCGGTGATCGAAATCGGCACCTTGTCCGGGCACTTGAGTGCTGATCTGTATGCCTTGCCGGAGCGTCTGGAGACATTGCGTCGCGGCTTGCAGAGCGTGCTCGAACCGGTGTTTCAGGGCAACGCCCAGGGTGAGGCACCGTGTTTTCGCGGCGTGTATCTGACTGCCAATCAGCCGTCGGACGATGCGCTGGACGGCTTTTCCGCTGACGACAGCAGCTTGCAGCGCAGTGCGTTCATGCGCCCGTTGTGGCGCGAACGACTGGTGGGTGAACGCGGCCTGGCCCAGGGCGTGCCACGTCTGCTGCGTTTGCGCCAGCGTTGGCAGCGGATCACCGCCGGCGTCGCGCTGGTGGTCGGGGTGGTGTGGGCGGTAGCGATGGTCTGGATCTGGCGCGACTCGGTGCGCGATGCTCACGAACTGGCGCGGCTGATGCAGGGCGCACAGAAGAGTTATGTCGCGGTCACCGACGAGGCGCACCGGATCGAGCCAACCCGGCGCAATGTGCAGAGCTTCTGGCGGGTGCTGGAGAAAGCCCCACACTGGCATTACGTGTCGCTGGTATTTCCGACCTCGTGGTTTTCTTCTTTCGATACCCGGATCGAACAGGAGCTGTTTCGCTCCACCCAGCGCCACATGCTGGTACCGCTGCACGATTTGCTGGTCGCGGAACTGGCGAAAATCAAGGCGATCCGCAGCACCGACCGGCGCAACAGCGTGGAAAGCGAAGACCCGGCGCAGTGGCAGAACTATCAGAAGGCGACGGACCTGGTGGATCGGGCATTGCGTCTGGAACAACAGAATCAGCTGTTCGGTGAAGTGCAGAACAACCAACGGGTGCCGCTGGATGATCTGGTGCAACTGAGCAACAGCGCGTTGTCACTGAACCTCAACGCCGCCACCTTGCCCCACGCCGCTTACTACAATCGGCTGCTGGCGGCGGGCGACAGCGGCGACTTGCAGGCGCTGGACCTGAGCGTGGAGCGGCCGCTGATCGTCAGCAACTTCACCGGGCTGATGGAGCGCTGGCTCGATCAGTATTTCCTCGCCGACAACTTCGTCAGCAAGGCCGGTTACCTCAAGCTGCATCTGGAGCAATTGGAGGCGGGCAGCGGCAACAGCCTGAGCGAGCTGGAGGATCTGCGTGCGCTGATCGACGATCTACAAGCGGCCATCGCTCTGACCAACTCGACGTGGAGTCGCGGCAAGGGCCAGGAACTGGTGCCGGGCTATCGCGATTTCCTCGACAAGGTGCGCAAGAGTTCATTGCTTGGGCCGGCTGTCGAGCAGCAACTGGACCAGCAGGCGGGCAAGCTGCAACAGAGCTTTCGCGATCAGTGGATCGCCCAGGTCGGTTCGCGCGGCAACCTGCTGGTACAGCAGGGCAGCGGGCAACTGGCGCTGCAGGAACAGGTGGTCAAGCTCAACAACGCGGTGCAGGCGCTGTTCAAGCGTGACTTCGTGTCGGTTGCCATGCGCGCCAGTCAGGACAACGTCAACCTGCAGGGCCAGACCGTCGACGGCGACGACCTCAATACCTCGCTCAGCTACTTCGCCAGCTACAAGAGTTATGTCGCCGAAGAGTTGCCGCGCATCCCGCCGGCGTATCGCGAAGCCTTGCTGCAAGCCGCCGAAAGCGCCGCCGCTCAGGCGATGTGGCTCAGCCTCAAGGATCACAACGACCAGACTCAGCCTTATGCCGTGTTCAATGTGAAGGCCGAACAGGCCATGGCCCTGCAGAAAGCCTTCGTCGAAGTGCACCGCAGCGATCTGGCGTCGCGTCTGCAAGGGGCGTTGAACCGGCGGGCACTGGCGCAGATCGTCAGCGGCCTGGAGGAAATCACCGCACAGCCGTTGTTCGGCGGCCGTACCGAAATCAGCCAGTGGGACGGCTCGAAAAACCTCGGTCTGCAACTGTACGGCGCCAGCGATGTGCAGGACCTGAAGCTGAGTCTCAAGCAGCAGTTCAACACCATGCTCGGCATTACCGAACGGCGTACCTCGGCGTTGCAGTGGCTGACGACTCAGCAGGGCAATCTGTCGGCGCTGGATTACGAGCGGGTGACCCAGTTCAGCGCACTCAACGACGAACTGCTCAAGTACAAGGACGCCAACCCGGCCAGTTCTCCTGCGCAGATCGAACAACTGGTCAGCCGCGACTTTGTCGAGATGGACACCGGCACCTGCGTGCAGACGTTGCAGACGGCCAACATCGCCGGCGGTCGCGGCACCCTGGCGATGCGCGCGGTGGAGTTGCAACAGAGCGCCATGCAGCGCTGCCAGTTCCTGCAACAACAGCAGGCTGCGGCGGCGTGGAACGAGCTGGCGACCTATTTCAATCAATACCTCGCCGATCGCTTTCCGTTTGCCAACGGTGTGCAGGCGCAAGATGCCGACCCGGCGCGGGTCCAGCACTTTCTGGAAATCATCGACAAGCGTCTGGCGGTGGCCCAGGCCGGACTGGTCCTGAGTCAGACCCCGGAGCGGCTGGCCGCCGAAGATTTTCTCAATCGCCTGAAGCAGGCCAGCGTATGGCTGACGCCGCTGTTCGTGCGCGACAAGAGTGGCATCCTCGGGGTTGAGCTCGACGTGCGCTGGCGCACCGACCGCGAAGAAGAGAAGGGTGCCGATCAGGTGATTGCCTGGGGCCTGCTGGCGGGAAATCAGCAGATCAGCTACCCCGGTGCCGAACAGCCGAACCTGCGCTGGATGGTCGGTCAGCCGATTCGCCTGACCTTGCGCTGGGCGCGTAACGGCAAGGAGCGCCCGGTTAACGATCCGTTGCAACCGAACCTGGTGGTGCGCGACATGGAGGCCGGTTGGGAGTACGGCGGGCCGTGGTCGTTGCTGCGCCTGATGCGCGCGCACTTTTCCGTGCAGCGTCAGCCGAACCTCGATTACACCGATTTTCCGCTGGCGTTGCGCCTGCCAGTGACGGCGGCGACCGACAGTGTCACCAGCGAATCTACCCGGATGTTCGTGCGCCTGTCGCTGATGAGTCAGGGCTCGAAACTGCCGCTGGCGATTCCGCCGCTGCCGACCCGCGCACCGCGTTCGCCCTATCAACTGAGTGGCGCCACCGCCGCTCTGGACGCCCGTAAAGAGGAGGGGTTGTGAGCCTGCCATCGACGACTTTGCCGGACCTGATCGATCAGTTGCTGGCGCCCATCAGCGCCGAGCAACCCTGCGGGGTGGATTTGCGCTACGAGCGCGAGTACGACCAGTTGCGTGACCTGCGCCGCGAGGACGACACCAGCCTGCCGACCGGGGTCTGGCAGTCGGCAGTCAAACGGGCGAACTGGCCGGACGTGGAAGCGCTCACCACGAGCCTGCTGCTGGAGCGCAGCAAAGACCTGATGCTCGCTGCGTGGCTGGGCGAGGCGTGGCTGCATCTGCAAGCGCTGGATGGTTTGCCCGGCAGTCTCGCGCTGATCGCCAGCCTCTGCGAACGCTACCCCGAGCAATTGCACCCGCAGGCCGAGGACGGCGACCAGTCGTGGCGGGTGATTCCGCTGGAATGGCTGGTGCGCCGCTACAGTGAAGTCCTGCTGACCCGGGTGCCGCTGTTCGGCCCGCACCACAGTGATTTCGAGTTCTACACCCTGGACGTCTGGCGCCGCTTGCAGGTGCAGCAGGTCAAGGCCAACGACAGCAAGAACGCCAAGACCTCGGCTGACACCGCGCGCAACGAACAAAAAAAACTCGGCGACCAGATCCGGGTCACGCCCATGGCGTTCTGGCTGCGCATGCAGGGCAATCTGCTGTTGAGCTTGCAGCATCTACAGCGATTGGACGCCTGGAGCGAAAGGTATCTGGGTGAGCAGGGGCCGGGGTTTCACCCGTTGCAGGAAACCATTCAAGCGTTGCTGACGCTGGTTCAGGAGTTCATTGCCATGCACCCACAACAGCCGGCACCGCCACCTGCGGTGGTTGAGGTCCCTGTCGCCGTGGCACAACCGGTTGAAGAGGCGCCTGCCGCGCAGGTGTTCCGCGAGCCGGCCAGTCGTGAAGAGGCGTACCGACAATTGCTGCTGATTGCCGAATACCTGGCCCGCACCGAGCCTCATAGCCCCGTACCGTATCTGATACGACGCGGGGTGGAGTGGGGCAACAAGCCGTTGAGTGAATTGCTCGGCGAGTTGATCTCGGCGGACGCCGAATCGCGTCGTTTGTGGACCTTGCTCGGGGTGCTTTAGTGCACCCGCTGATTACCCAGGCGCGGCGGTAGCGCAATCGGGGTCAGCACCGGTTCTCCGGAAAAGAACGCCACCAGGTTTTTCCCCACCAGTTCTACCGTGCCTTGGGTGGCTTCCGGTGACAGGCCGGCGACGTGCGGCGTTAGAATCACGTTGCTCAGGCTTTTCAGCGCATCCGGCACCTGCGGTTCGTGATCGAACACGTCCAGCGCGGCACCGGCAATCCGCCGTTGCTCCAGGGCGATGATCAAGTCGGCGGTGGCGATGACACTCGCTCGGGCGATATTGACGATGAAGCCCTTCGGGCCCAGTGCATCGAACACCGGACGGGTCACCAGATGCTGGGTGCCGATTCCGCCCGGCGTGGCAACGATCAGAAAATCCGAGGCCCGCGCCAGTTCGGTCGGCGTCGAGCAGAACGCGTACGGCACATCGCTGCGCACCTGCCGGTTGTGGTAACTGACCTGCATGTCGAAACCGAGGTGGGCGCGCCTGGCAATCGCCATGCCCACCGCGCCCAGCCCGAGAATCCCCAAGCGTTTGTTGGCCAGCGACGGACGCATGATTTTCGGCCATTCACCCCGGCGCACGGCGGCGTCGCAACGCGGAATGTCACGCACCAGCGCCAGCAGCATCGCCATGGCATGGTCGGCCACCGACGAGGCGTTGACTCCGGCGCCGTTGGTCACGGTGATCCCGCGATCGCTGGCGGCCTGCAGGTCAACATGCTCGTAACCGGCGCCGATCACGGTGATGATCTTCAGGATCGGCAGGGCGGCGATTTCATCGGCGGTCAGGCCCAGCGGACCTCGGGTCAGCACCGCGTCGATTCGCGAGCCATGGGTGGCGATGGCTTGCGCCCGTTCGGCAGGGGTTGGCGCGAGGATCAGATGAAAACCCTGATGCTCGAGAATCGGCAGATAGTCATTGATGGTTTCAACCAGTACCAGAACGGTGGCGGGCATTACGCGGCTCCTGTGATCGTCGGCGGGGTTGCTTCGCGAAAGTTGTTGCAGAGTGCTGATTGCGGAGCGGCTTGGCAATCGTTGTCATTCGCGCGGTGCTGATTTGATTCTGGACGGCTTCGCTCAAGAAGCAAGGGCGCCGGCACACCGGCCATCCAGTGTGCCGACCTGATCATGGGGCTGCCTGGGCTCTGGTTTGCTCGGCCAGGGCAATCGGTTTGAAATCATAGGTCGGATAGAACTCGGTCCGGTAACTGCCCCACGCGGTATTTTCCAGGGCAAGGTTGACTTCCGCCAGACGCGAAGCCGGAAACCGCACGGTGACCACCTGGCCGATGCCCATCATGATTTTCCAGCTCACCACTTCAACGCCGGCCGGCGGAAAGGTTTTATAGAAACCTTGCCGGGTGAGCTGGGCTTTGATTTCACTCAAGGGGCGCGACTGGTCGTGTTTCAGGAATACGGTGAGCATCATCGCGTTGTCCGGAGTGGCGACGGCATTTTTTGCCAGTGGAGTAGTGGCTTGCGCATTGGCAGCCGTGTAGTGGAGTGAAGAGATCAACAGTGACGAAACCAGAAATGTTTTAAGTGTTTTTTGCATGGTGAACTTCCTTTTTTATTGTATGAAGGCTGATGTCGTTTCTACTGTTCCGGTGTAAGGCGCGTGAACGACGTAGATGCGTACAAGCGGGTTGCTTTCCACCATTTCGCGTGGCACTTCCCGGGAGTAAGTGAACTCATTTTTATTCAGTGCTTCCAAACGTCGGTCAATCGTTTTGGTGGTGCCGATATCCGGGACAAGAACATGTTCGTTGTGATCGCCGGTGACAAAGAAATAACCACCGCCGCCATTGTTGTATTTTGAATTTCCAGTGTCGGTGTAAAAGAACTCATAACGATTGCGTTCGGGATCCCAGGTCGATATGCCAACGACGCCGGGATAATTGTCTTTTACGTCGGTTTCGGCAGCGCCTTCGATATAGACCCGGGTGGTCAGCCATCGAGGTGAGGAGGCTAGTTCGCGAACGTCGATACTCGCCGGGGCCTGCTGGGCCACGCTGGCGAAAGGAAACAGCAATCCTGCAAGCAACAGGCAGGTCAGAGCACTTTTTTGCATACGGTATCCTCTTTATGAAAGTTTTCAGTTTATGGACTGATCAAGTGTTCTAACGTCCAGCCGTGAAAAATATAGGCCCGACTGGCAGCGGTTTACAATGGCAAGGTAGTTGCTTGTAACATAATGGTTGTATTTGGATCTTGGTAATGTTTTGTTGCTGTTTTTTGAGTTGTTTTAAGTTGTAGGATTAATCTGAGGTGTCGGGCTTGTTTGGGTGTTAAAGCGTTGTTTTTTTGCGCGATGAGTCGGCTGTTGCTGTTGATAAACATCATTGGTAACAGTAAGGGCTTAAACAGGCTTGTAGGAAAACAAATGCAGTTGCAGATTGCGCATTGACGCCGCCGCACTTTGGTGCGGCGGCTCAGATTCGATTCAGAAAGTCACGTCGGCACTGTTGATCAGCCGCACGAACGCGCCACCGAGGGTGGCGTTGTGGTGCTCGATGATGGCTTGGGCAGGCAGCGCCGGGGTGTCCATGCAGGTGTGCGCGTCGGTCACCAGCAGCGCCTTGAAGCCCAGATCGGCAGCGGCGCGGCAGGTGGCATCGATGCAGAACTGAGTCTTCATGCCGACGAGGTACAGGTCGTCGATCTGTGCAGCATTGAGCTGCGGCGCCAGATCCGTGCCGTGGAAAGCGTTGGGCCGGGATTTATCAAACAGGTGGTCGGCGTCAGCCTTGAGTTCGAGTTCCGGCAGCAATTGCCAGAAGGCGCTGCCAGCAGCAATCGGCGAGCCCGCCGGGCCGGTGTGGCGTACGGCATAGATCGGCACGTGTTGCTGGCGTGCCTGGTGGATCAGGTGCTGGATGTTGGCGAGCACACGTTCGCCGTCGTGGGGTTTTTCCGGACCATGGAACAGACCGACCTGCATATCGATGATCAACAGTGCTGCGGACATGGTGTTTCTCCTTGAGGGCTGCAAGTGCCGCACGGACGGGAGAAACAACAAGGCCCCGTCCATTGCTGGCGGGGCCTTGGGTTCACTGCGCTGGATTCACCTCAGGCAGCCACACCACGACCCGCCAGTGGCGGTCGTGGTGGTACGGGTGTGGTGCAGCGGGCGAATGTTCATGCGCCGATCATGCTGGCGGCGACGAAGGGCTGTCAACTGGCGTATTGAGCGATGCCGTTGCCGAACGACCAATTCTCCTTTTTGACTTCCACCAGATTGATGAACACGTCTTCCAGGCGAATGCCCAGTTGTGTGTTCAGGCTTTGCGCAATGGTCTGGTACAGGGCCTTTTTCTGCTCCAGCGTCCGGCCTTCGTTGAGGGTGATCTGGATGATCACCAACTGATCGCTGCGCTGGATGCCCAGGTACTGCGGGTCGAAGATGAAATGCTCGGCATCATGTTCGTTGAGAATCTGGAAGTTGTCGTGTTCCGGCACGTTAATGGTGTGACGCATGGCGGCGTAGATCTGCTCGCCAATGCGTTTGGCGAACGTGGGATCGGCGTGTTTTTTGATTTCGACGCGGACGAGGGGCATGGGCAGAGACTCCTTGGGGCAGGGGACTCATTCACGCTAGATGATCTGGGCGAAATTGAAAGTATCGGGTGGGTGAACCGATGCATTCGCGAGCAGGCTCGCTCCCACCTTTGGAAGGTGATCACCTGTGGGTATGAGCCAGCTTGCGAAAGCGTCGGAGGCTACCTACGAAACTTGCGGATTCTGCCTACGAAGTTGGCGGATGCATCTGCTATCGGAACGGCGATGAACACGAAATCATGTGGGCACAGAGCAGCCCGGGCAGTCACTGCCAACAGCCAAGGAAGGCGAATGCTTCAAAACAATCGAGAACATCTGGAACTCGAACGGCTACTGAGCGAAACACGCAAGCTTGCGGCTGAACGGAAAAAGCTCATGGCAGAAGAAAAAAAGCTGAGGTGGGAGACGTATTTTTATCCACTCGCGGTAGTCACTGGGGTGTTAACCGCGACAGCGGCAGTAGTAGGCCTTTCACTTAAGTTTTGAGTGTTCGCGTTTCTCACTATTCAGAGCCATGTCCCCAATAAGGAAATCACTATGAACACATTTGACCGTCAGGCCATGATTGAGCGAGCGGATCGAGAGTACGATGAATGCGTTGAAAAAATGCGCATCAAACACAAAGGCGAAATGGTTCCAATCTTGGGACTGTTAGGTTTCGGCCTTTTTTGCATGTCACTCGGATTCCTCCTGGCCCGATCGATCTGACCAAGTCTTCCCGATCGCACATTGCACTGAAGCTTGCCAGAAAGCGACATGGCGCATACCTGTTGCCGACAACCATTTTCCCGAAAGCGACAACCCGCTGATCTGCTCCGTACAACCATTCCTCAGCTAAGTCTTTGCTTCTGCTCATTTATCGCGGAGAATCGCGCCCCTGTTTCGGCCGGAGCATGTCTGTCGGTTTTTTCCGACGCGTCCTGACCGAGTGGCAAGTGACCGGAATGCGGAGATCCGACCGGATGAATGATCAGGCCAATAGCGTCGACGAACGCTATGTAGCGGCAGCACCAGCTGAACTGTCGAGCTGGAATCGCCATGACACCACGTGGATGTTGGGACTGTTCGGGACGGCCATTGGCGCCGGTACCCTGTTTTTGCCGATCAACGCGGGTCTGGGGGGCTTCTGGCCGCTGGTGATCCTCGCGCTGCTGGCCTTCCCGATGACATTCTTCGCTCACCGCGGTTTGACCCGCTTCGTGCTTTCCGGTCGCGAAGGCGCCGACATCACCGAGGTGGTCGAGCAGCATTTCGGCATCAAGGCCGGTGCACTGATTACTCTGCTGTACTTCTTCGCCATCTTCCCGATCCTGCTGATCTACAGCGTCGGCCTGACCAACACGGTCGCCAGTTTCCTCGAGCACCAACTGCACATCACGCCGCCACCGCGCGCGCTGCTGTCGTTCGTGCTGATCCTCGGCCTGCTGGCGGTGGTGCGTTGTGGCGAACAGGCGATCGTCAAGGCGATGAGCCTGATGGTGTATCCGTTCATCGTCGCGCTACTGTTCCTGGCGGTGTACCTGATTCCGCACTGGAACGGCGGCATCCTGACTACTGCTTCGCAAGTACCGGCGCCGTCGGCGCTGTTGCACACAATGTGGCTGGCGATTCCGGTGATGGTGTTCTCGTTCAACCACTCGCCGATCATCTCGGCGTTCGCGGTGGATCAGAAGCGTCGCTACGGTGCTAACGCAGAACAACGCAGTTCGCAGATCCTCTGCCGCGCCCACCTGTTGATGGTGGTGATGGTGCTGTTCTTCGTCTTCAGCTGCGTGCTGACCCTGTCGCCGGAACAACTGGCCGAAGCCAAGGCGCAGAACCTGTCGATCCTGTCGTACCTGGCCAACCACTTCAGCAACCCGGCCATCGCGTTTGCGGCGCCGTTGATTGCATTCGTGGCGATCTCCAAGTCGTTCCTCGGCCACTATATCGGGGCCAGCGAAGGCCTCAAGGGCCTGATCGTCAAGACCGGCAAGCGTCCGGGCGCCAAGGCGCTGGACCGTATCGTGGCGGCGTTCATGCTGGTCGTGTGCTGGATCGTTGCGACCCTGAACCCGAGCATTCTCGGGATGATCGAGGCCGTCGGTGGTCCAGTGATCGCTGCGATCCTGTTCCTGATGCCGATGTACGCGATTCGTAAAGTGCCAGCGATGGCGCGCTATCGCGGTCAGGCCTCGAACGTGTTTGTCACCGCAGTAGGTCTGGTGGCTATTTCGGCGGTGATTTATTCGCTGACGGCGTAAGCCAAAGCGTTAGAGACTCAGCTACAGTGGCCGCTGTGCGTGATGCGCACAGCGGCTTTTTTTCGTCTGGAGACAGTGGATTGTCGAGCGCGCCCCAACCTGTAGAACCACCCAATCGCTGGCAGGACATCCTCGCCGGCCTGTCGATTGCCGGTCTGCTGTTGCCCGAAGCGGTCGCGTATTCGACCATCGCCGCGCTGGCGCCCCAGGCCGGGGTGATTGCCCTGTTTGCCGGGTTGCTCTGCTACGGGCTATTTGGCACCAGCCGCTTTGCCATTGTTTCCGCCACGTCTTCATCGGCGGCGGTGCTGGCGGCGGCCACCGCGACCATGGCCAATGGCGACCCGCAGTTGCGCGCGACGCTGGCGGTCGGGCTGGTGCTGGTCACTGGCGGCCTGTTCCTGCTGGCGGGTATCTTTCGTTTCGGCAGCGTCACCTCGTTTATCGCCAAACCGGTGTTGCGCGGATTCGCCTTCGGCCTGGCGCTGACCATCATTCTCAAGCAGGTCGCCAGTGTGGTCGGCGTGCACCTGACTGATGCCAATCTGGTGCGTTTCGCCCCGCAACTGCTTGAACAATTGCCGCAATGGAACTGGCCGGCCGCCGCTGTGGCAGCCGTTGCGTTGGTACTGTTGGGGTTGTTTGCCCGCTTTCCACGGGTGCCCGGTGGTTTGCTGGTGGTGGTAATCGGCATCGTTGCCGGGCAATGGCTGAATCTGCCGGCACATGGTGTGCCGCTGATCGGCTTGATCGACCTGAGCCTGGAGGTGCCGAACCTGCCGGTGCTGCCGTTCGCCGATTGGCTACGGCTGGGCGAAGTAGGGTTTGCGCTGGTGATGATTCTGTATGCCGAGTCATACGGCTCGATCAGTTCGTTCGCGCTCAAGCACGGTGATCGTGTGACCTCCAACCGTGACCTGCTGGCGTTGGGTGCATCGAACCTGTTGTCCGGGCTGTTTCATGGCATGCCGGCGGGGGCAGGGTATTCGGCGACGTCGGCGAACGAGGCGGCCGGGGCAACTTCACGCTGGGCCGGGGGCGTGGCGGCGCTGGTGGTGCTGGTGATCGTGTTGACTGTATTGCCGTGGATTGCCCTGACACCGGAACCGATTCTGGCCGCCATCGTCATGCATGCGCTGGGCCGTGGCTTGAGTCTGCAACCGCTGGGGCGTTACTTCGTCTGGCGGCGGGACCGGGTGCTGGTGTTGTGCGCGGTGGGAGCGGTGCTGGTGCTGGGGATTCTCGACGGGTTGCTGGTGTCGGTGGCCATCAGCGTGTTGCTGATGCTAAAGCAGATGTCGGCGGCGGATATTCAGGTACTCGGGCGGATCGACGGCGGGCATGACTTTGTCGATCTGCAGCGGCATCCGACGGCTGTCTCTGAGCCGGGGGTGTTGATTGTGCGGCCCAGTGAAGCGTTGTTCTTTGCCAATGTGGAGCGGATTCTCGGCGCGGCATTGCGTCTGATTCGGCATTCGGACGCGCCGGTGCACACGGTGATCCTCAGTCTTGAAGAAACCCCGGATCTGGATGGCACCAGTATCGAGGCGATGCAGGAGTTTTTTCTGCGGGTGCATCAGGAAGGCAAGCGGCTGATTCTGGCGCGGCTCAAGCATGAAGCGCTGGCGGTGTTGGAGGCGTTGCCGGAGGTGACGGCCAACGGGGTGATCCTCAGTGGGTTGAGCGTGGATGGCGCGGTGCAGCAGGCCCGCAAGCTCAACCCATAATCCCCTGTAGGAGTGAGCCTGCTCGCGATAGCGTTGTGTCAGTCGATAAAAATGTAGCTGACACACCGCTATCGCGAGCAGGCTCACTCCTACAAGGGATCGGTATTCAAGGCATAAAAAAACGCCGCTCATCTCACGATGGGCGGCATTTTTCATTGCGTTGCAACGTTAGGCTTGAACGACCGGGATCTTGGCGTTCGCAGCAGCTTCACGGAACTCGGCGATCTGGTCGAAGGACAGGTAGCGGTAGACATCGGCCGCCATGCTGTCGATCTTGCCAGCGTATTCCATGTACTCCTCGACGGTCGGCAGGCGACCCAGGATCGAAGCAACGGACGCCAGCTCAGCCGAAGCCAGGTAGACGTTCGCGCCGTCGCCCAGACGGTTCGGGAAGTTACGGGTGGAAGTCGAGACCACAGTGCTGTTCGGCTCAACGCGTGCCTGGTTACCCATGCACAGCGAGCAGCCTGGCATTTCCATGCGCGCGCCAGCCTTGCCGTAGATGCCGTAGTAGCCTTCTTCGGTCAGTTGGTGAGCGTCCATCTTGGTCGGTGGCGACAGCCACAGACGGGTTGGCAACTGACCCTTGACCTGATCCAGCAGTTTACCGGCAGCGCGGAAGTGACCGATGTTGGTCATGCACGAACCGATGAACACTTCGTCGATCTTCTCGCCAGCAACGCTGGACAGCAGACGGGCGTCGTCCGGGTCGTTCGGCGCGCACAGTACAGGCTCGCTGATGTCGGCCAGATCGATTTCGATGACTTCGGCGTATTCGGCGTCGGCATCGGCTTCCATCAGTTCCGGGTTGGCAACCCAGGCTTCCATCGCTTGAGCACGACGTTCCAGGGTACGTGCATCGCCGTAGCCTTCGCCGATCATCCAGCGCAGCAGGGTGATGTTGGAGTTCAGGTACTCGGTGATCGACTCTTTCGACAGCTTGATGGTGCAACCGGCAGCCGAACGTTCTGCGGAGGCGTCGGACAGTTCGAACGCCTGTTCCAGGGTCAGACCTTCCAGGCCTTCGATTTCCAGGATGCGGCCGGAGAAGGCGTTTTTCTTGCCTTTCTTCTCCACGGTCAGCAGACCGTTCTGGATGGCGAAGTAAGGAATGGCATGAACCAGGTCACGCAGGGTGATGCCAGGTTTCATCTTGCCTTTGAAGCGCACCAGGATCGATTCCGGCATGTCCAGCGGCATGACGCCGGTGGCAGCGGCGAACGCGACCAGACCGGAACCGGCCGGGAACGAGATGCCCATCGGGAAACGGGTGTGCGAGTCACCACCGGTACCGACGGTGTCTGGCAGCAGCATGCGGTTCAGCCACGAGTGGATGATGCCGTCGCCCGGACGCAGGGAAACGCCGCCGCGGGTCATGATGAAGTCAGGCAGGGTGTGGTGGGTGGTTACGTCGATCGGCTTCGGATACGCCGCGGTGTGGCAGAAGGACTGCATCACCAGGTCAGCCGAGAAGCCCAGGCACGCCAGGTCTTTCAGTTCGTCACGGGTCATTGGACCGGTGGTGTCCTGAGAACCTACGGTGGTCATCTTCGGTTCGCAATAGGTGCCAGGACGAATGCCTTTGCCTTCTGCCAGACCACAAGCCTTGCCGACCATTTTCTGCGCCAGGGTGTAACCCTTGGTGCTTTCGATCGGTGCATCAGGCTTCTTGAACAGGTCGAACGCAGGCAGACCCAGTTCGGCGCGAGCCTTCTCGGTCAGGCCACGGCCGATGATCAGCGGGATACGACCGCCAGCACGAACTTCGTCCAGCAGCACCGGGGTCTTCATTTCGAAGGTGGTCAGGACTTCGTCAGTGCCGTGTTTGCAGACTTTGCCAGCATGTGGGTACAGGTCGATCACGTCGCCCATGTTCATGTTGGTAACGTCGAACTCGATTGGCAGTGCGCCGGCATCTTCCATGGTGTTGTAGAAGATCGGAGCGATTTTGCTGCCGAAGCAGAAACCGCCAGCGCGCTTGTTCGGCACGTAAGGGATGTCGTCGCCGAAGAACCACAGTACCGAGTTGGTAGCGGATTTACGCGAGGAGCCGGTACCGACCACGTCACCGACGTAGGCGATCGGGAAGCCTTGACCGCGCATTTCTTCGATCTGCTTCATCGGGCCGGTCTTGCCTTGCTCGTCCGGAACGATGCCGTCGCGGGCCATTTTCAGCATGGCCAGGGCGTGCAGCGGGATGTCAGGACGCGACCAGGCGTCTGGCGCCGGGGACAGGTCGTCGGTGTTGGTTTCGCCGGTGACCTTGAACACGCGCAGGCTGATCTTGTCGGCCAGCACCGGGCGCTTCTTGAACCACTCGCCGTCAGCCCAGGATTGCAGCACGGCCTTGGCGTGAGCGTTGCCGTTCTTGGCTTTTTCAGCCACGTCGTGGAAGGCATCGAACATCAGCAGGGTGTGCTTGAGTTCTTCGGCAGCCACTGGCGCCAGCTCGGCGTTGTCCAGCAGTTCAACCAGGGTCACGATGTTGTAGCCGCCCTGCATGGTGCCGAGCAGTTCTACAGCGCGCTTCTTGTCCAGCAGAGGGGAGGAGACTTCGCCTTTGGCCAGAGCCGACAGGAAACCGGCTTTGACGTAAGCGGCTTCGTCCACTCCAGGTGGTACGCGATTGGTGATCAGGTCAACGAGGAAAGCTTCTTCGCCAGCCGGAGGATTCTTCAGCAGCTCGACCAGGCCTGCAGTTTGTTCGGCGTTAAGCGGCTGGGGAACGATACCCAGGGCTGCACGCTCTTCGATATGTTTGCGGTAGGCTTCAAGCACAGTTATTACCCTCATCAGTGGTCCCAAATGGGTGTCCGGGACGCTCATCCCGAAATTGCCGTACTCATGCACCTCACGACGTTGTGGGTCGTCTGGCCAGAATTACCGGCAATTCCTTACAGAAGCTGCTTTCAAAGTTTTACGCCTGCAGAACGGGGAGCTGATGAGGGTTGGCGTTGGGCTTTTCCCCGCTGGAAAAACCCTTCGCCAACACCGCTCTGAAGGAACGACTGTGCTCGTGACGCTTTGAAAACAGCTTCTAACGGACATTGGCGCCTTAAAAGGCTGGCTGATTCTACGGCAAAAAAAATTTAAAGGTAAGTCGGACTCTATTGGACTTTGGTGGCGTTGTGCGCGGGCGGGTCAAACCGCGATCCAGCGCTTGTCCCTGACGTTTGAGGGGTGATCAATGCCCGACAAAGGGCTAACATGCCGGCCTGTTCCGCGTTTCAGTGTTTTGCCAATTTATGCCCAATCAGACCATCAAGACCCCCTGCGTCGGCCTCTGCTCCACTGTTTACGGAGATCTGGTGTGCCGCGGCTGCAAGCGTTTCCACCATGAAGTGATCAACTGGAATGGTTACGGCGAGGAAGAGAAACGCGCGGTGTGGTTGCGGCTGGAACAATTGCTGTCACAAGTGATGGCGGGCAAGGTCGAGATCTTCGATTCGGCGCGTCTGCGCCAGCAACTGGAACAGCGCAAGATCCGCTTCGTACCGCATCAGTCGGAATATTGCTGGGCCTATCAGCTGATTGCGCGCGGGGCGCGGGTGATCATTAATCTGGAAGCCTACGGGATGGTGTTGCTGCCGGAGTTCCGCGACTGGAACCTGCCGGAGTTACGCGATGCCATTGATCGGGAATTCTTCCTGCTGTCGGAAGCGCATTACCAGCGCTACATCGCCCCGGGCTTCCTGAAAGACGCCTTCGGCGCCTGAAGATCAAAAGCTTCGCGAGCAAGCCCGCTCCCACAGGGGAATGCACTCCTGCAGGCGAATGCGTTCCTGCAGGAGAATGCATTCCAAATGTGGGAGCGGGCTTGCTCGCGAAGACAGACTTTCAAACGCCGCAGTTCTTAATGCTTCACCGCCAGCTCCACCAGATGATCCTCAACCTCCTGCGGCTTGAGCACCAGTACGTCGCTTTCCAGCGCATCCAGCACCACTTCGGCGGTATTGCCGATCAGCGCCCCTGACAACCCGGTCCGCGCCACGGTGCCGATCACGGTCACCGCCGCCTGCAGCTTGTGCGCCATGAACGGAATCAGCACATCCGCCGGGCCTTCCTCGATGTGCAGATGGGCTTCATCGACATCGAATTCCGTCTGAAACGCCTTGCACTGCTCGCGATAACGCGCCTCGATGGTTTCGCTGAGCTGTAAGGTCGGGTCGGCTGCCGAGAGCATCGGCGACGGATGCGCACTGATCACATGCAGATGCCCCTTGGCCAGACTGGCGATGTCATAGCCATGATCAATGATGGTGGTGTGCAAATGCCGGTGTTCGCCATCGGCGTTGCCCACGTCAACCGCCGCCAGAATCACCCGGTCCTTCCACGGCGTGCCGGTTTTCACCAGCAGCACCGGGGTCGGGCAGTGGCGCAGCAGTTTCCAGTCAGCCGGGGTCAGCAAGGCTTTTTTCAGCGCGCTGTCAGGAAAGTGCTGTTTGATCACCAGCCCGCAGCCTTCGGCCTGCTGCACATCGATGATGGTTTCGTGCAGGCTCTCGTTCCACGCCTGTTCGGTGGTCACGCTGTAGCCGTCGGCGATCAGCGCGGCTTTGAGCACGCCGAGCATGCCAGCGTGGTCGTGCTTGCGGTCACACACCAGCAGGTGCAGATGAGCCTGGGTCACGCCGGCGATCAACTTGGCGCGCTTGAGCGCCAGGCTTTCCGAATGTTCGGGTTCGATGACCACCAGAATGCTGCGAATGGCTTGCATGAGCGGAGTCTCCAGCAAAGAAAAGGCACGGCGTTGCACAACTATAGTTGCTGCTCATCGGCCTGCGACTTGATGCATATCAACGCCTGCGACTGGTGGTCTGCGGGCAGGCCGGTATAATCGGCGCCCTTCGCGCCAATACCTTTACCGTGAGCCCCATGATCCTGCCCGAAATCCACGAATTCCTTGGCTGCCGCACGCCCGACGCCTGGGTCCAGGCTGCACTGGCCGATCAGGAAACCCTGCTGATCGATCACAAGAACTGCGAGTTCAAGGCTGCCAGCACCGCGCTGAGCCTGATTGCCAAGTACCATTCCCACGTCGACCTGATCAACATGATGTCGCGTCTGGCCCGGGAAGAGCTGGTGCACCACGAGCAAGTCATGCGCATCATGAAGCGCCGCAAGATCGAGTTGCGCCAACTGCATGCCGGCCGCTATGCCTCGGGCCTGCGCAAAGTGGTGCGCAGTCACGAACCGGTAAAACTGGTCGATACCCTGGTGGTCGGCGCGTTCATCGAAGCACGCAGTTGCGAGCGATTCGAGGCGCTGGTGCCGCATCTGGACGAAGAACTCGGCAAGTTCTATTTCGGCCTGCTGAAAAGCGAAGCGCGGCATTTCCAGGGTTACCTGAAGCTGGCTTACCAGTACGGCGACGCGAAGGACATCGCCCAGGTGATCGAAAAGGTCCGCGCTGCCGAGCAGGAACTGATCGAATCGCCGGATGAAGAGTTTCGCTTCCACAGCGGTGTGCCGGTCGCGGCCTGACACACAAACTGTTAAAAACTCTTAAGAGTATGAAATATCACCGAAAACCGGCCCCAGTGGCCGGTTTTTGCTGCCTGCAACAACGCCACACCGGCGATTGCCGCCATAATGTCGACCACTTCACACATGGGTTGGCAGACGGTCGTTATGGATAACCTGGGTTTTGGCAAGGTCCTGGTGGTCGAGGACGATGAGCGTCTGGCCACGCTGATTGCGCACTTTCTCGAACAGCATGGCTACGAGGTGCGCGCGGTGCATCGCGGTGATCTGGCGATAGCCGCGTTTCTCGAGTTCCAGCCCAAAGTGGTGGTGCTCGACCTGATGCTGCCAGGGCAGAGCGGGCTGCACGTGTGCCGGGAAATCCGCAGCGTGTCGGACACGCCGATTGTCATCCTCACCGCCAAGGAAGACGACCTCGACCACATTCTCGGCCTGGAATCCGGCGCCGATGACTACGTGATCAAACCGATCAAACCGCCGGTGCTGCTGGCGCGGCTGCGCGCGTTGCAGCGGCGCCAGGTACCGGAAAGCGGGGTGGTCAGCTCGCTGGAGTTCGGCCGGTTGAGCATCGATCGCAGCTGTCGCGAAGTACGCCTGGCCGGCGAAATCATCGAAATGACCACCATGGAATTCGAACTGCTGTGGCTGCTGGCCAGCGCCGCCGGCAAGACCCTGTCGCGCGATGACATCCTCAACCGCATGCGCGGCATCGCCTTCGACGGGCTCAATCGCAGCGTCGACGTGTATATCAGCAAGTTGCGCAACAAACTCAAGGACAACCCCCGTGAGCCAGTCTGCATCAAGACCGTGTGGGGCAAGGGCTATCTGTTCAATCCGTTCGCGTGGGAGCTGTAGATGCTGCGGTTATTCCTCGGGCTGTTTCTGGTGATGACGGTGGGGCTGGTATTGGCCCTGCAAACCGTCGAGCACACCTTCAACGCGTTGCTCGACAATCAGATGCAGGCCTACAACCGTGAAGCGGTGCGCGGGCAGGCGTGGTCGCTGGTCGAGCACATGCGCGATCAACAAGGTGCGGCGCGCGAGCAACAACTGGAGGCGTTGCGCCCGCACTACGGCTTGTCGCTGAAGCTGGTGGAAGCCGATCAACTGGCCCTCAGCCCTGAGGAAAAGTCCGAACTGGCGCAGAATCTGCTGGTGATTCGCGACAACTACACCGAGTTCATCAGCAACATCGACGGTGGTTCGCAGTTGCTCAGCATCAAGCTGCCGCCGGAACCGAGCCTGATGCCGTTCTACATCGCGGTGGCTTACGCGATGCTCGCGGTGCTGATCGGCATCGTGCTGTTTTTCTGGGTGCGCCCACACTGGCGCGATCTGGAGAAACTGCGCCTGGCCGCCGAGCGTTTTGGCGATAACGACCTGTCGGTGCGCATTCAACTGTCCAAGCGCTCGAACATCCGCGACCTGGCCGAGCACTTCAATCTGATGGCGGCGCGCATCGAGAGCCTGATCGCCAATCAGCGTGAGCTGACCAACGCGGTGTCCCATGAACTGCGTACGCCGATTGCGCGGCTGTCGTTCGAGCTCGATCAGCTCAAGCAGCAACCGGACGCCAGCCAGAACCGCGAACTGATCGCCGACATGTACGCCGACCTTGGCGAGCTGGAGGAAATGGTCTCCGAACTGCTGACCTACGCCAGCCTCGAACGCGGCGCGACGGTGATCAAGCGCGAAAACATCCAGGCTGCCAACTGGCTCGACAGCGTGGTCGGCAGCGTCGCGCTGGAGGCGGAAGCGGCGGGGGTGCAGTTGCTGATCGGTGATTGTCGGATCGACACCGTGCGCATCGAACCGCGTTTCATGGCACGAGCGGTGATCAATCTGCTGCGCAATGCCATTCGTTATGCCGAACAGCGCGTTGAAGTGACGCTGGTGCGCAGCGGCGATTATTACGAGGTGCGGGTCAACGACGACGGCCCGGGTGTGCCGGTGGACGGTCGGGAGAAGATCTTCGAGCCGTTCTCGCGGCTGGATGCCAGCCGTGATCGGCGCACGGGCGGTTTTGGCTTGGGGCTGGCGCTGGTGCGGCGAGTGTCGCAATCCCATGGCGGGCAGGTTGAGGTCGGGGAATCGGTTTGGGGTGGGGCGTCGTTTCGGATGACTTGGGCGCATCTGGATTGATTTGCGTTGCCAGTCCCGGCTTCTTCGCGAGCAGGCTCGTTCCCACAGGTTGAATGCATTCCAGATGTGGGAGCGAGCCTGCTCGCGAAGAGGCCATCAATCACACCACAAACCCCTGCTCATTTAACCAACCCCAACCGCTCATGCCACTGCGCAATTGACTCTTGGGGATAAACCTCAAACTGCTTGTCTCCGGGCTTTGCGTTCACCTCAACCCACGGCGCCTTCGAACCGAGCATCAAGTGCGTGTGCTCCGGCGGCACCGGCAACGGCGTGTCGATGGCCGAGGCGAAGGGGTGGATCAGCTCCGGCCATTGCGGGCTGAACAGCCATAAACCGCTGCCGCACAGTGAGCAGAAATGCCGTTCGGCGGTGCTGCGGTGTGCACGTTTGTCGCCTTCGTCCTTCATCTTCGCGTGGTAGATCGAGATGTGTTTGCGCCCCTGAACCTTGAGGCTGGCCGAGTCGCCGCCGAGGTTGATCGCATAGCCACCACCGCCCTGGGTCTTGCGGCAGATCGAGCAGTAGCAGCGTTGATAAGGGTAGGGGTGGGCGCTGGTCAGGCTGAAGGTGACGGCGCCGCAGTGGCAGGAGCCTTCGAGGTGCATGAGGGGCCTCCGGTGGGCTGAAGTGGTGCGGTTCAGCCTAGAAGGTTTGTGGCGATCATGCTGACGCCTTCGCGAGCAGGCTCGCTCCTACAAGGGAACGCATGCCCCTGTAGGAGTGAGCCTGCTCGCGATGAACGATAACGCGGTCGCACTGGACGCCTTCGCGAACTGGCTCGCTCCCACAGGGGGAACGTATTTCAAAATGTGGGAGCGGGCTTGCTCGCGAAGAACGATAACGCGGTGCCACGGGACGCCTTCGCGAGCTGGCTCGCTCCCACGGGAGAGCGTATTTCAAAATGTGGGAGCGGGCTTGCTCGCGAAGAACGATAACGCGGTGCCACTGGACGCCTTCGCGAACTGGCTCGCTCCCACGGGGGAGCGTATTTCAAAATGTGGGAGCGGGCTTGCTCGCGAAGAACGATAACGCGGTGCCACTGGACGCCTTCGCGAACTGGCTCGCTCCCACGGGAGAGCGTATTTCAAAATGTGGGAGCGGGCTTGCTCGCGAAGAACGATAACGCGCAGCCACTGGACGCCCACCGCCAGCCCGGTCAGCATGTCCCACAAAAAAGGCACCCACCCCATGCGAAAACTCCCCTCACTGGCCGCCCTGCGAACTTTCGAATGCGCCGCCCGCCACGCGCATTTCGGCCGGGCCGCCGCCGAGCTGTGCGTCACCGACAGCGCGGTCAGCCACCAGATCCGTCAGCTCGAAGAACAACTGGGTGTCTCGCTGTTCATCCGCGAAGGCCGGCAGATCCGTCCGACCATCGCCGCCGGACGGCTGATGCAGAGCCTGCAGCAGGCCTTCGAACTGATCGGCGAGGCCTGCGATGAACTGCGCGATCCATCCTCGCTGGCGCTGTTGCGCCTCGCGGTCACCGCAGAGCTGGCGCAAAAGTGGCTGATGAACCGCCTCACCGATTTCTATGCGCGTTATCCGCACATCACCCTGCATCTCTACGAACAGCCGATCGACGCCAGCGCGCCCGGTGAAGACATCGACCTGGCGATCACCTACGGCACCGGCCCGGTGGACAGCAGCGCCTACTTCGTGCGGCCGTTGCCGGCGCTGCAGTTCTTCCCGGTGTGCAGCCCCGGGCTGTTCAACCAGGGCAACCTGAAAGCCCCCAAGGACCTCGCGCGCCACTGCCTGCTGCACGATGACCAGGACGGCAAGACCTGGACCGCATGGCTCACCAGCCACGCCGGCGATCTGCGCCCGCAGCGCCAGTTGTATTTCGCCCACGCCGGGCTGGCGCTGGAGGCGGCGGCGCAAGGGCAGGGTGTGGCGATGGGCGACAACCTGACCGCGCAGGAGGACTTGCAGAGCGGGCGACTGGTGCGACCGTTCACCTCCAGCATGACCGCGCTCGGCCAGTACGCGCTGGTTTGCGAACGGCTGCGCCTGGAGCGTCCGGCGGTGGCGCAGATGCTCGAATGGTTCAACGATCAGCTGACCGATTGATGAATTGAATTCAACGGTTCCGCAATAATCATCGTTGGCGGGCTAGCCGTCCGCGACCGTAGCCTGTGGTCATTCCCAACCCCAAGACGAGGTTTGACCATGGCACGTTTGCTCGACTCCACCCCCAAACACGACGGTTTCCGTCTGCCCGGCGAATTCGAACGCAAGTCCGGCTGCTGGCTCGGCTGGCCGGAGCGCACCGACGTGTGGCGCAACGGCGCGAAACCGGCACAGAAAGTCTGGGTGCAGATCGTCACCGCCATTTCCCACAGCGAACCGGTCACCGTCTGCGCCTCCGCCGCGCAATTCGCCACCGCCCGCCGCCAGTTGCCGCCGCAAGTGCGCGTGGTCGAGATGACCTGCAACGACACCTGGTTCCGCGACAGCGGCCCGTGCTTCGTGGTCAACGATGAACGCGGCGAAGTGCGCGGCGTCGATTTCGAGTTCAACGCTTACGGTGGTCTCGACGGTGGCTTGTATTACCCGTGGGACAAGGACGATCAGATCGCCAGCAAGATCCTCGAAATCGAACGTTTCGACCGTTACCGCGCACCGCTGATTGCCGAACTGGGCGGCATCCAGAGCGACGGCCAGGGCAGCATTCTCACCACCGAACAATGCCTGCTCAACCGCAATCGCAATCAGCATCTGGGCAAGGACGAAGTCACCCGACGCCTGACCGATTACCTCGGCGCCGAGCAGGTGATCTGGCTGCCACGGGGCTGCAAGTTCGATGAAACCGACGGCCACGTCGATGACCTCGCGTGCTTCGTGCGCCCCGGCGAAGTGGTGCTGCAATGGACCGACAACCGCGACGACCCGCAGTGGGAAATCTATCAGGAGGCCTACGACATTCTGCGCAGCACCCGTGACAGTCGCGGCCGCGAGTTGATCGTGCACAAGCTGCCGCAACCGGACGTGCTGGAGTGGACCGCCGAAGAAGCCGAAGGCCTCGATCAGCAGGACAGCACCCACACCCGTCAGGCCGGCACCAAAATCTGCGCGTCGTACATCAACTACTACGCCGGCAACAGCTCGATCGTGGTGCCGCTGTTCGGTGATCGCAACGATCAGGTGGCACTGGCGACCCTCGCCGAGCTGTTCCCGCAGCACAAGATCGTCGGCATTGATAACTCCCGGGAAATCCTCCTTGGTGGCGGCAACGTCGCGTGTATCACCATGCCGCAGTACGCCGGCACGCCATACAAGAAGGGGGTGTGATGATGGGCCTGCACAAACTGACTCAAGCGTTATTGCTGGTGCTTGCACCCCTGTGTGTGCAGGCCGCCGACACTGCCAAACCGGTGGTCAACCTGTACATCTGGGGCGAGTACCTGGCCCCGGATACGCTGAAGAATTTCGAAGCGAAAACCGGCATTCACGTGGTTTCCGATCACTTCGATTCGCTGGAAACCGTGGAGACCAAACTGCTCACCGGGCGCAGTGGTTATGACCTGGTGCTGACCGCCGGCCAGCATCTGTCGCGGGCCATTGAAAGCGGTGCGATCCAGCCACTGGACAAGGCACGGGTGCCGCACTTTGCCGGGGTTGGCGAGGAGTTTCGTCAGCACATGGCGGTGTTCGATCCGGGCAACCGTTACGCCGGGATCTATGCCTGGGGCACCACCGGTGTCGGCTATCAGGAGGAGGCGATCAAGCAGCGTCTGCCGAATGCGCCGACCGACAGCTGGGCGATGCTGTTCGATCCGGCGGTGGTGTCGAAATTCGCTGATTGCGGGGTGAGTCTGCTCAACGATCCGAACGAAGTATTCGCGGCGGTCATGAAATACATGGGCCTGGACATCAACCGGCAGAACCTCGACGACCTGAAACTCGCCGAGCAGCAACTGGCGAAGATCCGCCCGTACATTCGCTACTTCGACAATGACCTGAACATCAGCGACCTGGCCAATGGCAACACCTGTGTGGCGATGTCGTGGAACGGCAACGTGGCGATTGCGGCAGGGCAGGCGCAGGCGGCGAACAAGCCGTTCAAGCTCAGTTATCGCATCCCGAAAGAGGGCACGCTGATCTGGTTTGATGCCATGGTCATTCCCAAGGATGCACCGCATCCGCAGGCCGGGCTGGCGTTGATGGATTACCTGATGACCCCGGAGGTGATCGCGCCGATCACCGACACCATCCACTACGCCAACGCGATCACGGCGGCTGACGGCTTGGTGGATGCGTCGATCCGCAATGATCCGGGGACGTACCCGTCAGAGGCGGTGCGGGCTTCGCTGTACAGCAAGAATGACAATGGCAAGGCGTTCAATCGGGCTTTGATTCGGGCGTTCAGCAAGTTGAAGTCAGGTCTGTGAAAAGCCAACCCTCACCCCAGCCCTCTCCCGGAGGGAGAGGGGGCCGACCGAGTTGTCTTGGGTTATGCGTCGACCTGCAAAACCGGGTCGGCCATGGATTGACCAAAGTCTTGGCGACTATGGATTCACCGGCGCTATTTCAAGTCGGCGGCAATCTCCAATCTTCCCCAATCAGTTCCCTCTCCCTCCGGAGGGAGAGGGGGCCGACCGAGTTGTCTTGGGTTATGCGTCGACCTGCAAAACCGGGTCGGCCATGGATTGACCAAAGTCTTGGCGACTATGGATTCACTGGCGCTATTTCAAGTCGGCGGCAATCTCCAATCTTCCCCAATCAGTTCCCTCTCCCTCCGGGAGAGGGCTAGGGTGAGGGCAACGGTTTTGCCACACGCCACAAATACCACGCCGCCACCGTCCGATAAGGACTCCACGCCAAGCCGATGTCGATCATCTGCTTGCGCGTTGGCTGCACGTCCAGCTCCTTCAATCGCCGATAACCCTCGCGCACGCCGAAGTCGTCCGCCGGCAGGATATCCATGCGCTCCAGGCTGTAAATCAGCAGCATTTCCACAGTCCAGCGGCCAACTCCGCGCAGGCTGACCAGACGTTCGATCAACGCCTCGTCGTCCATCGCCAGCGCCGTGGGGTAATCCGGCACCACGCCGTCCAGGGTCGCCTGGGCGATGCCCTGAATCGTCGCAATCTTGCCCGCAGAAAACCCGCAGCCGCGCAATTGTTCGAAGCTCGTCGCGAGAATCTGTTCAGGCCGGGGAAAGGTCTGCCCCGGAAACAACGCGATCAGGCGCCCGACAATCGCGTCCCCGGCCTTGGCGTGCAATTGCTGATAGGCAATCGCCCGCACCAGTGATTCGTAAGGATCACGCGCCGGGTGCGGTTGATGCAGGCAGGGGCCGATGGCGCTGATGTGTCGCTGCCAGTCTTCGTCGAGTGCGGCCAGATGTTCGCTGGCCGCTTGATAAGACTCGGCCATGCTTATTTCAGCAGACCGTTGATTTCGCTGTAGCTGAGCGCTTTGAGGTCAGGGGTGTCGAGCTTGCCGCTGGCGAGGAAGCTTTTCACCAGCGCGCCCATCGCACCATAGAGGAATTCGGCGATGCCGGACCCGGCGCTCAGGCGGCGCACGCCCAGGGCTTGCAGCTCGGTCGGCGAGGGCAGGCAGGCGAACCCGAGGACGTTGACCGGCAGCGATGTGCCTTTGCAGATCGCCTCGATTTCATAGGCCGCCGTGACGCCGGCCGCGAACAAACCATCGGCCCCGGCGGCCTGGTACAGCGCTGAGCGGCGCAGGGTTTCGGCGACGCGGTCCTCCGCCGGCACCAGGCTCTTGAGGTAAACGTCGGTGCGGGCGTTGATGAACAGCTTCACATCACGCTTGTGGGCGACCTGCCGTGCCACTTCGATCTTGCGCGCCAACAGCTCCGGGGCGCCGCTGCCGTCCTCGATATTGATCCCGACCGCACCGGCGGCCAGCACCGCGTCGATGACCTCGGCCACACGCCCGAGGTCATCGGAGTAACCGGCTTCGATGTCCACGCTCAGCGGCACCTTGATCACTCGCGCGATGGATTCCACGGTGGCAATCAGGCGTTCGAGGGGCAGGGTGTTGCCATCCGGATAACCGTGCGCCCAGGCCACCGCCGCGCTGCTGGTGGCAACGGCTTTGCCGCCGGCCTGTTCGACCAGTCGCGCACCCGTGGCATCGGCGACGTTGGTCAGGATCAGCAGGCCATCCTGGTGTAACTGGTGAAACTGTGTGTCGAGCGTGCTCATCGAAATCCCTTCTCGTAGGTTGTGCCGTCGTCAGAAAGCCAGTGGTTGCGTGAGTTGCACGGCGGCGTTTTCCAGCCTCAGCAGAAACGCCTTGCGCGGCTGCCCACCACCATAGCCGGTCAGCGAACCATCCGCACCGATCACCCGATGGCATGGCACCACGATCGCCAGCCGATTGTGCCCGTTGGCCAGGCCCACCGCACGACTGGCGCCGGGTTTGCCCAAACGTGCGGCGATGGTGCCGTAGGTGCTGGTGTGGCCATAGGGAATGTTCAGCAGTTCGCGCCAGACTTGTCGGGCGAACTCGCTGCCGGGCAGGTGCAGCGGCACACTGAACACGTTGCGCGCGCCGGCAAAATATTCGTTCAGTTGCTGCTCGATCTGCTGTAGATGCGTGTTGTGCCCCGGCGCGACCACGTAGCCGTGGCGGGTTTGCAACTCTTCGACCTCGCGGGTCAGCGCCGGGCGATCGAGAAACTCCAGCAACACCAGCCCACGGCGTTCGGCCATGGCGATCATCGGCCCCAACGGCGTGGTCAGGCGGGTGAACAGCAGCGGTTCACTGTTGGCCGCGCGGCCCGGGGTGATGTGGAACGACTTCTGGAACGCATCGCGAAAGCCACTGAGCGACTCGTAGCCGGAATCAAACGCCGCATGGTCAATCGAAGTGCCTTGGCGGATCCCGCCCAGTGCCATGCCGAGCCGACGGGTGCGCAGCCAGGCGTGGAAAGTCATGCCGAAATGCTGTTTGAACCAGCGTCGCAGCTTCAGCGGCTCAATGCCTTCGGCCAGCAACTGGGCGTCGCTCCAGCGCAGCTCCGGGTCGGCGTCGACGGCGCTGAGCAGGCGCTGAACCCAATCGGGGGCGATGGCCGCAGCGTCCAGCGGCTTGCAGCGCAGGCAAGCGCGATAACCGGCTGACAGGCACTCATCGGCATGGGCGAAGAATTCGACGTTTTCCGGTTTCGGTTTGCGCGCCGTGCAACTGGGGCGGCAGAAGATTCCGGTGGTTTTCACGGCCGTGAAGAACACCCCCTCGTAGGCGGTGTCGCGTTCGAGCATGGCGCGAACCATCTCGGCGTGGGGCGGCAGCAGTGTGGTTTGTATGTTCATGGTCAGAGCTTAAATCCAGGATTTCGATGGCTCCACCGAAAAATCGACAGTGAATTTTTTCGATTCTGCACCACAATCAGCGGGTCGCTGATTTGAGGAAGCAAACCCATGCAACCGTTCATCATCCAACGCATCGACCATATCGTGCTGCGCGTTGCGGATCTGCAACGCAGTATCGATTTTTACGGCCAGGTCTTCGGTGCCGAAGTGGTCCGGCACAACGAGAAAATGGGACTGGTGCACCTGCGCGCCGGCAGTTCGATGATCGACCTTGTCGACTTGCAGGGGGAACTCGGGCGCAAGGGCGGCGGGGCGGCCGGTGCCGAGCGGCGCAACGTCGATCACTTCTGCCTGCGCATCGAGCCGTTCGATGAGCCAGCGCTGACCGAACACTTGCAGGCGCACGGCCTGACCGTCGAAAAAGCCGCCAGACGCTTCGGCGCCGAGGGCTACGGCCTGTCGCTGTACTGCTTCGACCCGGACGGCAATCAGGTCGAACTCAAAGGCCCGTCCGAGGCTTAAGCCCGTTTCGCTATCAACAGCACCGAAGCCGCCGCCGACAGCAGCCCCGCGCAGCAACGGTTGAAGATGCGTTTACCGCGCGGCTCGGCGAACCAGCGGCGCATGTGCAGGCCCATCCAGGCGTAGGCGCCGATGGCGATCCATTCCAGCAGCAGGAACAGCGCGCCGAGCACGGCGAATTGCGCCGGCACCGGGCGGCTCGGGTCGACGAACTGCGGCAGGAATGCGGTGAACAGCAGGATAGCTTTCGGGTTGCCCGCCGCCACCAGAAACTCCTGGCGCGCCAGGCGGAAAAAGCCAACCGAGGCGCCCGTTACCTGCTGCTCGGCGTCGGGATTGGCCCGCCACAGTTGCCACGCCAGGTACAGCAGGTACGCCGCGCCGATGATCTTGATCGCGTGGAACAGCCATTCCGAGGTTTGCAGTACCACCGACAGCCCCGCGCCGGCGAGGGCGATCATCCCGGCGAACGCCAGAATTCGCCCGATACCGGCCGCACAGGCACGGCGATAGCCATAACGGGTGGCGTTGCTCACCGACAGCAGGTTGTTCGGCCCGGGGGCCATGTTCAGGGCGAAACAGGCCGGGAGAAACAACGTGAGCGTAGCGAGGTCCATGGCGGCACTCCAGAAACGTGGATGCGCATTTTTATCACAGCCCCCGGGCGGCGCGACCCGTACAGTCACGCGGTGCTCTCGCGGTACAGCATCGACAGCCCTCTTTTGATTGCGTCGAACTTTTCCGATTTGCCGGAACTCTGAAAAGTCACAAGGCGATGGTTTATTCAGAAAAAAACCTGTGCGCCCAGTCAGAAAATGCGTTCGCCGTGTACTATTCGTCGACGTTGCAAACACCCCGCCGGCCCCGAAGCGGCCCCACCTAGAGCGATCTACATGCAAGCAAAGGCCCGTGAAATCTATGTGCCAACGGTGCTGCAAGATCTGCGAGCCGGCACTGCCGAACTGCACATCGCACTGGAAAAACGCCTTCCCTTTTTCTCCGAACAACTCGATACCAACGCCTTCCGGCGGCTGATGCAAGCCTATTACGGGTTTTACCGGCCACTGGAGTCCGCACTGCTCGCCAGCGCCTGCGTTCCCGCCGATTTCGATATTGCCCCGCGCCTCAAGACGCCAATCCTGCAGCGTGATCTGCACGCGCTGGGCGAATCGCCCGAGGGGCTGGAGCACTTGCCGATCTGTCGCCAATTGCCGGTCATCGATACAAGCGCTGCATGCCTGGGCGTGTTGTACGTGCTCGAAGGCGCGACGCTGGGCGGGCAGATCCTGCGCCGCGAAATCGCCACGCGCTTGAGCCTGTACGCGGAAAACGGCGCGGCATTCCTCGATGTCTACGGCGCCACGACTGGCCGTCGCTGGCGCGACTTCATCGAATACCTGGGCGCGCGCCCAATGGACGTCGACGAGCGCGCAGCCGTTGTTGCGGCGGCCCAAACCACATTCAGCTGTTTCGAGCGTTGGCTCGAACGCCGGGAGGTACTGGCATGACCCCGCAAGACCAGGACGCGTTTGAAGAACTGCTGGCCAACTGCGCCGACGAACCGATCCGCTTTCCCGGGGCGATCCAGCCCCATGGCCTGTTGCTGACGCTCAGCGAGCCTGCGCTGGAGATCATGCAGATCAGCGCCAACGTCGAGACCCTGCTGGCCCGTCCGGCGCAAGAGCTGATCGGCCAGCCGCTGCACAGTCTGCTTGGCGAACCGCACGCCGATGCGGTGCGCGAGGCCTTGCTGCAGCCGTCGTTTTCCGACGCGGGGCCGCTGCATTTTCACCTCAACGACACCGCGTTCGAAGGCCTGTTGCATCGCCATCAGGGCGTATTGATTCTGGAGCTGGAAATCCACGTCGAGCACTTCCAGCCGCGCAACGTCGCCGGCAATCAGACCCATCTGGGGCGCATGCTCCAGCGTCTGCAAGCGGCCACCACGCTGCAGGCGCTGTACGACATCAGCGTCAAGGAAATCCAGGCGATGACCGGTTACGACCGGGTGTTGATCTACCGATTCGAAGAGGAGGGCCACGGCCAGGTGATTGCCGAGGCGTCCGATCCGTCGATGGAAGTGTTCAACGGTTTGTTTTTCCCGGCCTCGGACATCCCCGAACAGGCGCGTGAGCTGTACCGCACCAACTGGTTACGGATCATCCCCAACGCCGATTATCAGCCGGTGCCGCTGGTGCCCAAGCTGCGCCCCGATACCCAGACCGCGCTGGACCTGAGCTTCGCGACGCTGCGCAGCGTCTCGCCGATTCACTGCCAGTACATGAAGAACATGGGCGTGCTGTCGTCGATGAGCATTTCCTTGCTCAAGGGCGACAAGCTGTGGGGCCTGATCAGTTGCGGCAACCGCCAGCCGCTGCACGTGCCGCATGAACTGCGTAGCGCTTGCCAGACCATCGGCCAGGTGCTGTCGCTGCAGATCAGCGCCATGGAATCGCTGGAAATCAGCCGTCAGCGCGAAGAAAAAGTCGAAGCGCTGGCGCTGCTCAATCAGGCAATGATCGATTCGCCGCAAAACGTCTTCGATGGCTTGGCGCAGCAGCCGCAAGTGCTGATGGCGCTGACCGGGGCCGGGGGCATCGCGATCATCGAAGACAAACAATTGCACCGTTACGGCAATTGCCCAGAGCCGGACGAAATCCGCGCCCTGCACAAGTGGTTGCAGGACGGCGGCGAGCCGGTGTTCGCCAGCCATCATCTGGCGAGCGTCTACCCGCCAGCCGCGCAGTTTCAGCCAGTGGCCAGCGGCTTGCTCGCCATGAGTCTGCCCAAACCGGTGGACAACGGCGTGCTGTGGTTCCGCCCCGAGGTGAAAGAAAACATCAACTGGAGCGGCGATCCGAAGAAGCCCCTGGCCCTGGAAAACTGCGAGGCAGGCCTGCGTCTGCGCCCGCGCACCTCGTTCGAAATCTGGAAAGTCGAGATGGCCGGGATCTCCACCAAGTGGACTCACGGCGATCTGTTCGCCGCCAACGATCTGCGCCGCTCGGCACTGGAAAATGACCTGGCCCGTCAGGTGCGTCGCGAGCAAGAAGCGGTGCGCGCGCGTGATGAGCTGGTGGCGGTGGTCTCGCATGACCTGCGCAACCCGATGACCGTGATCTCGATGCTTTGCGGCATGCTGCACAAGGCCTTCAGCTCCGATGGGCCGCACACCTCGCGGCGCATCTCCACGGCGATCGACACCATGCAGCAGGCGGCCGGACGGATGAACACGCTGCTGGAAGACTTGCTCGACACCTCTAAAATCGACGCCGGGCGCTACAGCATCGCGCCGCAGACTCTGGATGTCGGGCAGATGTTCGAGGAGACCCAGGCGCTGCTCGGGCCACTGGCGCTGGACAAGGACATCAGTATCTCGTTCGAAGCTGATCCCGAGCTGAAAATCCATGCCGACCCGGAGCGTCTGTTTCAGGTGCTGTCGAACCTGATCGGCAACGCCATCAAGTTCACCCCGCGCATGGGCTCGGTGGGCGTGCGGGCGAAGTCTGATGGCAAAGATATCGTGTTTACCGTGCGCGATACCGGCGAAGGCATTCCCCAGGAAAACCTGGCGCGTGTGTTCGATCGTTACTGGACGGTGAAGGAGGGCAATCCCACCGGGACCGGACTGGGCTTGTACATCACACAGGGGATTGTTGAAGCCCATGGCGGGCGGATCGAGGCCAGCAGCGAGCCGGGGCAGGGCACCGAGTTTCGGTTTACCGTGCCGGTGAGGGTCGGGAGCGACTGACAGGCGCGGATCATGACCATGACAGCCCGCCAGGTGAACGCCGGCCGGGGTGGGCAATTTTGTTCAATACACGGGAGCGAGGTACTGGCTACCGTTGGCACCTTGTTCCCCGAGTTGAAGCAGGTGCGTGATGAGTCTGATTGTGTCGATGGCGGCGTTTGCGTTGGTGGCCTCAATAACTCCGGGCCCGGTGAATATCGTGGCGTTGAGCTCCGGGGCGCAGTTTGGCTTCCGGGCCAGCCAGCGGCATGTGGCGGGGGCCACACTGGGTTTTGTGCTGTTGTTGGTGCTGATGGGGCTTGGGCTGCATGAAGTCCTGAAACTGTGGCCGTCCCTGACCCGGGTGGTGCAGTTGGCCGGCGTGGCGTTTCTGTTGTTCATGGCCTGGAAACTGGCGAGTGATAACGGCCAGTTGAATGCCGGGGAGGCGAGGCGTGCGCCGTCGATGCTGTACGGCGCCGTGATGCAATGGCTCAACCCGAAAGCCTGGCTGGCCTGCGTGGCGGGGATGGGCGCGTTTGTGGCCGATGGCGAGGCGCGGCTGGTCTGGCAGTTTGCCGCGGTGTATCTGGTGATCTGCTATCTGTCGGTGGGTTGCTGGGTGTATGCCGGGACGTTTTTACGTGGCTACCTGGGCAATCCGGCGGGAATGCGTCTGTTCAATCGGCTCATGGCATTGCTGCTGGCGGTGAGTGCAGGGTATCTGCTGCTGCCTTGAACCTTGGGTATCTACCTTGCAGCATGGTCACCCATTCTGCGGCGAAGCGGTGACAATCACCGGGCCATCGAGCCGTGAGCAGTTGTCCGTCGCGCACCACAAAACCGGTTTGCGGCGCCTGCGCACTGTCGCGTTTGGCAATGCGCGGGCCGCGGACAAAATCGGACGTGTTCGACAGCGCGGCGGTTACTTCCGCTTCCACGGTCTGCTTGTAGGTGCGGTAGTAGCGACCCAGCCAGGCCGCCGTCATCAGCCATGCCGGCAATTCCATGGTGGCCGCCAGCAATGCAGTGACCTTGCGCCCGAACAACACCGAGCGTCCGGTGTCGGGGTCGAGGGTGCGCGCCAGCAGCAGCACGCCATGACACACCGCCGCCACGGGTTTTTGTGCGTTGAAAAAGTGCAGAGCGATGTCTCGGGCCTGCGCGGACTCCAGCAGGCTGCGCATGCCTTTGGCATGACCACCGGGGATCAATAACCCGTCGAACTGAGCAGGATCGACATCGGCATACGCCAGCGGCTGAAGGAACGCCGGGCTATCGATCATCTGCGCGTAACTGTGCAGATCGGCTCTGCGCGTCATCAGCATCGGGTTCAGTGGTCCGAACCCGGTGCTCACCAGCCGTGGGTCGGCGTAGGCAGCCAGGCCTTGCGGCGTAGCGAACCGTGCCTCGATGCCCGCATCGCGCAGTGCCTGCCACGGCACGCTGCTTTCGGTCGGGTCGTAATCGGCGCACGGCAAAAGAATCAGGATCATCCAGGGCAAACTCCCGGGCCAGGGGGGGGTGGTTGATCTGCAGCGTAGTCGGGTTTTGCTGTCAGCCGCGATATTGACCCGGAGTGGCAGCCAGGTGCTGTTTGAATGCTCGCTGAAAATGCGCCTGATCGGCGAATCCCGCTTCAAGCGCCACATCGGCAATCAACTGGCCGCTGCGCAAGCGCTCGCGGGCGAACTGGATGCGCTGATTGACCACAAAGGCGTGCGGGGTCATGCCGTAATGCTGCTTGAAGGCGCGGATCAGGTACGACGGCGACAACTGCGCCGCCGTGCAGATGTCGTCCAGGCTCAGCAGGGCGGTGCAGTGCTCGCGGATGAACTCGGCGGCGCGTTCGAGTTTGAAGTTCGGCTCGCGCAACGCTTGTTCCGCCGGGTTCAGGCGCCCTTGCAGATCGCTGAAAAACTCGACTGCCGCGCTGTGTTTGCGCAGCGCGTCCTGCTGCTCATCGACCAGCGTGTCGTAAAGTCCTTGCAGGTCGCGGAACAGTCGCGGGTCATTCAAGTGGGTGGTGGAAAATCGGTGAAACTCCAGTTCGGCACTGAACCCGAGCTGATGCTGCAAATCCGTCAGCCACGGCGTCTCCACATACAGCATCAGGTACGACCACGGTTGGTCATCGATCGGGTTGCAGGCATGCACGTCGCCGGGATTCATCAGCACCACGGTGCCGGCCGCGACCTCGAACTGCGCGTGCTCATGCACATAAATGCTGCGCCCGGCGGTGATCGCACCGATGGAAAAATGCGCATGGGAATGTCGTGAGTAGCAAACCTCACGACCATCGGCGATGGCCCGCGCTTCAATAAACGGCAGGGCGTCGTCGCGCCAGAAGCGCGGGGCCTTTTCAGGGTTTTTGGCGGCAGCGTGTTTCATCGTTATTGTTCCCGGCAGGCCAGACCTGGAGTGTATTAGCTCTGGCCGGCAAAGGCCCGCTCCAGTTCGGCGATGTCGAGTTTTTTCATCTTGAACATGGCCTGCATCGCCCGCTGCGACTTGCTGGTGTCGGCGTCCAGCATCATGTGCATGAACGCCACCGGCACGATCTGCCACGACACCCCGAACTTGTCCTTGAGCCAGCCGCATTGCTGGGCCTCGACCGGGCCGCCGGCTGACAGATTGCCCCAGAAATGGTCGACTTCTTCCTGATTCTGGCAGTTGACCTGAAACGAAATTGCCTCACTGAACTTGAACATCGGCCCGCCATTGAGCCCGGTGAAGCTCTGGCCGTCGAGTTCGAAACTGACCGTCATCACCGCGCCTTCCGGTTTACCGTGAAATTCCTGACCGACCTTGCTGTAGTGGGTCAGGCCGGTGATTTTCGAGTGATCGAAGATTGAGCAGTAGAACTTCGCCGCCGCTTCGGCTTGATCGTCGAACCACAGGCACGGCGTGATTTTTTGAAAGCGTTGCATGGCAGTCATCCTCGGCAGGTTAGACACGCAGGATTAACAGCGTAGTCAGTCCTTGGTCGAATGGCGGTGCCGTAGATCGACAAAATGGAGCATGCAAAGCCAAACATTGTGGGTGCGAGCTTGCTCGCGAAAGCGTCGGCACAAGCTGAAACGAGCCTGTCAGACACTCCGTCTTCGCGAGCAGGCTCGCTCCCACAAGGGGCTCGAGCTGCCGAGTTAGCGCTGTTCGGCGAGCATCAGCAACGACTGCGGCACTGCGCTTTGCGGATGCTGCGGTTCCTGCAGGCCGGCCAGCCGGAACCCCGCCATGTCCAGGGCATTCAGCCAACTCGACAGCGTGCGGAAGTACCACGGCATCGGCTGCCACTGGCCCTTGAACCCGGCGAAGGACTCTTCGCGCCAGCCGTCCTGATAATACCCCGCTGCAACCGCCCACGGGTGCAGGGTCTGGATCAGCAGCGCACCGCCCGGGGTGAGCAGGGCATGCATGGCGGTCAGCAGCGGGATGATGTCCTGATGCAACAGCGAGAAATTCGCGCAGATCAAATCGTATTCGCGGCCGATATCGACCTTGGCCTCGACCAGCGCCTCGTAACTGGCGACGTGCACCCTGGTCGAGCCCGCCGCGCGTGCCGCCTCGACCAGCGTCGCATCGCCATCCACGCCCGCCGCCTCGATGCCGCGATCGGCCAGCGCCCGTAACAACCAGCCTTCGCCGCAACCCAGGTCGAGCACACGTTCCGGCTGGCGGCCCATGATGGCCAGCAGGATCGCCTGATCGGTGACTTGCTGACGGCTTTCAATGGCACCGCTGCGGATCACCTCGATCCAGGCGTCAGCGTTGCTGTGCCAGCTCTGCAGAAGGGAGGATTCGGGGGAGGGCATGTCGGCGTCCGAAACGATGGGTTGATAGGTGCAGTATGGACTGCGTGAAGCAGTGAGGGGCAACCCCTCACTGAACCGTCTGGCAACTACTGCGGGACGCGCAGCTTATCCAGCAAGCGATTGACCAACAGCTCGTTCAACATGATCAACTGTTGCAACGCCAGCAGCGGCTTGCGCTCCGGGCCGCCCACCGAGTTGGCGATATTGCCGGCCATGGCATGGGCCGACGACAGCGATTCACAGGCTTCGACCAGCAGGGTTTCGTCATCCAGCGTGGGGTCGACGAGGTAGATGGGGCGGGCCTTGGGTGAAAACATTGAAGCCTTCGAGGTTTCGGGGTTGAGGTAGAAATCGAGGGCGCGATCGGTGGCCTCTTTGACCTTCTGCGGGTCAAGGCTGGGGTCGTGGGGGATTGGATCGGTGTCTGGCGGGTTTGGTGTGACTTTGAACATGGATGAAGCTCCTGCTTAGCATAAGTAAGGAGCCATCACTCTCGCTACCAAACGAGGGTGGCGGCCATACGCGGGTTGGTAGACCGGTCTAAGCAGGAAACCCGGCGCTCCCGAAGGAGCCCCACGCATGGCCGCCATATAAAAACGAGTCCCTGAAAAAGGGAACTGCCTATGGCGTCGCCATCATACTTAGAAGCGGGCTACCAAACCCGATCACTGTTATTCAGTGACCGGCAAACGATATAGCCCACCCCATAGCCGTGTAAGCCGGCGGATTCTGGTGTACGCGTAGGCAACGACGCAAGGCGTTGTAGCCTTTATGACGTAACGATTCGTGTAATTTAAACGGGTGTGCGGCGTTGCGTTTAGACACTGAAGACATGAGCGATCAGAGGAGCTACGACATGGATCAAATCACCGGCGGCTGCCTGTGCGGCGATGTGCGTTTCGAAGTATCTGGCCAGCCCTATCGCGTCGGCATCTGCCACTGCCTGGACTGCCGCAAACGTCACGGCGCGCTGTTCCACACCTCGGCGATATTCCCGGAACATGCGCTGAAGGTCACCGGCAAAACCGGCGACTATAACGGCCGGTTTTTCTGTTTGCGCTGCGGTTCTCCGGTCTTCACACGGTCGGGAGACGAGGTCGAAATCAACGTGGGGTCGCTTGATGAGCCGAACCGCTTCAAGCCCACTTATGAACTCTGGACTGTCCGTCGTGAGGCGTGGTTGCCGGCGCTGCCGCTGGCTCACCACTACGAACGTGACCGTGAGAGCACGGGCCGAATAGAAGAGTAATGCGGCCCACAGCCTGCCTTTGTGACAGTGAGCTGGCTCCCACAGGGTTTTGTGTGGGGTAGATATTCATGTGTACGCCGCAGACAAATGTAGGAGTGAGCCTGCTCGCGAAAGCGGTGATTCAGTTGGCCCGATATTGCCTGACAGATTGCCTTCGCGAGCAAGCCCGCTCCCACAGGGTTTTGTGTGGGATGGATATTCGTATGTACGCCGCAGATAAGTGTGGGAGCGGGCTTGCTCGCGAAAGCGGTGGGCCAGTTGGCCCAGTATCAACTGACAGATTGCCTTCGCGAGCAAGCCCGCTCCCACAGGGTTTTGTGTGGGATGGATATTTGTATGTACGCCGCAGACAAATGTAGGAGTGAGCCTGCTCGCGAAAGCGGTGGTTCAGTCAGCCCGATATTGCCTGACAGATTGCCTTCGCGAGCAAGCCCGCTCCCACAGGGTTTTGTGTGGGATGGATATTCGTATGTACGCCGCAGGCAAATGTGGGAGCGGGCTTGCTCGCGAAAGCGGTGGGCCAGTTGGCCCAGTATCAACTGACAGATTGCCTTCGTGAGCAAGCCCGCTCCCACAGGGTTTTGTGTGGGATGGATATTCGTATGTACGCCGCAGACAAATGTAGGAGTGAGCCTGCTCGCGATAGCGGTGGTTCAGTCAGCCCCGATATTGCCTGACAGATTGCCTTCGCGAGCAAGCCCGCTCCCACAGGGTTTTGTGTGGGATGGATATTTGTATGTACGCCGCAGACAACTGTAGGAGTGAGCCTGCTCGCGAAAGCGGTGGTTCAGTCAGCCCGATATTGCCTGACAGATTGCCTTCGCGAGCAAGCCCGCTCCCACAGGGTTTTGTGTGGGATGGATATTTGTATGTACGCCGCAGACAAATGTAGGAGTGAGCCTGCTCGCGATAGCGGTGGTTCAGTCAGCCCGATATTGCCTGACAGATTGCCTTCGTCGGAACGCCGCCCGGAGCAAGCTCGCTCCCACAGGGGGAGGCAGCTGACCTCAGTGATCTCAGCCGCGAATAAAGGCCAGCAGGTCCGCATTGATCGTCGCCGCCTCCGTCGTCGGCATCCCGTGGGGAAACCCCGGATACGATTTCAACGTGCCATTTGGCAGCAGTTTCGCCGACAAAGGCCCCGAGTTCGCGTACGGCACTATCTGATCGTCCTCGCCATGCATCACCAGTACCGGCACAGTGACTTGCTTCAGGTCTTCGGTGAAATCGGTCTGCGAGAACGCGACGATGCCGTCGTAATGCGCCTTGGCCCCACCGATCATGCCCTGGCGCCACCAGTTGCCAATAATCCCTTCCGAAGGTTTGGCGCCCGGCCGGTTGTAGCCATAAAAAGGGCCGGTCGGAATGTCCCGATAAAACTGCGCCCGATTAGCCGCCAGTTGCGTCTGAAAATCATCGAACACCGATTTCGGCAGACCACCGGGATTGCTATCGGTCTTGACCATCAGCGGCGGCACGGCGCTGATCAGCACGCCTTTGGCGACGTTGTCCTGACCGTGGCGGGCGATGTAATGGATAACCTCACCGCCGCCCGTGGAGTGGCCGACATGCACAACGTTCTTCACACCCAAATGTTTAACCACCGCCAGCACATCGTCTGCGTAGTGATCCATGTCATGCCCGGCCCAGACCTGGCTCGATCGGCCGTGACCCCGGCGATCATGGGCGATCACCCGAAAGCCTTGCCCGAGAAAGAACAGCATCTGCGCGTCCCAATCATCCGAGCTGAGCGGCCAGCCGTGGTGGAAGTGGATCACCGGGGCGTCCTTCGGGCCCCAGTCCTTGTAGAAGATTTCGACGCCGTCTTTGGTGGTGATAAATCCCATGTTCGCGACTCCAGACCAATGTGATGGGTTAGCGCTCGTCGCAGACCGGTCGTGATGGCTTGGGTGAGCGCCGTTATCAGCCGTAGGATTAAAGTCGACATTTTTTCGTTGAGGCATGACCGGTGGTCGCAACGTCTGGCTTGCGGCGCAAATTAGGCTTTGCTGAAAGGGATAAGCCGAGGCGCGCGCAGGCTTTGCCGGCCGTAGCGACGCCCCTTCAGAACACCGTGAGTCTGAGGAAATCCCCCGATGCTGACCTTGAATATCAATGGCAAGGATCAGGAGCTCGATGTGCCGGCCGACATGCCGCTGCTCTGGGTCCTGCGTGATGTGGCGCACCTGACCGGTACCAAATTCGGCTGCGGCATGGCCCAGTGCGGTGCCTGCACGGTGCACGTTGACGGCGCGCCACTGCGCGCCTGCATCACGCCCGCCACCGCCGTGGCCAACGGCCAGAAAATTCTCACCATCGAAGGGCTGTCCACCGACGGTTCGCATCCTGTGCAACAGGCCTGGGCCGAACTGGATGTGGTGCAGTGCGGTTACTGCCAGTCCGGGCAGATCATGTCGGCCGCCGCGCTGCTGGCGAAAATCCCCAAACCCACCGACAGCGATATTGATCAGGCGCTCTCCGGCAACATCTGCCGCTGCGGCACTTATCCAAGAATCCGCGCAGCGGTCAAACGTGCGGCCGAAATCGGTTGAACCCGGTGGGGAGATAGACGATGAACAGTCCTGTATCGCGTCGTGGTTTTCTCAAGGGCAGCGCCGTGCTGGGTGGCGGTCTGGTGGTGGCGTTTGTCGTGCCCGGTGCCCATCGGTTTGCCCTGGCGGCGGAGAATGAAGGCAAGGTCTTCGCGCCGAATGCGTTTTTGCGCATCGCCGCCGACAACAGCGTGACGGTGTTGCTCGGGCATTCGGAAATGGGCCAGGGTATCTGGACCGGCCTGACCATGCTGATTGCCGAAGAGCTGGACGCCGACTGGTCGAAAATCCGCGTCGAGCACTCGCCGGCCTCGGCGGCCAATTACGGTATGCCGGCGTTTGGCGGGATGCAGATTACCGGCGGCTCGACTTCGACCTGGATGGAGTTTGACCGTTATCGGCTTGCGGGAGCCACGGCGCGGCAGATGCTGGTGGAGGCCGCGGCCAAGCGCTTCAACGTCGCTGCGTCGACGATTCGCACCGAGTCGGGCGTGGTGATCGCCGGCGATAAACGGGCGACCTACGGCGAACTGGCGGACGCTGCCGGGCAGTTGCCGGTGCCGGATCCGAAGTCGATCACCTTCAAGGAGGCCAAGGACTGGAAAGTCATCGGCAAACCGACCAAGCGTCTCGACACCCCGGAGAAAATCACCGGCCGCGCCAAGTTCGGCATGGACGTGCAGTTCGAGGGCTTGATGACCGCGATGGTCGCGCGGGCGCCGGTGTTCGGCGCCACGGTCAAATCCTTCGAAGGTGCCGAGGCGCTGGCGGTGCCCGGAGTGCACAAAGTGGTGCAGGTGCCGACCGGTGTGGCGGTGATCGCCGAGCATTATTGGGCGGCGAAGCTGGGCCGCGATGCCTTGAACGTCGATTGGGACATGGGGCCACACACGGACCTCAGCAGTCAGGGCCTGCTCGACAGTTTCCGCAAACTGGCGGCGACACCGGGCACATCGGCCGCTCAGGCCGGGGACCCGAAGGGTAATTTCGACAAGGCGGCGAAGAAAATCGACGTCGAGTACAGCGTGCCGTATCTGGCCCACGCGCCCATGGAACCGCTCAACTGCACGGTGAAGATCAGCGCCGAGAAGTGCGAGATCTGGACTGGCACGCAATTCCAGACCCTCGACCAGATGATCGCCGGCAAGATCACCGGGCTCAAACCCGAGCAGGTGGAGATTCACACCGAGTTTCTCGGCGGCGGCTTCGGGCGTCGGGCCAATCCGACGTCGGACTTCGTCGCCGAAGCGGTGCAAGTGGCGAAAGCCGCCGGGATGCCGGTGAAAACCGTGTGGTCACGTGAGGATGACATTCGTGGCGGTTATTACCGTTCGATGTTCCTGCATCAGGCGCGCATCGGCCTGGACGGGCAGGGCATGCCGCTGAGCTGGCAGCATGTGCTGGTCGGCCAATCGATCATGACCGGCACGCTGCTGGAAGCGACCATGGTCAAGAATGGCATCGACCCGACCTCTGTCGAGGGCGTGGCCGACAGCCCGTATCTCAAGGGCCTGGCCCATCAGCAGGTCGAGCTGCATTCACCGCAGACCGGGATCAATGTGCTGTGGCTGCGTTCGGTGGGCCATAGCCACACCGGGTTTGTCATGGAATCGCTGATCGATGAAATGGCCACGGCGGCGGGCAAGGACCCGGTGGAATACCGACGCACGTTGCTCAAGGACCATCCACGGCATCTGGGCGTGCTGAATCTGGCGGTGGAGAAGGCCAACTGGACAGCGCCGCTGCCGGGTGGGCATGCCTTGGGCGTGGCGGTGCACGAGTCATTTGGCAGTTATGTGGCGCAGGTCGCCGAGGTCTCGCAGGACAATCTGGCGATCCGCGTGCACCGCGTGGTGTGTGCGGTGGATTGCGGGATTGCGGTTAACCCGCAGAGCATCGCGGCGCAGATGGAATCGTGCATCACCTTTGGCCTGGGCATGGCGCTGCACAGCAAACTGACGGTGAAGGACGGCATGGTCGTGCAGTCCAACTATCACGATTATCAGGTACTGCGGCTCAACGAGATGCCGCTGGTCGAGGTGCATATTGTGCCCAGCAGAGACAAACCCGGGGGCATCGGCGAGGCCGGCGTCCCGCCAACCGCGCCGGCGGTGGCCAATGCGGTGTATGCCCTGACCGGACAACGCCTGCGCGAACTGCCGCTGCAACTGTCGGGGGTGTGAGATGAAACGACATCTGCTGTTGGGCACGGTGATCCTGCTGGGCCTGGGCGGTTACGCCTCGGACCTGTTCGCCGACGATCAGGAAGCGCTCAAGGCGTTCGGCACGGTGCAGAAGGTGTTCCAGAGCCCGCGCTGCCAGAACTGTCATATTCCCGGTGATTCGCCGCTGCAGTTCGACGCCGGCACCCCGCACGCAATGAATGTGGTGCGCGGCATGGACGGCAAGGGCGCCGCCGGTTTGCCCTGCGCCACCTGCCACGCCGAGAGCAACCCGCCGGGCAGTTACGGCCCGCATGCGCCACCGGGGGCGCCGCACTGGAGCCTGCCGCCGGCGGCACACAAAATGGCCTGGATCGGCCTGCCGCCCGACAAGTTGTGCGCGATGATCAAGGATCGCTCCAGCAACGGTGACCGTGATTTCGCGGCGCTGATCAAGCACGTCAGCGACGACAAGCTGGTGCTGTGGGGCTGGAATCCCGGAGCAGGGCGCACGCCGGTGCCGGTGCCGCACGACATTTTTGTCGCCCAGTTCAAGCTCTGGGCCGACGCCGGTGGCCCGTGCCCGGTGGCAGGCGGCTGACCAAAGGTAACAGCGCCGAGGAGTCAAACCGCGCATGGTCTACTCTAAAGTGTTAGACCTCTCGATGGAGTAACCCATGCTGGCCCCGGAGAAACCCGTCAACGAACAGGCCCGTGTCGCGACCTTGCGCGGGCTCAATGTGCTCGATAGCGCCCCCGAAGAGCGTTTCGACCGGCTGACGCGCCTGGCGCGGCGAGTGTTCGATGTGCCGATTGCCCTGGTCAGTCTGGTGGACACCAATCGGCAGTGGTTCAAGTCGTGCGTGGGACTGGACGCCAGTGAGACCGGGCGCGATGTGTCGTTTTGCGGGCATACGATTCTCGGTGATCAGATTCTGCACGTCAGCGATGCAGCGCTGGATGAACGCTTCCACGACAATCCACTGGTGATCGGGGCGCCGGGCATCCGCTTCTATGCCGGTTGCCCGCTGCGGGTGAGCGATGGCAGCAAACTGGGCACGCTGTGCCTGATCGACACCAAACCCCGGCAACTCGACGACGAAGAGCGCGAACTGCTGCGCGATCTGGCGCGCATGGCCGAGCAAGAGTTGATGGCGGTACAGATGGCGAGCATGGACGAGTTGACGCTGCTGTCCAACCGTCGTGGTTTCAAGGCCCTCGCCCAGCACGGTCTGGACGCCTGCGCGCGGCTGGATAAACCGGCGACATTGCTGTTTTTCGACCTGAATGACTTCAAGCAAATCAACGATCTTTACGGGCATGCCGAGGGCGACAGTGCGCTGAAGACCTTTGCCGACGTGCTGCGCATTGCCTTTCGCGAGAGCGACGTGGTCGGGCGGCTCGGTGGTGACGAGTTCGTGGTGTTGCTCACCGGCTCCAGTCACATCGAAACCACGGCGATCATGACGCGGCTCAAGGACATCCTCGACGAGCGCAATGCGATGTTGCAGCGCGGCTACGACATTCGCTTCAGCGTCGGCCAGATCGAATACGACCCGCAGCGCCATGACAGCGTCGATCGCCTGCTGGCGGATGCCGACGGTGCGATGTATGCACACAAGCAGGCGTTGAAACGGCACTGATTCAGGCCCTTCATCCCCCACAAATCCCCTGTGGGAGCGAGCCTGCTCGCGAAGGCGTCCACTCAGGCGATACCGATGTCGAATGTGCCGGCCTCTTCGTGAGCAAGCCCACTCCCACCCTTGATCTCGGCCAGCCCCGAATCTTTCATCCCCCACAAATCCAGTGTGGGAGCGGGCTTGCTCGCGAAGGCGTCAAGTCAGTCGACATCGATGCTGGATCTGCCAACCTCTTCGTGAGCAAGCCCACTCCCACCCTTGATCTCGGCCAGCCCCGAATCTTTCATCCCCCACAAATCCCGTGTGGGAGCGAGCCTGCTCGCGAAGGCGTCCACTCAGGCGATACCGATGTCGAATGTGCCAACCCCTTCGTGAGCAAGCCCACTCCCACCCTTGATCTCGGCCAGCCCCGAATCTTTCATCCCCCACAAATCCAGTGTGGGAGCGGGCTTGCTCGCGAAGGCGTCAAGTCAGTCGACATCGATGCTGGATCTGCCAACCTCTTCGTGAGCAAGCCCACTCCCACCCTTGATCTCGGCCAGCCCCGAATCTTTCATCCCCCACAAATCCCGTGTGGGAGCGGGCTTGCTCGCGAAGGCGTCAAGTCAGTCGACATCGATGCTGGATCTGCCAACCTCTTCGTGAGCAAGCCCACTCCCACCCTTGATCTCGGCCAGCCCCGAATCTTTCATCCCCCACAAATCCCGTGTGGGAGCGGGCTTGCTCGCGAAGGCGTCAAGTCAGTCGACATCGATGCTGGATCTGCCAACCTCTTCGTGAGCAAGCCCACTCCCACCCTTGATCTCGGCCAGCCCCGAATCTTTCATCCACCACCAATCCCGTGTGGGAGCGAGCCTGCTCGCGAAGGCGTCCGTTCAGGCGATACCGATGTCGAATGTGCCGGCCTCTTCGTGAGCAAGCCCACTCCCACCCTTGATCTCGGCCAGCCCCGAATCTTTCATCCACCACCAATCCCGTGTGGGAGCGAGCCTGCTCGCGAAGGCGTCCACTCAGGCGATACCGATGTCGAATGTGCCGGCCTCTTCGTGAGCAAGCCCACTCCCACCCTTGATCTCGGCCAGCCCCGAATCTTTCATCCACCACCAATCCCGTGTGGGAGCGAGCCTGCTCGCGAAGGCGTCCACTCAGGCGATACCGATGTCGAATGTGCCAACCTCTTCGTGAGCAAGCCCACTCCCACAGTTTTATCGGGTGTTCACGAAATCCGGGTATTGCTCAGAACCTTGTGGAAGCTGGCCTGCCTGCGATGCTCTACTTGGCAAACAACTGCCCGATGTCCTTGAACGCCTTGAATTCCAGCGCATTGCCGCACGGGTCAAACAGAAACATTGTTGCCTGTTCGCCCACCAATCCCTGAAAACGAATCCCTGGCTCAATCACGAACCGTGTGCCCAGCGACGTCAGGCGTTCGGCCAGTGCCTGCCATTGCGCCATCCCCAGCACCACGCCGAAATGCGGCACCGGCACGTCATGCCCGTCCACGGCGTTGGTGTGCGCAGCTTCCTGGGAGGCATTTTTCGGCGCCAGATGAATCACCAGTTGGTGGCCGAAGAAATTGAAGTCGACCCAATGCTCGCTGGAGCGACCTTCCTCGAGCCCGAAGACTTCGCGGTAAAAGTGGCGTGCGGCGGCCAGGTCATAGACGGGAATGGCCAGATGAAAAGGGCTTAACGACATGGCGCAATGCTCGATCAGGGAAAGTCGATTGAGTTTAGTGCTGTGAAAGGTGATTGAAAGACGATAGTTTTTGCGCCGAGCTCAAATTATTTCGATCAATCGAGGTGCAAATGCTGCGTGAACTCAAGACCTTCCTCGCGGTGGCGCGCCACGGTACGTTCGCCGCCGCCGGTTTGCACATCGGGCTGACCCAGTCGGCGGTCAGCGCGCAGATCCGCAACCTCGAACAGGCGCTGGGCATTCGTCTGTTCGACCGTACTGGCCGGCAGGCCACGCTCAACGCGGCCGGATTGCGTGCCTTGCCGATGGCCCGGGAAATGCTCGCGATCTTCAGCCGCATGGCGATCAGCGAGGAGGTCAGCGAGTTTCGCGGTGAGCTGAAAATCGGCGCGGTGGCCACCGCGCAAACCGGGTTGTTGCCACAGGCGCTGTTGCGCTTGCGTCAGCAGGCGCCGGGGCTGGAGCCGAAACTGGTGCCGGGGGTGTCACTGAATCTGCTGAGCCAGGTCGATGCCGGCGAGGTGGATCTGGCGATCATGATCAAGCCACCGTTCGAGCTGCCCAAGGAGTTGTCGGCGCAGGTGATAAGGCGCGAGCCGTTCGTGCTGATCGTGCCGATGCAGGTCGAGGGTGACGATCCACTGCAATTGCTCGCCGAACAACCGCAGGTGCGCTATGACCGCAACTCGTTCGGCGGACGGCTGGTGACGCGGTTTCTGCGTGAACAGCGGATCGAAGTCAGCGTGGCGCTGGAGCTCGATGAGCTGGAAGCGATCGTGAAAATGGTCGAATCGGGCCTGGGTGTTTCGTTGTTGCCCAAAGCCGGATTATGGCTGGAGCATCCGCTCAAGGTTCGGGTAATCGAACTGGGCGAACTGACGTTCTACCGCGAGATGGTTTTGCTGCAACGCTACAGCCAGCGCAGTCAGCCGATTCAAAAACTGTTCGCCGATTGCCTGGAGTAGCCAGCAACCCCCTGTAGGAGTGAGCCTGCTCGCGATGGCGGTGGTCCAGAGACATCAATGTTTCTGACCCGATGCCATCGCGAGCAGGCTCACTCCTACAAAGGATTTGGGTTGTTCAAGAAATTGCAGCAATAAAAAACCCGCCTGAAGAGGCGGGTTTTCTATTGGCTAAGCGAAGATTACTCTTCGATGTTGCCCATGGCGGTGGTGTTGAAGCCGCCGTCCACGTACATGATTTCACCGCTGATGCCCGACGCCAGGTCGGAGCACAGGAAGGCGCCGGCGTTGCCGACTTCGTCGATGGTGACGTTGCGACGCAGCGGGGTTTGCGCTTCGTTGGCGGCCAGCATTTTGCGGAAGTTCTTGATGCCCGACGCTGCCAGGGTACGGATCGGGCCAGCCGATACGCAGTTGACGCGGGTGCCGTCCGGGCCCAGGGAGCCGGCCAGGTAACGCACGCCAGCTTCCAGCGAAGCCTTGGCCATGCCCATGACGTTGTAGTTCGGCATGGTGCGCTCGGCGCCCAGGTACGACAGGGTCAGCAGGCTGCCGTTGCGGCCTTTCATCATTTCGCGGCCAGCCTTGGCCAGGGCCACGAAGCTGTAGGCGCTGATGTCGTGAGCGATGCGGAAACCTTCACGGGTGGTGGCTTCGGTGAAGTCGCCGTCCAGTTGGTCGCCCGGGGCGAAACCAACGGAGTGCACGATGCAGTCCAGGCCGTCCCACTTCTTGCTCAGTGCTTCGAAGACCTTGGCGATTTCTTCATCGCTGGCCACGTCGCACGGGAAGCACAGCTCAGGGCTCGAACCCCAGCCCTGCGCGAATTCTTCAACACGACCTTTGAGTTTGTCGTTCTGATAAGTGAAGGCAAGCTCAGCGCCCTCGCGATGCATGGCGGCAGCGATGCCGGATGCGATGGACAGCTTGCTGGCGACACCGACGATCAGTACGCGCTTACCGGCGAGAAAACCCATGTGTTGCTCCTCTTTCAGGTTATTGCGCAGTGGCTGGTGCCAAAAAAGCGGCTTCCAGCAACTGCTGTGTATACGGATGTTTAGGGGCGGCAAAGATTTCTTGCGCGTCTCCCTGTTCGACCACTTGGCCATGCTTGACCACCATCAACTGGTGGCTCAGCGCTTTGACGACAGCCAGGTCATGGCTGATGAACAAATACGTCAGGTTGTACTTGGCTTGCAGTGAACGCAACAGCTCCACCACTTGCCGCTGCACCGTCCGGTCGAGCGCCGACGTCGGCTCGTCCAGCAGGATCAGCGCCGGTTTGAGCACCAAGGCTCGGGCAATGGCGATTCGTTGCCGTTGCCCACCGGAAAATTCGTGGGGGTAGCGGTGCCGGGTTTCCGGATCCAGACCTACCTCCTTCAATGCCGCAATAATCGCCGCTTCCTGCTCGGCAGCGGTGCCCATCTTGTGAATCCGCAGGCCTTCACCAACGATGTCACTGACGCACATGCGCGGGCTCAGGCTGCCAAACGGGTCCTGAAACACCACCTGCATCTCCCGCCGCAACGGGCGAACCTCATTCTGCGTCAGGCAGTCTAGCTGCTTGCCTTCAAAGCGGATCGCGCCTTTGCTGCCGATCAGCCGCAAAATCGCCAGACCCAGCGTGGATTTGCCGGATCCGCTTTCCCCCACGATCCCCAGGGTCTGACCCTGAGGCAGGCTGAAATTGATGCCGTCCACTGCCTTGACGTGATCCACCGTGCGCTTGAGCAGGCCTTTCCTGATCGGGAACCAGACTTTCAGGTTCTCGACTTCGAGCAGCGGCGCGCCGATTTTATTGGTCGCCGGGCCTCCGCTGGGCTCCGCGCCGAGCAATTCCCGAGTGTACGGATGCTGCGGCGAACGGAACAGCTCTTCGCACGATGCCTGTTCGACGATGCAACCGCGCTGCATGACACATACACGATGCGCAATTCTTCGCACCAGGTTCAAATCGTGACTGATCAGTAACAGCGACATGCCCAATCGAGCCTGAAGTTCCTTGAGTAAATCGAGGATTTTCAGCTGAACGGTCACGTCCAGCGCAGTGGTCGGTTCGTCGGCAATCAGCAGTTCCGGCTCGTTGGCCAGGGCCATGGCGATCATCACCCGCTGGCGCTGGCCGCCGGACAATTCGTGGGGCAGGGCCTTGAGGCGCTTGTGCGGCTCGGGGATGCCGACCATCTCCAGCAGCTCCAGGGTGCGCCTGGTCGCGACTTTGCCGCTCAGGCCCTTGTGGATGCCGAGGATCTCGTTGATCTGCTTCTCGATCGAGTGCAGCGGATTCAGCGAGGTCATTGGCTCCTGAAAGATCATCGCGATACGGTTGCCGCGAATGTGGCGGATGGTTTTTTCACTCAGGCCCAGCAGGTTTTGCCCGGCGTAGGTGATGCTGCCGGCCGGATGCCGGGCCATCGGATAGGGCAGCAAACGCAGGATCGAGTGCGCGGTCACCGATTTGCCCGAGCCGGATTCGCCGACCAGCGCCAGGGTTTCGCCGCGTTTGATGTCGAAACTCACGCCTTCGACCACTCGGTGCACGCGCTCGCCGAAACCGAATTCGACGGCCAGGTCGCGCACTTCGATCAGATTGTCCTGATTCATTTCACTTCCTCGGGTCGAAGGCATCGCGAGCGGACTCGCCGATAAACACCAGCAGACTCAACATCAACGCCAGCACGGCAAACGCGCTCATGCCCAGCCACGGCGCTTGCAGGTTGGATTTGCCCTGGGCCACCAGTTCACCCAGCGACGGACTGCCGGCCGGCAAGCCGAAGCCTAGGAAGTCCAACGCGGTGAGGGTGCCGATGGCGCCGGTGAGGATGAACGGCATGAAGGTCATGGTCGAGACCATGGCGTTGGGCAGGATGTGGCGGAACATGATCGCGCCGTTCTGCATGCCCAGCGCTCTGGCTGCACGCACGTATTCAAGGTTACGGCCACGCAGGAACTCGGCGCGCACCACGTCGACCAGGCTCATCCACGAAAACAGCAGCATGATCCCCAACAGCCACCAGAAATTCGGCTGGACGAAACTGGCCAGAATGATCAGCAGATACAGCACCGGCAGCCCCGACCAGATTTCCAGAAAACGCTGCCCGGCCAGATCGACCCAGCCGCCATAGAAACCCTGCAGCGCGCCGGCGATCACGCCGATGATCGAACTCAGCACGGTCAACGTCAGCGCGAACAGTACCGAAATCCGGAAGCCGTAAATCACCCGCGCGAGCACGTCACGGCCCTGATCGTCAGTACCGAGCAGGTTGTCCGCCGACGGTGGCGCCGGGGCCGGGACTTTCAGGTCGTAGTTGATGCTCTGGTAGCTGTAGGGGATCGGCGCCCACAGCACCCACGCGTCCTTGGCTTTGAGCAGTTCGCGGATGTACGGGCTCTTGTAGTTGGCTTCCAGCGGGAATTCTCCGCCGAAGGTGGTTTCCGGGTAACGCTTGATCGCCGGGAAGTACCAGTTGTTGTCGTAATGCACCACCAGCGGCTTGTCGTTGGCGATCAGCTCGGCGCCCAGGCTCAGCCCGAACAGGATCAGGAACAGCCACAGCGACCACCAGCCACGCTTGTTGGCCTTGAACAGTTCGAACCGGCGGCGGTTGAGAGGAGACAGGTTCATCTCAATGCTCCCGGCTGGCGAAGTCGATGCGCGGATCGACCAGGGTGTAGGTGAGGTCGCCGATCAGTTTCACCACCAGCCCCAGCAGGGTGAAGATGAACAGGGTGCCGAACACCACCGGGTAATCGCGGTTGATCGCTGCTTCGAAACTCATCAGGCCCAGACCGTCGAGGGAGAAGATCACTTCCACCAGCAACGAGCCGGTGAAGAAGATGCCGATGAACGCCGACGGGAAGCCGGCAATCACCAGCAGCATGGCGTTGCGGAATACGTGGCCGTAGAGCACGCGATTGCGCGTCAGGCCCTTGGCCTTGGCGGTGACCACGTATTGCTTGTTGATCTCGTCGAGGAAGCTGTTTTTGGTCAGCAGGGTCATGGTTGCGAAGTTGCCGATCACCAGCGCCGTCACCGGCAGCGCCAGGTGCCAGAAGTAGTCGAGGACCTTGCCGCCCAGGCTCAACTGATCGAAGTTGTTCGACGTCAGGCCGCGTAGCGGGAACCAATCCAGATAACTGCCGCCGGCAAACACCACGATCAGCAGGATCGCAAACAGGAACGCCGGAATCGCGTAGCCGACGATGATCGCCGAACTGGTCCATACGTCGAAATGGCTGCCGTGTCGCGTGGCCTTGGCGATCCCCAGCGGGATCGACACCAGGTACATGATCAGCGTGCTCCACAGCCCGAGCGAGATCGACACCGGCATCTTTTCCTTGATCAGGTCGATGACCTTGGCGTCGCGGAAGAAGCTGTCGCCGAAGTCCAGCTTCGCGTAGTTCTTGACCATGATCCACAGACGTTCCGGGGCCGACTTGTCGAACCCGTACATGTGCTCGATTTCCTTGATCAGCGCCGGATCCAGGCCTTGCGCACCGCGATAGGCAGAGCCGGCCACCGACACCTCGGCGCCGCCGCCGGCGATACGGCTGGTGGCACCTTCGAAGCCTTCGAGCTTGGCGATCATCTGTTCCACCGGCCCGCCGGGCGCGGCCTGAATGATCACGAAGTTGATCAGCAAGATGCCGAACAGGGTCGGGATGATCAGCAGCAGTCGCCGAAAAATATACGCCAGCATCTGATTACTCCGTGCCCGCAGGGTCGGCTTGCAGTTTGGTTTCGACTTCCATGGCGGGTTTCGCGTCGGGCTTGACCCACCAGGTGTTAATCCCGATGTCGTATTTGGGCGAGACTTTCGGGTGACCGATGTGGTTCCAGTAGGCCACGCGCCAGGTCTTGATGTGCCAGTTGGGCACCACGTAGTAACCCCATTGCAGCACCCGATCCAGCGCCCGGGCGTGGGCCACCAGGCTGTTGCGCGAGTCGGCGTTGATCAGGTTTTCCACCAGGTGATCGACGATCGGATCCTTCAGGCCCATGGTGTTGCGGCTGCTCGGTTTGTCGGCGGCGGCGCTCATCCAGAATTCACGCTGCTCGTTACCCGGCGAGTTGGACTGCGGGAAGCTGCCGACGACCATGTCGAAGTCCCGCGAGCGCACGCGGTTGATGTACTGCGAAACGTCGACGCGGCGGATCACCAGATCGATGCCGAGGTCGGCCAGGTTGCGTTTGAACGGCAACAGCACGCGTTCGAATTCGGTCTGCGCCAGCAGGAATTCGATGACCACCGGTTTGCCGGTGGCGTCGACCATTTTGTCGTCGACGATCTTCCAGCCGGCCTCTTGCAGCAGTTGATAGGCCTCGCGCTGCTGGGCACGGATCATGCCGCTGGCGTCGGTCTTCGGGTTCTCGAACGCTTCGCTGAACACCTGAGCCGGGAGCTTGCTGCGGAACGGTTCGAGGATCGCCCGTTGTTCGGCGTCCGGCAGGCCCGTCGCGGCCATTTCCGAGTTCTCGAAATAGCTGCGGGTGCGGAAGTAGGCTCCGTTGAACAGTTGTTTGTTGGTCCATTCGAAATCGAACAGCAGGCCGAGCGCCTGACGCACGCGCACATCCTGGAACACCGGGCGGCGCAGGTTGAAGACGAAACCCTGCATGCCGGTCGGGTTGCTGTTGGCGATCTGTTCCTTGATCAGCCGACCTTCGGTGACCGCCGGAATGTTGTAGGCGTTGGCCCAGTTCTTCGCGGTCATTTCCAGCCAGTAATCGAACTGGCCGGCCTTCAGCGCTTCGACGGCGACGGTGTTGTCGCGATAGTAGTCGGTGGTCATCACGTCGAAGTTGTAGAACCCGCGATTGACCGGCAGGTCCTTGCCCCAGTAATCCCTGACTCGCTCATAACGCACCGAGCGTCCGGCCTTCACTTCGGCGACCTTGTACGGGCCGCTGCCCAGCGGAATTTCCAGGTTGCCCTTGGTGAAATCGCGAGTGGCCCACCAGTGTTTCGGCAGCACCGGCAACTGGCCGAGGATCAGCGGTAACTCACGATTGTTGTTGTGCTTGAACTTGAACAGGACCTTGAGCGGATCCTCGGCGATCACCTCGTCGACGTCGCTGTAGTAACCGCGAAACAGCGGCGAGCCGTCCTTGGTCAGGGTCTGGAAGCTGAACACCACGTCTTCGGCGCGCACCGGGTGGCCGTCATGAAAGCGCGCTTCCGGGCGCAGGTAGAAACGCACCCAGCTGTTGTCCGGGGCTTTTTCGATTTTGCTGGCGATCAGGCCGTATTCGGTGAACGGCTCGTCGAGGCTGTGCTTGGTCAGGGTGTCGTAGATCTGCCCGACGTCATCGGCCGGCACGCCTTTGCTGATGAACGGGTTGAGGCTGTCGAAGCCGCCGAACCCGGCCTGGCGGAAGATCCCGCCCTTGGGCGCGTCGGGGTTCACGTAGTCGAACTGTTTGAAATCGGCCGGGTATTTCGGCGGCTCGTTGTACAGCGTCACGGCGTGTTGTGGGGCGGCAATCGCCAGCCCGGCGAACAGCAGACCGCTGGCCTGCACGAGCAGGGCGCGGATGGGCGTCATTTATTGTTCTCCGAAGATTTCAGCCACCACGCGCTCAGGCCCAGGGTGTAGGGCGGCGTGGTGACGAAAGCCAACCGGTTGCGGTAGGCCAGTCGGTGATAATTGAGGTACCAGTTGGGAATGCTGTAGTGCTGCCACAGCAGCACGCGGTCGAGCGCCTTGCCGGCGGCGACCTGTTCATCGCGGGTTTGCGCGGCGAGCAGTTGTTCGAGCAGGTGATCGACCACCGGGTTGGCGATGCCGGCGTAATTCTTGCTGCCCTTGACCCCGACCTGACTGGAGTGGAAGTACTGCCACTGCTCCAGGCCCGGGCTGAGGGTCTGGTTGAGCGTCATCAGGATCATGTCGAAATCGAACTGATCCAGGCGCTGTTTGTACTGGGCGCGATCCACCGTGCGCAGGCGCGCATCGACGCCGATGCTGTTGAGGTTCTCGATGTATGGCTGCAGGATCCGCTCGAGGTTTGGGTTGACCAGCAGCAGTTCAAAGCTCAGCGGCTGCCCTGCGGCGTTTTGCAGACGCTGGCCGTTGAGCTTCCAGCCGGCTTCGGCGAGCAATGCCAGCGCCTTGCGCATGGTTTCCCGGGGGATGCCGCGACCGTCGGTTTGCGGCAGCGTGAACGGCTCGGTGAACAGCTTCGCGGGTAACTGATCTTTATACGGCTTGAGCATCAGCCATTCATGCCCGATCGGCAGCCCGCTGGCACTGAATTCGCTGTTCGGGTAATAACTGGTGGTGCGTTTGTAGGCATCGCTGAACAGCGCGCGGTTGGTCCACTCGAAGTCGAACATCAGGCCCAGCGCTTCGCGCACCTTGACGTCGCTGAAGGACGCGCGCCGGGTGTTCATGAACAGGCCCTGGCTCTGAGTCGGGATCTGGTGCGGGATCTGCGCCTTGATCACCTCGCCACGGCGTATCGCGGGGAAGTTGTAACCGTTGGCCCAGTTTTTCGCCTGATGCTCGATGTAAATGTCGAATTCACCGGCCTTGAACGCTTCGAAGGCGACGTCGCTGTCGCGGTAGAACTCGACCTCCATGCGATCGAAGTTGTACTTGCCGCGATTGACCGCCAGGTCCTTGCCCCAGTAGTCCTTGACCCGCTCGAAGATCAACTGCCGCCCCGGTGTCACCGAGGTGATGCGGTACGGGCCGCTGCCCAGCGGGGGTTCGAAGGTGGTGGCCTTGAAGTCGCGACCTTTCCAGTAATGCTGTGACAGCACCGGCAGCTCGCCCAGACGCAGGATCAGCAGCGGATTGCCCGAGCGCTTCATCACGAAGCGAATGCGCTGCGGGTTGAGGATGTCGACGCGTGAGACTTCCTGCAGGGCAGTGCGGTACAGCGGATGGCCTTCCTTGAGCAGCAACCGATAGGAGAACGCCACGTCGTAGGCGGTGATCGGCGTGCCATCGTGAAAGCGCGCCTCGGGGCGCAGATTGAATACCACCCAGCTGCGATCTTCGCTGTACTCCACCGATTGTGCGATCAGACCATAGCTGGACGCCGGTTCGTCGCCGGACGGCGAATACTGGCCGGTGCCGACCATCAGCGGTTCGTTCAGTTCGTTGATGCCGTACTGCAGGAAATTCGGTGTAGTGACCGGGCTGGTGCCTTTGAAGGTGTACGGATTGACCGTATCGAAGGTGCCGAACGCCATCACCCGCAACGTACCGCCCTTGGGCGCTTGCGGGTTGACCCAGTCGAAGTGGGTAAATCTGGCCGGGTACTTGAGCGTGCCGAACTGCGCATAACCGTGACTTTCGGTAATCGTCGCGCTTGCGGGTGAGCTCAAGGCCAGGCTGATCAGGAACAGGAGGAGGGGACGCTTCAAGTCAGATCCGATCCAGGCGGCTTGGGCTTTGTGGGCCGTACAGTAACAGCTTGTCTGGGCAGGAAAAAGATGCGGGTTAATGCGGGGTTAATCGTTTGCGCGAAGAGCCCCTCACCCTAACCCTCTCCCGGAGGGAGAGGGGACTGATCGTGGTGTTTGGACGAATTACACCGACGTGCTGCACCGAGTCGAACTCAAGTTCTCAAAAGCCCCTCTCCCGGGGGGATAGGGGACTGACTGTGGTGTCTGGGCGAATTACATCGACGTGCGATACCGAGTCGAACTCGGATTTTGAACAGCACGGAGATCGGCTCCCTTTCCCCTCGCCCCCGTGGGGGAGAGGGCTGGGGTGAGGGGGATCGATCTAAAGCACGCCACAAAGTCCGGACCAAAAAAAACCCCTGAAATCTCAGGGGCTCTTCAGTCAGTGCGGCTGATAAACCGTGAGCATCTGCCCAGGCTTCAATGCTTTACCCGCACCCGGATTCCAGCGCTTGAGATGCTGCATCTCAACGTTGAATCGTTTGGCCACCACGTACAGCGTGTCGCCGCGCTTGACCTTGTACTGAGTCTGCTGCGCGCTGTCGTCCTTGCCTTTGGTCTTGCTGTTGGCCGCAACCACCGTGTTGACCCGGCCAGACTTGCGAGCCGGCGCGCGCTTGGTGGTGTCCTGCATGACCAAAGTCTGGCCGACCTTGAGGTTCTTGCCGGTCAGCTTGTTCCAGCGTTGCAGATCCTTGACGTCGACCTTGTTGGCCTTGGCGATGGAGCCGAGGTTGTCGCCGCGTTTGACCCGGTAGGCGCGCTTGAGCTTCGCCACTTCGCTCGGGTCGGCGCCGTCGAACACCGGTTTCAGCGAACGCGGGCTGATCAGCTCTTCGGGGCGCATGGTCTGCAGGCTGGCGGTCAGCAGTTGCGCCTTGGACGTCGGCACCAGCAGATGCTGCGGGCCGTCGACGGTGGTGCGCTGCTTGAACGCCGGGTTGAGCTGGAACAGCTCGTCTTCGTCGATGTTGGCCACCGCTGCGACCTTGGACAGGTCCATGCGCTGGTTGATTTCGACGACCTGGAAATACGGTTCGTTGGCGATCGGGTTGAGGTTCACCCCGTAGGCTTCCGGCGCCAGTACCACTTGCGACAGGGCCAGCAGCTTTGGCACGTACGCCTGGGTTTCCGCCGGCAACGACAGGTTCCAGTAGTCGGTCGGCAGGCCGAGCTTCTCGTTACGCTCGATGGCGCGGCTGACCGTGCCTTCACCGGCGTTGTACGCGGCCAGAGCCAGCAGCCAGTCACCGTTGAACATGTCGTGCAGACGGGTCAGGTAATCCATCGCCGCGGTAGTCGAGGCGGTGATGTCGCGACGGCCATCATAAAAACGGGTCTGGCGCAGGTTGTAGTAGCGGCCGGTGGACGGGATGAACTGCCACAGGCCCGATGCGTCGGCCCGGGAATAGGCCATCGGGTTGTAGGCGCTCTCGATCACTGGCAGCAGGGCCAGTTCCAGCGGCATGTTGCGCTCTTCAAGACGCTCGACGATGTAATGAATGTAGAGGCTGCCGCGTTCGCCGGCGCTCTCGAGAAAGGACGGGTTGCTGGCAAACCACAGGCGCTGTTGCTCGATGCGCGGGTTCACGCCCAGGCCGTCCTGCAGCTGGAAACCGCCGCGCATGCGCTCCCAGATGTCCTGAGGCACCTGCGGGCTCGGCTTTTCGCTCAGCCAGATCGGCTTCTGCTTGGCTCGCGCAGCAATGTTCGGCGTATGGCTCGCCTCGGACTGCGGAGCATGGCTGGAGCAGCCCGCCAACGTGGCGGACACAGCCACCGCGATGGCTTGGGCCAGGCGGGTCAACGTGTCTGAATTGACGGACTTACGTATGGATGACGACATTGGCTGGAAGTAAGTTCCGGGCAAAAATGTCGGGCGATTCTAGAAAGCGCACCCCTTGCGGTCAACCATTCAGAATTTTTGTATCAAGGGGTGGGTCACTTAGAACGTATCTTTCCATGCCCGCAGAGCCGCAAAAACCTCACTCGGCGCCCGGTTTTGAGCGCCTGCCCGTTCGTCCACTTTTTGTGTAACTAATGTTTCAGTGGTACGCAAAAACGGATTTGTGAGCTTTTCCAGGGCCAGGGTCGAGGGCAGGGTCATCACGCCTTTCTCGCGCTTTTCGCTGACGTCTTTCAGACGGGCGGCGATGTCGAGGTTGGTCGGCTCGACAGCCGCGGCAAACTTCAGGTTGCTCAGGGTGTATTCATGGGTGCAATACACCAGCGTATCCTCGGGCAGGGCGGCGAGGCGGCTGAGCGAGTGGTGCATCTGCTCCGGCGTGCCTTCGAACAGGCGCCCGCAACCGGCGGCGAACAGTGTGTCACCACAAAACAGCAGACCATGGTGGTAGTAGGCGATATGGCCCAGGGTGTGGCCTGGCACCGCATAGACATCGAATTCCCAGCCGAGGACGCTGACCGTGTCGTTATCCTTGAGCGCCACGTCGCGCCCCGGAATGTTCTCGCTGGCCGAGCCATAGACGGTGGCGCCGGTCGCGGCTTTCAGGCGTTCGACGCCGCCGACGTGATCGTGGTGATGGTGGGTGATCAGAATGTCGCTCAATACCCAGTCCGGGTGAGCGGCGAGCCAGGCCTGCACCGGCGCGGCATCGCCCGGGTCGACCACCGCGCAGCGATGGCTGCGGTGATCCTGTAACAACCAGATGTAGTTGTCGGTGAACGCGGGCAGGGCACTGATCTGTATCATCGGAGGAATTCGCCAAGCGGAAAACATTGGCGCATCTTAGAGCTTCTAGCGGCGTTGGAGAATGACATGACCGATAAAGCGTTCGCTCAGGCCGATCCCGACTGGCTGGCGTTGATCGGCGCGGCCCGTGAATGGCTGGCCGGCCCGCTCGGGCAATTTCTGCTGGATGAAGAACGGCGCATGCTCGAAGACGAGTTGGGCCGCTTCTTCGGCGGCTATCTGGTGCATTACGGCCCGTCGGCCCAGACCCCGCCGTCGGCGCCGCAGGTGCAGCGCAACGTACGCCTCGGTGCGCCGTTGCCGGGGGTGGAGATCGTCTGCGAGGAACAGGCTTGGCCATTGAGCGAGCACGCCGCCGACGTGGTGGTGTTGCAGCATGGCCTGGATTTCTGCCTGTCGCCCCACGGTTTGCTGCGCGAAGCGGCAAGCAGCGTGCGCCCCGGCGGGCATTTGCTGATTATCGGCATCAACCCCTGGAGCACCTGGGGTTTGCGTCATGTATTCGCCCACGATGCCTTGCGCCAGGCGCGCTGCATCTCGCCGTCGCGAGTGGCTGACTGGCTCAACCTGCTGGGCTTTGCGCTGGAGAAACGCCGCTTCGGGTGCTATCGTCCGCCGCTCGCGTCGCCCAAGTGGCAGGCCCGACTGGCCGGCTGGGAACGCAAGGCCGGCGACTGGCAACTGTCGGGCGGTGGCTTCTATTTATTGGTCGCGCGCAAGATTGTGGTCGGCCTGCGTCCGGTGCGCCAGGAACGCCGCGAGCCGATGGGCAAGCTGATTCCGCTGCCGATGGCCAAGGTCAACCGCCGTCGTATCGAACCGTAAACCTTCTTTTTATAGTGGCCGGACCTGCTCCGGCCGCGGCCATCGTCGATCCGCGATTGACGGGGCCAGGCATTTTTCTGGATAGAGTGGCATGAGCGAAAGCGTTGAAAGCGTCGACACCGTAGAGCTGTTCACCGACGGCGCCTGCAAGGGCAACCCCGGCCCGGGCGGCTGGGGCGCCTTGCTGGTATGCAAGGGAGTCGAAAAGGAACTGTGGGGCGGCGAAGCCAATACCACCAATAACCGCATGGAACTGCTCGGCGCCATCCGTGGCCTCGAAGCCTTGAAGCGTCCGTGCGAAGTGCTGCTGGTGACCGACTCGCAATACGTGATGAAGGGCATCAACGAGTGGATGGCCAACTGGAAAAAACGCGGCTGGAAAACCGCAGCCAAGGAGCCAGTGAAAAACGCAGACCTGTGGAAAGAGCTGGACGAGCAGGTCAATCGGCACAAGGTCACCTGGAAGTGGGTGCGCGGGCACATCGGTCATCACGGCAACGAGCGGGCTGACCAGTTGGCTAACCGGGGTGTTGACGAAGTTCGCGGGTACAAGCAGAGCTGATTTTCTCCGTTGCACCTTGGTGCCCCCAATCGCGAGCAGGCTCACTCCTACAATTGGAATGCATTCCCCTGTAGGAGTGAGCCTGCTCGCGATGAACGATGACGCGCTAAGTCAGAAACACGCGTGTTAACATCGCCGCTTTTGCACGATTGACCCCGTTGAGAACTGAACACTGATGGCCACCAGATCCGTTGTACTCCTCTCGATTGTCAACGCCTCTGTAAAAAATATTTTTTTGCCCCCAAACCCCCGCATCCTCTGACCCCCAGAGCCCCAGCTCCTCCTGAAAAAACCTCTGAATTCGTGAAAAGTGTAAAAAAGGGCCCTGTTTGGGCCCTTCTGTTTACACTCTTGGTTTGGTTACCGAATCCCGCCATCTTGAGCCTTGAGCCCTCAGTGATGACGCGTGAACCGAGAACAGGGGAGCAATTGCATTTTCAAAACGTGATCGAATCAGAAAGGCCATAGCCATTCAGGTGCGGCCCTCTGTGCTTCTGGTGCATCCAGTTAAAAATAGAGTGCTTATGATAACTACGATGGAGTCTGAGTTAGGCGGGTGGATCTACAAAGTAATCGTTTAGAAAGTCGGTTTCATCTGTAATGTTCTGAATATGGATAGAGCCGATTTCTACTGAAGGTCGACGATTTACAAGCTGAACGTTAAGAGGTGGTCGGAAGTTGTATATCAAAGAGTTTTCGATAGCCGATAGCAATGCAACGCCTTCGTCGTACGGAGTAATCCACTCGATAGGGATCTCTCGTTTTTGATCAGAAATGAGAACTACGCAACATCGATACAGCCTCTTGGTCTTGCCTTCAAAGCAGGGGGCATGCAGTTTCGTGATCGCAGTATGACCGGCTACAAAGCGTGAGGACTTAGATGTTGTTTTTCCGACATAAACCAGTTCCTCGTCTCTTTCATCACCTATAGTGATCAAATAAATTGGAAGGCAGGCTAGGGGCGCTAGAAGCGCATGGTCGTTTTTCTGGAAATATTTATCATTTTGTTCCCATGAAAAGCGCAAGCTTTGTGCGGGAAGGTCGATGGTTTCGTGTAACGCGTGTACTGATTGGATAACTAAAAAAGCACCAAGCTCTAGGTTTGGCTGGTGCCAGTTCTGATTCGATTTAGCTATTTTGAATCCGAGCCAATTTATATGACTCGCTAAGGGGCGATACTCAAACTTATCTGTCACTGCATCTATCCCTATCCTGTTAGGACTAGTTAACTAGGCAGGTTATCTGTGGTTCACAGCTGTTCCACTTTGGGGCGCTACGTTGGACTAAGGTCGAAAATCGCTCCTTGATGGACGGTTGCTGAGATGGTTCATCGCCACCGTCATCGACCTTCCCGGTGCCCCCACAACTCTTGCAATCTTTAGCTTCGACGGTCTGATCGCCGCAGAAGGAGTGGGATTATGCATATTTTCAGCTACAGACAACCGATAAAAGTGCCCGCCTAAACAAAATCTCCCGAGAGCGTCCACACAGTGCTCTGGTGCTCTTCAAAATTGCCACCGATCTCCAGTGACGCCTTACTGAGCTGAGCTTTCAGGCCGGCATTGATGCCGAAGTCTTCAGTGTATGTCAGGGTCAACGAGAATTTTTTGAGGCCGTGCTCTGTCCGGTTATTGGCAATCGCCTGCCACATTGGTTCAAAGGGATACCAGACCAGGTCGTCCGGAATGGTCGGCAACGCATGCCCTTCAAGGGTCGAGGTAAAGAGTAATCGCGAATTGTCACTTCGTGTATGCCCGGCGTCAATGGACGCTGTCTCACCTGTAGCCGCAAATGCACCTGCCAGATTTGCAGCGAACTCTTGCCCCCATCCTTTGACGTGTTCCGCCTGGATGTTCGATGCGCCGAGCGCAGCCAGCAAGCGAATGGCCTCTGCAAATTTGTGTTCAAAGGCAAATCTATGAAATCCCGCTAGCGGGAAATACGTTGTTTGCTTCGCAGGGTGCTTTGCATAGACCAATCGCTCTTGCGGGTGGCCAGGAGGAAATTGCAGATCGCAGGCGCGCTGCGCACTGATTACTGAAACATTATCGATTTCTGCAATCGTATTGAGGACTTTTTCCAACGTTTTGGAGGTTGCGATGGAGAACCAGTCAAGTGGGTTCTTTTCACTTAAAATCGTTTCCCTAACGGTACGTAAATGCCCCGAGATTTTGTGCTCGACCTTGCCGTCCTTTGAGACAATGATCAGCTGATTGTTCAGCGAATTCTGACCGTTCACAGGTTTTCCTTGTTGATTTCAACTCTTTACACCCAGCCGCCATCAAGCTCGGATGGGGGAGATATTCTATTCTGTCGGCGTGCTTTCTTCGATCTTTACGCAAGGATATCCAGAAGTCGGGCACCTCGCCGGTATCGCAGGCTCACTGCCCCTTTAATTTCTGCCTTTACTGGGCGCCGTAATAGGCAACGGAGCAGAAAAGGTACCCGATTTCCTGGCGCGGCTCGTCGCAGTGCTGCGAGTTTCGATTTGAAGACGCCATGCTTCCAAAGCCTGGATATCCGTGAGCAATTCGTCCGGATCAGGTACCGCTATGTCACCTGCCATTGCCTTGTCATGGGCATAATTGGAGCACTTGCTCATGCCAGCAGTTACTTGCAGGTAGTCATTGTCATCAACGATGACTCCAGATAAACGCTGGGTTTCTACACCCTTGCGGAATCGTAAGACGACACACCTTAAAAGCACCTCCTCGACTGCACGCTCCCATGCCATTCGAAGTAGGAAGTATGCCTCGACGGTTTGTCTGCGGTGCTCGTCCTCTTCTCCCGATCTGAAAAGCTTTGTTATGTGCTGTTGCCGCACCATCAATGATCCGATGCGACCAGTCGTATTTTTGCCTTCAAATGGCAGCTCCGGCGTTGCGACACCATAACCTTCAGCACTTTGTGCGATGCTTTGGGTCATTGCGGTGACCCCAGTCGAATCTGCTTGCTCCGCTAAAACACAAAGGAAGTAGATGTCGTGGGTGAAAACGACTACCTGTCTGCGCGCCGCTTCTTTGACTAACCTAGCCGCGACACGCTCGCGACGCCGGTGATCCAGGGAGGAAACCGGGTCATCCAAAATGATGCCTCCTGTGCTTTCATCGAGCCCTACCTCGGCCAAAAACGACGCTAATGCAATGGCTCGCTGTTCACCTTCACTGAGAAGGTCTTTCGGATTTCGACTCTGCGGCAGATCCAACTTGAGCTTGTGCAGCATTTTTCCACGCCCTGATCGACTATGGAGGGCAACCTGGAGACCTCCCACACCTAGCGCTTTGAACTCGGCATTAAGAGCGTCCTGGAGTGACGTGGAGATTACGGTCTCACCAATCTGAGTGGCTTTGGTTGAGATGGCATTTGTCCGAAGCGAGGTGATGCATTTGGCCAAAAGGGCCACGTGGGTCATTCGGGAAATGGCGTTTATGACTGCGTCTTTTACCTTGCTCAGCAGCACGCGTGCTTCCAGTTCTGCATACGTCTGCTGAAGTTGAATTCTTGCCACCTCATCGGACGCCTGCTCAAGGTTGAGAGCTTGTTGATTGAGTTGGTTTACCAGTGCCTGTAATCCAGATGAGGGATTTGACGGGGGAGGCGTGATACCTGTCCAGTTGTTGGACTTCACAGCGTCAACCAATTGGTCACGACGCTCCCCTAATGCACGCTCATACTCCCGACAGTCCGCCGCGATCTTTGGAGCCAGTACGTGGATTTCCGCATGGGTGGCCTCATCGAGTCCAATCGTCACATCCAGTGTTGTAAGCGGTGTGTATTTCTCAACCATCGCTTTACGGCGGGAGCGCGACGTTTTTTCAGCCTCTTGTTGGATGAACTCCTCAAAGCGAGCCAGTCGCGCGGCGCCATCATTGAGCGTTTGCTGGCAGAGTGGGCATGGGCTGTTCGGGTCGAGCGATATGAAGTCCTGACCTGGGTGGGATTCGAGAGCGAATTTACGGGCTGCGTCGAAAAGCTCCCGCCAGGCATCACCACCAGTGCCTGGTAGTAGGTTTTGCTGTTCTTTGAATTTATTCGCGGCGAGTTCCGCCGCCGATTTTGCTAGTAGATAGTCCTTAACCGATTGCTTGAGGCCTTGTTCAACGTCCTGGTCAACCTGTGGCGATTTGTTCAAGGCGGTGCCGGCAACTACAGATATACGTTGTGCCAGTCGCCTCAACTGGTTGGCCTTTTCTTTGGGATTATTTTCCTGGAGGCTCTTGCCAATGGTCGTGTGCTGGGTGAGCTCGTCTTCTGAAAGGGTGCCGAGCGTTTGAACAGTATCTGGATTGGTCTTGGCGGAGAGAGCGGCAATCATCCTTCCAACTTCAGTCTTGCCTTGCATCGGGGAGAAGGCAGTGAGGTCAACGGAGTACTCTTTCTGCTCCTGCTCAATCGCCGTTTTTAACTGTTGCTGGAGCACGGCGAGTCGTTCAAAAACATCCAGACCGTGAGGGACATAAGAGTAGTCGGCTTCGTTTACCAGGTATGCATTTGCACAGCGGGAGTCAAAAATTGAAAGGCTGGAGAGTTCCGGCGGCGCAGGCTGGTTATCCGTCCACAGCACATCGATACCGACACCATTCACGCTAATGCTAAAGCTGGCCCGGGCATTGGCATCCACTGGTAGGGGATGATTGGCATTCGGGTAGATTGTTTCTGACTGATCCCGCGCTCGACATGCTCGTTTCAAAACTCGGGAGTACCCTGATTTGCCAGAGCCATTCCCTCCGTAAATTACAGTCAGCCCCTGCGGCGCGAATGCCAGGCTGTGTTCTGGCGCAATCGCGTTGACGTTCACAAGATTTTTGACTGCAAGCAGTTCGATGTGAGTTGTTGGTTTTATTGCAGCGGGAATCTGATCCTCATTCAGTGGGGAGGCGATACGTCCCTGCGGGTCGGTGATTCCATGAGCTGCCTTGAGCAGGGCGAGCACATCCTCAAAGTCCTGTGGGGTCAAAGAGTCCTGCCTCAGCAAGCGTCTCACACAGTCCCCTTGCCAAGCGGGCAAACTTTTCGACCACATCAACACTTCCTGCAGAACTGACATGAAACCTCCATTTCCATGCGATACCGTCCAGCTCTAAGCTTTTGGTTTCGCTCTGGTTTCTATGTAGGTGACCAGCAAAAGCATGGTGAGTAGTTCGCGCTGTGATCGAACCTAATCCACATAAGTTGTGAGTCTAGCTTGTTCAGTGATGATGACTTCTCGGATACTCCATTCTCTTAAATTAATTTCCAAAAATTCTCACAATGCCCTAGCGAGGCTGACTTGAGACGAAGCGATTATCTGCAAGGTGACGTTGCGCGATTTTGCAAATGGCTATCCCAGCGATTGAGGGGGTGCCCTATTCATTTTTCGATCACGGGATATCACAGGCAATATCCAGCGTTGTATGACGCATTGAACGCATACAGGTGGCCACCGAGGGAGGTGTCTGGCCGACCGAATCCTGATGGCAGTTATCCCTACATGCACCCAACGGTGCCTACCTTAGTGGCAAACAGTACGTTGGCCGCCAATTCGGAAGTACTTGAGATTATCCAGAAGGCATTACGAACTGCGTACGCTGAGGCACCCGCGTCGAGCAGCGCGCTTGCTGGGGCAGTGGCAGCCACGCTCCACTGGGGCGGCGTTTATACGAGAACTAGACATGGTGGTAACAAGCACTGGCTGGCTCAAAATTACGTGAATTTGTTCTCCGTCCTTCAAAATGTAGTGAAGGATCATGCCCTAGGAGAAGATGTCAGCGGGGTTGCCGCGTTGCGCTTTAACTCCGGGATGACGAAGATATACTCGCTCCTCATAGATGATTTCATCATCTATGACAGCAGGGTCGCTGCGGCGTTAGCTTGGTTGGCCCTGAAATGGTGGACGGTTATTGAAGGTAAGCCGCAAAACCAGATACATGAGCACCTTCGCTTTCTATGTCTCCCAGGTAACGGAAAATCACGGAAACTTCGTAATCCTGCGCCTTCAGTGTTTACGACCCACGCGACCAATCCCTATGAACACTACAAATGGAACGTGCGAGCTAACTGGTTGCTACATCATGCTCAGGTGCTGGCAGGTAAAAAAAGCCGCTTCAGTTCATTGCGTGAGGTTGAGGCGGCGCTGTTTCAGATGGGGGAGAGAGTGGTTTAAATTAGCGAGAGATCGAAGAGCTACGATTCAAAAAGAGTTGTGTGGTTACCATTAGATCCTTGGTCGCTACGCTAAAAACTCAGGTTGGTGATCGATTAGATGAAACTGGGGTTCGTAGTAAATGGGGCCGTTTGGGGAGAAATACGGTGCAGCGCTCTTGCTCCGCGCTTCCATCCTTGAGCAAAAAAATGCTCATTCGGAAGTGCCTGCACTTCTCCCCAGCCTCGCGATCCCCTGTTTGATATGCCCAGCGTTCTCACCAATCCTTTCAAGTGCGCCACGTGCATTGTCACAAGCTTCAGATGACCCGCGCTGCTCCTCCAGCAGCACAAGCTCCATCAGCGCTGCTTCAATCGCCAGTTGGTTTTCGTACAGCCTGGCCAAAATGTCTGGAAGGGAATATTGCTCGGCCATGATTCGACTCCGTTCGGATAGAGAGCAAAAGCATAGCAGTGGTTCGAAGATGGTCTGGATTGCCTGGCGGGCGAGGGCATAGACAAGAAAGAGCAAAAAGCTCAGTCCGAGCGATTCCAATGGCGCTGAACGGTGGTTTTTGCCATCCCCAGCTTAATAGCTACTTCAGCCCGCGAAAGACCTTGCTCCTTGAGCACCCGGACGGCCTCTCGTGCTTGGGCTGCTGCCGTAATCCGTGGGTGAACGGGTTGTTCAATTTCCACTGGGATTGAAACCCTCAACAGCTTTAGCGATTTTAGATCCCTTTCAGCATTCTTCAGGATATCGCCGGCGCTCAAATCGTCCTGCACCCCACATACGATTGCCATTAGCGCAACAGGACTGATCTCCAGCGCGTCGGCGAGCTCAATGATGGCCTCCAGGCTTGGTGAGGTCTTCTCATTCTCGATGCGGCTGACATGCGATTGATCGACCTTTTGGCTCAGCGCTTGCTGCGTGAGATCACGTTTAGCTCGCAAGAGCTTCAGGGTCGCGGCAAATGCGGTGCGGACAGACATTTTTCCGTTCCGTAAAAACAGAGCTGTATGCCGCGATTGCCATGATCCACTCAAATGTATATATTCATTCGAGTGGATCTAACGGCTCGTTAATGCAGCGACACGCGTTGGAGGCTCGGCGACGTGACTGCCGTTGGTCATTCAATTTAGCTGTAAATCGAGATCAAGATCGGGAGGCAGATCGAATCTGTGCAGCGAACGCTCATCAACTGAGCCTCTGCACCAATGCTTCGCCTAGCCGTGCTGTGTAGAACAAACATAATGCATGTACGGCGCCCATCCGAACGTACGGCGGGGGCGGACGTGCGAGAACCACGAACCTCTATTTTTAGTAAAGAAGGGCGGTCTGAATGGTCGATGGTCTCGGCGAGATTTTGCGTGATAGGAGCGTTGCTCCCCTGGTGACAGTCCGGCGTGATGATTGATCAACAAAGTCTTTCATGTGTCCCGGCAGCCGTCGCTATGGCGATGGAAAAGGACTTCGGAGTGCCCGTTACGGCGTACTTATTCGCCGCCATCGACAGTCCACCTGTTCTGATGGGAACGGTTTACGGCGATACCACTGGGCGATTTCGCGAGGGAACCAGCATGCGGACGTCGAGGATCATAGGCGTGCTGTTCATCGATGGTTATTCGCTATTCAGAACCATCGCCGGCAGCCTCTATGTGGTGGTCAGTTGGATACCTGGAGGAAGCAATATTTATATGAATCGCGTTTATCACTGAGTATTTTTGGCTAGATGCTTATTTCAACAACTCGCTGCGGCAATCAGGTTGGCGAGGGGGAACGGCACTGTGAAAGAGCTCCTCTTCGTGTGCAGGGGGAGAGCGGTAGGTTTGAGTGGTAATGAAAAAATGAGCGTTACAGATGTTGAGTTGTTGGGGGATTTGTTTTTTGGGCCGGCCACCGTCTTGGGTGGTTCAGGGTTAGACGACCGGGCGCTGAAGCAGGCCGCAATGGAATCGTTCCCTGAAAAGCGCAGTTGCGTGGTGCGCGAGTGGATGCTCCTCGATCTGATGCTTGAGGAAGAGTGTCAGCGGGAGATGAAGGGGCAAGGCATGGTACCTACCATCCTGTACACCCAAAATATGGTATTCGACAGCGCCCAAAAACTTCCTGAACGGGGCCAGTTCAGAACGCATTTTGCGACCTCTGTAGAAGGTTGCTTCTTCGAAACGACCGATACGGTTTTCGTACTCGCTGGCAGAGGCAGTCGTAAGTATGCAAGTCTTTGTGCAATCAGCGCACTGGACTTGGCCATTAAGATGCAACCGATACGCTAAGCCAAGCAAGCGCATCAGTTTGAACGCAACGAGACAATTCGACACTTTCAGGCAAGCAGACAGCACGTCCAAACAGGGTACAACGTAAGCGGGACATTGACCGTGATGACCATGACACCGTCGGGTCGGAGGACGGGCATTTCCGACGACTCGGACTTCACTCTGCTGGTGTCCTTCCGATGCCGCGCGGATACGAACTGAGCGACGCTGCGCTAAAATCGCGCGATGTGAACAAGTGATCAGGTCTATTCGATGGATGAAGCAACAATCTCTCGCCTACAGTGGCTGGACGAGTCGGCCAGCGAGCACGGTTGGAATAATCGCGAGGAAATTAACGCGAGCGTGAGGTGCATCTGCAGCGCCTGCGGCCAATGGTCAGAACCCGCCCAAATCACAAAGTGGTACAACGAAAGGCACGCCTGTTGCCCTTACTGTGGGCTGACCGGCGTTGTTGTTGGCTCCAAGTCGGGATTGCCGCTTGAGGAATACGAGAGCTGTCGAATTCCTGAGTAGCGCACCACCAAACAATTCGCTCGTTGAGCAAATCCAGAACCCGCCATTGAGCGGGTTTTGTCATTTATGAAACAGAGGACGAGCCCATGGTTGGCATCCAAATGCCGAGGGATTTATTCGAGCCAATCCCGGAGAACGGCTCGAAGCACTTCCTGAATGAGTGCCTGCACCATTTTTTCAGCAAGAAACTGGGCTGCGGATTTGAAGCGGCTCTTTTGTCGCATGGGCATTTCCTTCTCCAATGATTGAAATTTCAACAGGGCTATCGAAGCAACAACTGTCAGAGCTGTTGCCGTCATAGCGTGTTGAACTGATGCAATGGTGAAGGCAAAAAAAGCCTGCTTTAGAGGCTGGTTTGCATGGTTTTCACGTCGAGCGTGGGTGCTTCAGAATCAAGTCGCTTACATGTTCTTTGCTGAGGTTGCTGACTCATTCAGGTGACTCACCAAGGCCTCGCGTAGCGTTTCCAGAGCATCCTGCAGGCGCCGCCTCTCTCTCGGGTCATCTCCTGCCGGCACAAAGCCCTCGCAATGCCTGATCAACGCCTCACAGTCGTTAGCATTCAAATCAAACTCAATCATTTCGAATCCGCTCTCGGTGCGCTTTGAGATGTTCCATCTCCCGTACCCATCGTCGTAAAAAGCGTCGCCAGTCACTTGCGTAGCTTCCTTGTGGTAAGCGGGTTGAAAGCACGCTGGCGGCTTCAAATCTTGCGTGCCAAGGTTGGGGGATGTGCTGATCCAGGACGATCACAAAAGAATGGCCGTCAGAGCCTTCGATTCGCGTCTCTGGAACGGCCTCACGAAGCTCATCGATCGACAAAACGCCGGAGTGACCAATAGGGTTTTCCAGATCCTGCCGGTCGATTTCAGCCAGTGTGGCCAGAGGGGCTTTGGCTTCTGCTGCACCAGGTTGTAGAGCTTCTAGCTCCCACAGCGCTTCTCTACGGTTTCGCTCGCGCAGCCAAAGGGCTTTTGGATCACTGCCCATTCATCATTCCTTACTGTATTGACTGCCTGTTGGCACCATTAACATTTCAGCGAATGCTATCAGCGACTGCTGGGGAAGGGGGCTATGGATGGTGAAAAGGGTGTGCAAATAGAAATGCGGTAAAAGGTAAGGGATAGTGAAATGAGAACAGTAGGTGAGGACTGCTTGCAATGTAATGTGCGCCGCTTATGGCTGTCCGGTCACGTGCGGCTTCCGGTCAAAAGCTGACATCCACGCATGTCCTTTTCCTGCCCAAAACTGTAGTGGTCAACTAATCCCGGACACGACGTTAAGTTTTTTCTCGGCCTGAGCCGGGGCCAGCCTATCGTTGAACTGGCGCGGTCGAATCCAGTTGTACCGATGCATCAGATAGTAACTGATGTCTCGGTGCGTTTCTTGAGCCGTCATGTAGCCCACGGTCGGTATCCATTCAGTTTTCAAACTGCGAAATACGCGCTCCATCGGTGCGTTATCCCAACAGTTTCCCCGACGGTTCATGCTCTGGTGCATGCGGTAACGCCAGAGCCGTTAGCGAAACTGGCGACTGCCGTATTGGGCGGATTCAACCGGTCGCTTGTTTGTAGGCATGTGATCCGGGTTGTTTACTGACTAACGCCAGTTCCCGCATCAGGTCACGCACCTTGAACCGTCCGATTTGCTCGCCATCTTCCTTTTCCTTCATCATCGACACGATGCTGCGGCTGCCGGCGGCGTTTCGACTCTGTGTAAACAGCTCATTAACTCGACTGCGTAATCGAAGCCGCTCAACGTCCGGAGTTCGGCGTCTGAGGCGATGGGCGTAGTAACACGAACGAGTGATATCAAAGACCACACAAAGCCAATCAACCGGCTCTTGGGCGCTCAGTTGATCAATCAGCGCGTGGCTCGTGCTCTTCCGACATCAAGAGCGCGGTAGCTTTTTTTAAAATGGATTTTTCCCGCTCAAGACGAGCGATCCGGGCTTCCAACTCCTGGATCTTCTGCTGCTCAGGCGTCAGCGCTTTTGTCTGGGGGAGTAACGCCGTTGCGCTCCGCTGGAGTTGGCTTACCCAGCGACGCAACGCGGACTCGACCACCTAGTGATCGGCAAGCCTCGATATGGCTGTAGCCTTGATCGAGCACGAGAGCTGCTGCCTCGCGTTTGAATTCAGCGGAAAAGGAACGACGTTGCCTGGTCATCTGACACCGCTATCTGGCGAGCATTCTCGCCTAACTGGGTGTCCGGTTTCATTAGACCACTACACAGCTTTAAGGAGGGGCTCGGGCTTACAGGAGTACATACCGTTTAGTTGGATATAGTAGTTATTACTAATTCAACTAAGACAAGCTATCTTTAAAGTCCGTGAAGTCGCCGACGGGAACCTGCTAAGACATTGCAAGCGGAAAAGGCAACAAACCTGTTTACGCAATCTATAGTTGCTGAAAAGCCTCAGTTATCGTCGGGACTCTTTGGAGAAAAATGATGAGACATACGCTGCTAGCGTCTATTTTTTTGGGATGTTGGATTGTCGCGCCACCACAGTTATTAGCAATTGATGTGGATATACCTGGCGTAGTGAAGGTATGTGACACATGTGGAGGCGGTTTATTGGGTGGCTCCAGGCCTAATACTCCTTGGAGCGCTGTAGAATTTCTGCAAGGAGTCGCTCAGGGATCAGGTGATCCTCTGTTGTCACGTGCGGCACAGAATCTTGATCAATTCAAAAAGGCTATTTCAGACGAAGCTCAGGCGGCGATTGACAATGCCGTTAAGGCGCAAAATAAGGCCACCTCGGATGTGGCACAGAACTTGATAAAGTCAGCAAATGATATTGTTGATGCGACTGCTGCCGTAGCGCGTTATGGCGAAAGAGAGGTGTCTGGGACAATCGACGTACTTTCACAGGCGCAGCAGCGCGTACGTGAAGGCAAGGTTGTGGATGCGATGTGGCACATTTCAACTGATAGCTGGCAGAACACGAACAAAAATGCTGCGCAACTTGCAGAAGAGAATGAGATAGTTTCAGTCGCAGGGCAGGCAGTTGCAAGTGCATATGGAGGGCCTGCGGGCGCTGCCGCCTATGCTGCCTGGCTGTCCTACAATAAGTCAGGAGGAAATGTCGACCTAGCGCTCAAAGCAGGAGTTTATGCCTACGTGACGGCATCGGGGGCGGCGGCCACGGGGAGTATGCCAACCGACAGTGTCACCGACGTTGCCAAAAAGGCCGCGTTAGCTGGTGCTGTGGGTGGGCTTGCCGTTGCCGCGTCTGGCGGAAGCAATGAGGATATTCTTAAGGCATTTGTGGACAGCGGTAGTGCGGTGGTAGTGCAATCGGGACAATCTTACGTCTCGAAAAATTATACTGATACAGAGCCCCCGCGATTTGACAGTTATTGTGTTACAGCCGTCAACATGTCGTGTGCAGATGCAAAAGAATGGTACGACACCTCTAAAAAGAGGCTCGATGATCTTAAAACACTGACTTCTACTTCGCCGACGGTTAAAGTTACAGGAGATGGCGATTGGGCGATCAGTTGGGATAAAGATGCCGTCGCTCATCCACAAGACGGTTCGCCTGCGGTGGCGCTAACATATGTCGGAAATGGCTCTCCGCTAAACAACGTCTTGCGCGGAATTGCCGCAATAGGAGACCCTTCAAAGTTTTCGGGACACTGGGTAGCCTATCGAGATGTTGGCGCATTAGATTCATTTTTCGATTTCACCGATCCAGGACAAAACCGCCCGACTCCTATCGTTGGTGATAACCTGCGTGCCAACCGTAATATTAATATGCGTTTTTCACCTGCGGACTGGACTGCAGCGAGTGGTCTGCTTTCATCGGGTACAGAAGTCAAGGTTTTGGAGGTCAGAGTTCTTAGTGCTGCCGGGACACAGCAAGAGTGGATCCGCCTACAACTGCCTACGCCGCTGTCTACTCAGGCCCGCTGAGTAGCCACAATAGGAGCTCTGCGGCAGCAAGCCGCAGAGCTCCGGCCTTATGCATGCGGCATTTACAGATACGTCAAACCAATAGTCGAATCACAGACTTTAACGTTTGTTTCTACCTGACGTGATTAGTCCCGAACGCCTCTTGGGTCTTGTCGACACTTCCGGATTAGCCATGACGCTTGGACTAGGATGATCTAATCACTTAACCAATGATCTAGCACCTGCCAAGGTTGGGGGATATGCTGATCCAGAACGATCACAAAAGGGTAGCTATCAGCACCTTCGAATCGTGTCTCTGGAACGGCTTCACGAAGTTCATCTACCGACACGGCGTAGGAATGACCAATAGAGTTTTCCAGATCCTGTCGGTCGATCTCAACGAGTGCGGCCAAAGGGACTTTTGCTTCCGCTGCGTCGGGTCGCAAGGCCCCCAGCATCCACAAAGCTTCCCTACGATTTCGCTCGCGCAAAACTCAACGTTAGGCTTGCGCCAGCTCAAGCCAAGAAAAAATTTAACGTCATGTCCGGGATTGGTTGACCAATATATTACAAATGACCTTGCCGACATCAGTGCCATCTTCATTGTTAGGTAACGGGAGCTAGGTTGTGTACCTGTGATACCACCACAAGTTAGCCTTCGGTATGGGCCAATAGTCTAGTGAAAGACACCCAGTTTATATGCTGGGTGCTTTCTTCGCATCTAATATCACTTATTTATCTTGCGGCGTTTTTTATGAGCATTTTAATTGATTCGAAGGTCAGGTGTTGTATTAGATATTTATTAGGAAGATCCAGCTGTGATTTATAGCTCCCAAGACGAGCCCTCAGCGCTAAAAGTAAATGATGAGCATCCATGCCTTTATAGAGAGTGGCACGTTTTTTATCAACTTTATTCAGAAATGATTTTAGTCCTGCGTGATGAAGATTAGGTCGAACAGATGCGAAAATGTTTATTATCGACCATGCTGCATCAGAAGCATTAACGAAAATTTCATCAGCGTAGTCCCTATGGAGAATAGACAGTATTTCTGTCAGGCCTCCGAGATACATGAACACTGTCGGAATGTCGGGTTGCGAGACTTCGGCTTCGTCAGAAATTGAAAATAGTGCTAATGCCGCACTTTCTACAGTGTTTCGAGCTTCCATCTCACACAGCGACCACTCAAAATAAAAGCCTCGCTCAGGCGGGGCTCCGTCATAGTTTCGGAACAGTTCAAGTGCGTCATGCGGGTTTTTCTCTTTTCGATAGAAACTTGCAAGTTTTGTGAGGAGCTTGTAGTTGCTTGTGTCTGTTTGGAGTAGAGCCTGTGACAATGATGTGGCTACAGTGTTTTTATTATTTTCGAAAAAGAAATCAGCCATCTTGAAGCGCCAAAACTCCAAATTTGCAACACGTTCAATCTTGGCTTTTGCCTCTGCCGCAAGTGCTAGGTCGATGAAAAGTGTGGCAGTATCAACTTCGAATTTTGTTTCTAAAACCTCAACTATCGCCTCGGCAATGTATTTGTGCCGGGTGTAGATAGTTGTCGCCGTTCCGGTCGCTGCTGCTTCTTGTCCGAGCTTATTGATTACAACGGTTTTTAACTTAGATATCGTCATGCCCATTGCCGCGGCCAAGACATCATAGGTGAGCTTTTCAAAGCCTTCAGCGTGCATTGCAGCAATATAGGCTAGGGCGTCTCTGAGAGTTTTTCCTAAACTAACTTCCGCTTCATCTAGCCTAGAAAGCATTTCTCCAGCATGGTCAAGCAACTTGCCATTGTGCCGACTAAGCAATAAGGCACCGAAGAAGGCACCAGAAGCACGCCTGGATTCCTGTTTGGCAAAGAAGCGCAGCTTGTCAACTCTGCTCGTGGTATCCAGGTTCGCCAAGCCGCCTTCACCAAGACCACGGTCACCAAATGCCTCCCAAGCATGAATGATTTTTTCAGCGTCGGCCTTACTCAAATCCTTCAGAACGATTTCTTTGTAGGTACAGGAGAAACCCCATGGAATGGTGTCAGCACTGTTGGAACGCCAGTCGGAGTCGCGGCAAGCCAGCAAAAAGTCGATTTTGCCAGCGTATCCAGCGAGGCTAGATTCGGCAAAACCTTGGATCTGCTTTGCAACTTGATCTGCTTCATCGATTACAATGAGCCAGTCATTATGCGTGTTCAGCACTGGGAGAAGAGCATCCACATCAAACGGACGCAAATTGTTCTTTCTGTACAGGATTCGCTTAGATGGATTCTGCTGAATTATCTCATAGCTCGCTTGCAGCAATGCCGTGGTTTTCCCTTCGCAGCCTGCCGCCAACAACGTACAAACACAAGGCAGGCCAGACGCTTTAGCGACTAGCTTATTGTAGGCACTTACAATCTCATCAACGATTTCCCTTCTCGGGATGGATGTCGATATTGAAACTTCCCAGGTAGGGCTTGCACCGTCAAAAAAGTAAACAGCTAAGTCCTCAGGGATCGGTTTGGCGTACTTCCGTAAAACCTCGAACTTGGTGATCTCCCAGCCACCAGGTGGCGTTATTTTTTTGGGGGATTGCATGACGGGAACAAATGGTTGCGGGAAATGAAAGTGCCACTCACTGTCGATTCTGTGCTCCTCGGGGAACCCATTCGAGTTAAGCTTCCAAGTTTGCTCATCGAAATCCCATGTGAATGGCTGGAGGGCAAGCGACTTGTTGGCTAGATCGGCTCGACCCCATAGGATACTATTTTTCCACTGACTGGCTTCACCTGCTTGAAATGAAGCGCCAGCCTGAATAGTCATAAAGGCTGAGCCATTTGCGTATTCTGGTTTGCCCCATACTTTATGCATATGGCCGTATAAATAAATAACATTGTGCCGTGCGAACAGAGTCTTTATCGGCTCCGCATGAGTAGGGGAGTACCAATCCAAAGGGTGATGTCCTAGCACGAACATAAGATCACAATCGGCATTTTGTTCCAGTGCATCTCTCACAAGCGGGACGCCTGGGGTAAGCTTCCCTTTATCTTGCCCATCACGGCAAAGCCAAGAGGTGTTTATTCCGAGGATGCCAACTTTTTTATCACCTACATTCAATTCTTTACTGTAAACGCCCTCTTCTTGTTCAAATGCTGATAGCTCGTTGGCAAAAGGCGAAGTAATAAAACCTCTAAGGCGTTCGATGATCCCGGCGCGATCTTTAAGAGACGGGGCTGTAGGCTCGAAATTCCCGTTTTCAAGTGATAGATGCTCATCGCGGCCAAAATTTCGTTCAACGTCTCGTTGAACGTCGTGATTACCTGGAACCAAGAATATTTTTTCAATGAAATCGTAGCCGAAATGCGCAAGCAGTGGATAAATCACGTGTTCATTAAACAGAACGTATTCGCTCGGTTGTCCTGAGTTCGCGATATCTCCAGTGATGAACACTAGATCGGGTGGGCCTTCTTTTGCACTCCGAGTGATGACGTGCTCAATGAGCTTCCGAGTCACCAGTGGTTGTTGGTAAGTGCTGTCCGGCTTTTTACCAAAGTGAAAATCGGACAAATGAAGCCATTTCAATTCGCTCACGCACATCTCCTTTGCGTTGCATCAAGCATAAAAATGGGCACTTATACTCAATGTGAAGGCGAATTGCTATGACTACTTTGGGCATTCTATTCAGGATCTGCTGGTGCTTGACTGGCTAATGAACAATCAAGCTGTCGACGTTAGCTGACGCCGTCGCTCGGGGTGGGGCATCTGAAACTACATCAGCGAAAACATGGACTCAATCAACGACGGTCACAGTGAAGGACTTTGCCTGCAGGCGATCTCATCAAACGAGATAGAGATCACCACGGCATCATGTGAGAGGGAGATTTGCCCTGACGTGTCTCTTGGTCGCAAAGGTTACCCAGACTGAAGTGGCCTGGTTCAGATGTCCGAATCTTCAAGGTGCGACAACAGGGTCACTCTCAACTCAAGCAGTGCTTGGCGCAACTGTGCGTCTTCCAAAACATCGCGTGAGTTCGGTTTTAACGATTCAACGTGCCTGAGCAAGGCTCCCGTGTCATTTGTATTGAGATTAAAAGTGATCATGCTGAACCTGAGGCTTGAAGGGAAGGTGACTTATTAGCAGGCGAACCCATGACTGAGTCTTTCAAGTTCAGCTTTCACGAGTTCGCAACCTGTTTCACTGTGAGCCGCTTGCAGCCGTGAGCATTCATTAGTCCCTACGATGGGCTGATTCAGCCAATAATCCGCTTTCTCTTTGTTGCCAAAAATCTGCTCGGCTTGGCGTTGGATCTGTTCGACAGCCAGTGACTCTTGACCTTGGTTTCGCTTTAAATTCATGAAGGGCCCCTCGATCAAAGCATTCGCTTCAGACTTTGAAAAATCCCAGCCATCAGACCAATAGTCTTCGTCATTTTTAAAAGGCGTTGGAAAGTGATGCGTCTTCAGTCAGCGCATTATAATGCGCCAACCTCCCTCTTTTTCTGGGTTTTAGCGCATTATAATGCGCTGATGTATAACCAAACTCCCCCAAGCGTTCGCTATGGGCCTGAAGACACCCGCCACCCGAAATCTGAAAATCTCCTGAATCAGCGAGAGCCTGTGCCATTGGTTACCTCGGCTTTCGCTTGGTTGCCAAATGCGTATCGGCCTTGGTCTGGACTCATCTCAATCTGATTCACTTTAATGGCTCCAGGGATATGTGCCGCTGTGCGCTCGTTTCAATTGGATGTCGGGGCTGATGCAGGGGCCTTTGCGCAATATTCGCGAAACGCCTTGATGCCGCGCGTGACGATCAACATTGGCTTAATCATGTAGCGATAGCTGACGAATAAATTGAGTGCGATCCAGCCCAATTGGTAGGACGAGCCGTGGAAGCCCCGATGGTTGGCGCTGTTCTCCCAGAAACCATAGGCAACGAAGATCGTAAAGATGGCGACCATCAGAGGCAGGATGCTGAGCCTTCCCAGGGAGACAGCAATGAACGGAACATTGACGACCGTGCGGACGGGCTCGTTGTCGAGCTGGATGGCCCAAATTCTGTTGACCTTGTCTTTGCCGTATTGGGAGGTCACTCGAACTCGATCACCCGCCTTTACATGCGCATCAAGCGTATCCGGGATTTCGAGCGTTTCGAGTTTCTTGCCGTTAATTTTCCAGTAGTGGTAGCTGACCATGTCCCCGCCGAAGCCACGCGATTTTTCGTCGAGTCGCCCGTCTGTGATCTGCATTTCCTTCATTTTGATCCCTGTCCTTACGTTTGGAGTGATGGCAAAAGGATATTTCTGCCGAATACTAAGGAATACTTAGTATCTGTTCAAGCCGAATCTAAGAATCTCTGAGCCTTTCGGCGATGAGAAATGACGACGTTCAGCAAGCGGTTGAGGGAGGCGCGCAAGGCAAGAGGGATATCCCAGGAGCGCTTGGGAATAGATGCCGGGATTGAGCCAGCGTCGGCGTCGGCAAGGATGAATCAGTACGAGAAGGGGGTTCATCAACCAGGTGAAAACGTCGTGAAGCAGATTGCTGCTGCGCTGAATTTGCCGGTGCCGTATTTCTACTGCGAAGACGTTGAGACTGCGCATCTGCTGCAGTGCTTTCATCTCTTGAAGGCTGAGGATCGCAAGGATGTGGTTGATCTGGTGGAGAAGCTTTCGTTTCAAAGCTGATGTTTGCGACCAGAAACACCCAAGCCCGCTGACGAAGCTTGTAAGGATTTGTCGTCGGCTAAGGAGCGCTCTGAAGGAGTTGAGCGAGAACCAGAGCTCTCAGCAATTGCGGCCTTGCTGCGAGTTCGAGGGTGTGAGGTCAATCTCAGCGCCTCGCTGAGATTGACCCCGAGGTCGTTTCTTCGCTCTTTACGCACGCCTGACTTTCCCAGTTTTCCCAATAAGCAGTGACGGAGCTTGGGAAGGAGTCAGCGATTTAGATGCTTCTAAGGGCATGTCTTTACGTAAAAATAATTAGAGACTCGTATTCGGGGGGGGATTGGGTACCATGAGTTGCATTTTTTGGCGGTACTCATCGGTTATCTCTCTGGCCTCGCTGCTGCCTGTGATCACTCTCGGAGTAATTAGAACAATCAACTCCGATCTTCCACGAGCGCGTTCTGTACTTCCGAACAACCAGTGAAGTCCAGGTATTTTTCCGAGAAACGGGACGCTATCGTCGGATTGCGCCTCATTTTGCTGGATCAAACCGCCAAGCATTATGGTTTGCCCACTTTGAACGGCTACTTGAGTCGAAACTGAGCGTGCAGAAATTGTCGGATTGCCGTTGATGTCTTTTGTTGTGCTCGCGTCGCTAACTTGCTGCTGAATTTCCAAGTATACCAATCCGCCTGGATTTATACGTGGCACAACGTCAAGTATAACGCCGGTTTGGACATACTGCACTGTGCTTGTCGTCAGGTTCGAGCTGCCGGTATTGATGGTGGTCTGATTGATCGGAATGTTGTTGCCAACTTGAATCTGGGCTTGTTGGTTATTCATGACAACCAAGGATGGGGCGGAAAGTACCTTTGAATTTCCATCTGTCTCTAATGCGTGCAGCGCTACCTGCAAATTTTTGCTGACAAACGAATAGAACAAAGAGTCATTTCCCAGCGCTGCACCGCCTCGGCCAATCGCTCCCTGACTACCGGAGACGTTTTCAATGCCTTTAGTTGTTGAGTTTCCGGCTAGTCGCCCCAAATACCACTGCACACCAAGATTTAATGAGCCGGTCAAACTCACCTCAAGAATCCGGGTTTCAATCTGAACTTGCATTGGGAGGTTGTCCAGGCGTTGAATGGCAGATTGAATCTCGGCCCACTGGCTGGGGCGTCCTCGGAAGAGCAACTGGTTGCTGCTTTTTTGGGCGGTGATTTTTACAGTGTTTGCCTTACCACTTTGCAATCTATGCCCTGAATTATCTGGCTGTGCCTCTGTGTAGTCATCTTCTGCATAAGGTTGATTGCTGCTCATGCCGTTTGTATTACTTCCACTGATCATCCCATTATTGGCAGGGGATCCTGAGCCTATATTTGGGGTGCTGCTCATCCCATTACTCGAAAGCGTGACGGTACGTAGGCCAGGTGCAACTTGAGCAGGCGGCTCGTCTGCTATTGCTTCATCGCTATATATTTGGCGTAAATACTTGGCTAGATCAGTAGCTTTCATATTTCTAACATCATAGACATACATTTGCGGCTCATCGCCGCCGCCTTGATCAATAGTGTCGATCCAGCGCCCAACGTCGTTCAGATATTCAGGTTGGGGAGAAATAGCGACAATGGCGTTAGTCCGCTCAATTGGCAAAAATTTAAGCATGCCTGATAACGGAGTTCCGCTTTGAGAGCCGAATAAGCGCTCCAACTCGGGCAGCAACTGGCTAACGTTGGCGCGTTTCAGTCCAAAGACTCCGATGGACATTCCTTTGAGCCAGTTGACGTCGAATGTGTTGATGGTTTGCTGGTAATTATTGAGTTCATCCGATGTGCCGGCCATCACTAAGACGTTGTGTGCGGAGTCGACCATGAGGAAAGCGCTATCGCGAGCGAAAGGCTTTAGCAATTTTTGCATCTCAATCGGTGACATGTAGTCCAAGACAAAAAAACGAGCAGTTAACCCCTCTCCTGGCTCAGGAATTGTTGAGCTAGGGGTCAATCGGCCTGCTACGGCGTCCTTAGCTGGTAGGACTAGATATCGATCACCCTGACGAATAATTGCGTTGTTCGTCCATGAGAGGAGAGTTTCAAGGATGGAAAATGCCTGTTGCTTATCCACTGGCTTGGATGTCGAGAAGGTAACGTCCCCGGTAACCCCTTGGCCAATACTGTAATTCTCTTTAAGCACGTCACCTAGGATAGTGTTCACGACTGCCTGAATGGGGATGCTCGCGAAATTGAATGTCGTCCCCGCTTGACCTGGATCGGATGCGGTCGATCGTCTTGAAGGTGTGGTTTTTGGTGCAGAAATATCCCTAAAACCACGGATGATTTGGTGGCTTGAGGTCTGGGTTACGGGGGCTGTCACAGAATCTTTGGTTGCGCTCGGGGAATAGGCAAGGGGCTGGCGATCCGCTCCTGTTCCAGCTAAGCCAGTTTCAATGATGCTTTTATTATTTGGCTCCACTGGTGGAGACATGCATCCAGAAAGGACAAAAAGACTCGTTATGCAGGGGTAGGCGAAGCGTTTAATCACGTTAAGCAATCCTTTGGCAATCGTGGTAACGGTCAATGTGTCTTGAAGGCCGCAATGCACCTAGCGAAGCGAAGCTGCAGGGATCTTTAGTACCGGGAGAATCATCTCTTGTTTCGTGGAGCTGTAGCCAAGAAAAACTCTTTCGTGCTCGATGCTTTCCACAGTCCAGCCATTTGGTAGGACGTCACCTTCATTCACCTCCAAGCCTTTTCCATCGGCCATCTTAAAAAATGCTCTGTGCAAGGGGGGGGAAATCACTACGCCTGTCAGGAGAAGGCCCGTTAAAGGTGGGGCGCTCGTTTCAGATTTCAGAGTCGGAAGCACTGGGTCAACTGATCGGTCTTGATTAAACAATGACTGAGTCCAGATTTCACTGTATGCCTGCAGGGGAATAGGCGAAACCTCAGTTTGTGGCGATGATATCTTTATTATTGGTGGTTGTTCCGCTTGCGGAAACCAGACAACGTTGGCGCCCCAACCGTTTAACATGGCGATGCCCGCACCAGCTAGTACAAGTAGGAGTGGTAGCGATAGCCGGAGATGGCGGGCTAGTTTTACGATCATTCTGCTTTCGCTTTTGGATTATTGCGCGTGTACGCGCTCACAAGCATCTGTGCTGTCAGTCTGTAGCTCTGCTTGGGAGATTGCAAGGGAGACCTTCTTAAACTCAGCGTTTCGATAAAAATCGATACCCGTTCGTTTTCAAGGTTGTAGACAAATGCTGCCAGAGGCTGAATGCTACAGTTGAGGTTGATACTGACTTTGACTTGTTTATACAGGCCAGTTTCGTTTGCTGTAACTGGCATTTTATTGGTGATGCTGCAGCCGCCTCCCCCAGATGATGAGACCGCTTGAAGTCGTGAGGAGGCCAACTGCATTAGTTGGGCCGTGGCAGCTCCAGTATCGGAGTCTGAAAGTAGGTACTCGTTATTTTGAGGGGCGCTTGTAGCCTCTGCTAGCTGCGCATCAATGACAGGCCGTTGAGCCTGGAGAGCTTGATATTGTTGCTGACTAATACGGAGAGTATGCATTTCATCAGCGATCGCCATCAATGGGGCCGTAAACCACCAATGGATACCGAGAAAGTAAACGCCAATCAGTGTAAGTACGGCGAGGGCTATTGCCGTACTTCGTTGCTCACGGGCTGATAGTGGGCGGGGCATGGCTATCGTCCTTGGTTCGTAGACGAGCGGTTATATTAAAGCGGTCTAGCCCTGTACTGCGATCTGGCTGAATAATGCCTTGAAACCGAATGTTCTCCAAGCTAGTGCAGGATTTCATTTTCCCGATCAGCTCGTTGGCTTGGCTGCTTTGCCCATTTAGATCAACTTCTCCTGCCTGGCTGACCTCAAGCTGCTCCAGCCAGGTGTTCGCCGGTATGCAGATGGTCAATTCGCGTAGCAGTGAAGCTTTAGAGACGGCTTGAGCTTTCTGATTTTGAATGAATTGCCCCGTTGTTAATGCAGTGTTCAACTGCTCTTGCAACGTTTTTGTCTGCTGAGTCGCGTTTCGTAACGCTCTGACCTGCATGCTCATCTCTTCAAGCGCGTCCTGACGATTACTGACCCAAAGGAGCATCACGGAAACGAGAAGCGCAATACCTGAGATAGCTAATGAGAGTTTGATATATCGAGCCGGATTGTTTTTTTCGGGGCGGTGTGAAAACGGCAATAAATTAATATTTACACGCTTCTGCTGCTCATCTAGGACATCCACTGCGTCAAAACTAAGCCCTTCTCCAGCGGCTTTATCGAGGATGCTATCGAGTCGTTTCCGAAGCACAACCACCAGCAGAAGGCCTGTGCTTCCGGAACGGCTGCTGCCTATTTGATCCCAAGCTAGATCAAAGTAGACTTGCTTGGACGTAAAAGGAGTGTATTTGTCCATCTCAAACGCTACAACCGTCTCGGCATCTGCTAGGGCGGCGGCAGGTAGCTGAATTGGTTCTAGAAGGATTTCCTCGTAAGGTAGGACTAGGATTTTTCTACTTTGGTGCTCTCCATCAGGCATTGCATCCCGCTTGGGCTGGATGCTCAATGAATCCCAAAATGAGCCGGTATGCCAGTACAAGAGTATTTCTTTCTCTGAGGTTTCCAGCCTTTCTTTCCACTTTTGGGGAAGACAATCGACTAGTTCTTTACGCCACCAGAACAAAAATGCAGGTAGCACTGATCGCCGCCATTGATAGCATAGGCGGTTCTCCAGCACCTGAAGTGTTGATGACCAACTCCTTAAGAATGTCTTCATTCTTGCCAGCGCAACACACGGTAGAGTTGCGCATTGTCTCCTTGTGAGTTGAGAAGGAATGTCACATTCAGATCGGCTGTCGTACCGGTGGTATGGATAGCGTAGATCTTTGCACTGAGAACGCTACCAGGATTACCTCTCGAAACAGGAATTTCCAGCTTAAGGGCAGCCCGAACCGGGGCTAGCGCGAACGATGTGTCAGGCTGAACCAGCCCAGACCATAGCGTCAAGAACGGTTCCATTTGAACATAGAGTCGTGAGTCCATTTCGGGGAATTGCTGAAGCTCCTCTATCGCTTTAATGGTGCTTAAATTTGCCCGTCTTTTGGATAGCTCCTGAGCCATTTGCTGAGTCTGATTAGGGGAGGCACCAAAGAAGCTGGCTAGGAGGGTGAGGCTTTCTATGCTGCAAAAATTTAAATCGAGCTTGCCACGCTCGCTGTAGACCCTTAGCGTCAGCTGAGTATCCTCAAAGAAAAAGGGGTAGGGGCGACCGTCAGCAATCATTACTGATTTAGATGAGCTTAGGTCTTTGAGAGCCATTGCGAAACCGGCTTCGGCGGCGAGTTGGGCTTCAAGGTGATGCAATTCATAGGCGCTCTGCCGGTTTTCCAGGCGGGTTGTTTGTACTGCTGTTCCTACTATCAAACTCAATAGCGCTAATGCCCATAGAGCAACTATCAAGGCTGCGCCACGCTGGGTTCTCATGGCGTGATCCGGTCTATAGGTGCCATTGGGCTAAGGCGTATAGCAACAACGAGCTGAGGCCAACTGATTGGGCCTTGAGTATCCAGATCAACTTTAATGTACTGAGGAAGGCGCTCGGGCCACGGCCAGTTCTCAAGCCAATTGGTTACACGTTGATTATTGTCTAGGCCTCTGTAGCTGATGCGAAGATTTTGAACGTTCTGAAGTAATATTTGTGGTTCTCCCCACGCATTCACCCCTTGGGTTGGAGTTTGTCTGAAGCTAACTTGTAAGTTTGAAGAAGCTTCATCGTTATCAGCTAATTCAATTGAGTGTATCTTTACACCTCCCAGAAGCGGTGGAGGCATCGGAGCGACAAAGCGCAGCTGTTGTCGTTCACCATCGAAAATCCAGTCAGTATTCTTACCGTCGCGCAGAAAAACGATAGGTAAGCTTTGTTGTAGAGACTTGCGAATGAAGCTTTGCGCAGATCTGATTTCACTCAAACGAGTTGAGTAATATTCACTGATGGAAAGTGTGCGGTTGCTAAGAGTTAGTGTTGATGCGATTAGCACCATTAATAAGCCCATTAAACTCATGGTGATCATTACTTCAAGCAATGTAAAGCCGCGGGCCTTTGAGTTCATCATCTTTGTACCGCGCTACTGCTTTGAGCTCTTAAAGTGACAAGTTTTTGTTTGTGGGTGTCGCGTTCGACAATTAATTCCAGTCGGTAAATATCGGTTGGAGGCGTTCCTGGGATTAGAGTTGAGGTCAATTGCCATTGAATGTCTTGATTTTTTCCGTGCCATTGCCCTGTTCTGAGAGGCTCAGTTATCTGTCTTTCGAGGATTGACTTGGCAAACAACGCTAAATAGGTAATCTGCCTATCCTTGTCCAATGCTCTAGTAGAGTTGCTTAACGTGTTCAAGAAAAGCGCGGAGCCAATACTCAAAAGTACTATTGCTGCCAGAATTTCCAGGAGCGTGAACCCGGATTGAGTGTGTTTATTTAGCGCAGTCATGGTTGCTCAACGTCCGTCCACGATACTCTACCGGTTAGCCAGGCGATGTCCACTCGCCAAGAGCGATTGTCCTTTATTAAAACAATATTCCCACCGCTGGAACTACCATCCGGATAGAAGGCGATAGCCTCTCCATCAGGCAGTAGTTTTGCTGCGGTAGTTACACGCATGATCATTCCTTTGGGAAGGACGTGTTCCGGTAGTCCTGGTATTTGATAACCATTGCTCGAAAGATCGAATTGCAGAGTTTTTGTTTGGCTACTAACGATGGCTTGATTCCGGACTTCACGCAGTGCGAAAACTAAATCTGTTTTGGCTCGTCTGTCGCGATGCTTTTCAAGTCCTTGGGAAAAACCATAGAGGAGGAGGGTGAGTCCTACTGAAATGATCAAGATTACGACTAGAGTCTCCAGCAGTGTAAAGCCCCGCTGGGTTTTATGACTCATGCTCACAACTCTCATTCCCAGTTGCCGACATCGGCGTTGTATCCCTCGCCTCCAAGTCGCCCATCCTTACCATAAAATATTAGATCGAAAGGGCCGTGCTCCCCGGGGTACTGGTAACCAAAATCATTTCCAAAGGGATCCTTTAGTTCGCTAGGCTTGGCATAAGGCCCATTCCAGCTCCTTGCTGTGGTCGGCTTGGTAGTCAGGTCGGAGAGGTCTTTAGGTGGAGAGCCGATATCCAATCCATAGCTTTCAATTTTCATTGAAAGGCTAGCAAGTTGTGCCTTGCCAGCACCGTATTTCCCCTTATCTACGTTTCCCCCAATTTGGCGGACGACAATAGTGGCAATCACGCCGATCAATACGATTACCGCAAGCATTTCTAAAAGGGTGAAACCACGGCTTATTGGGGAGAACGATTGCATTCGTTTCATCGTCAGCTTCCATTCATATATTGCTGGTCAGACTCATCAACGGAAGCATGATCGCCAACATGATGACAGCCACCAGCGTGGCCATTATTAGGGTCAATGTGGGTACTAATGCAGCCAAAAGCAGATCTATGTTGCGCTTAGCATCATCTTCATATATCGATCCCACCTTGAGCAGCATTGTGTCGAGTGTGCCAGTTTCCTCTCCGACCTGAATCATCTGGATTGCCAAGTCAGGAAAGATATTCTCCGCTTCAAGTGTGGTTGAAAGACGACCCCCGTCTTTTACTTTCAAGATTGCTCGCTCTAAGGCTTCACGGATCGATTGGTTTTTACAGACTTGTAAGGTGATATCAAATGAAGCTATCAGCGGTACGCCTTGGCTCAGAAGTGTGCCAAGGGTGCGTGCTAGCCGGGCCGTTTCCAGTTTTAAAAGCAAGGGCCCTGCCACCCACCACTGAAGCATGCGTTTATGCCATCTGCGTCGCCCCTCAATGCTTCGTAAGTGCTTACCTATTAGCAAAATAGCTCCAGCGATCAGCAGCGCCACATACAACCCATAGTCCGCTAAGAACTGCCCAAGACTGAGTATCGCTTCTGTGATTAAGGGGATTGGAACGCCAAGGTTGGAAAAAATGGGAACAAATTGAGGAACTACGTAAGCTAGTAATAACAAGAGTGATCCGAGCACTCCGATAAGTAGAAACGCAGGGTAGATCAATGCATTGATGACCTCGCCCCTAACCTTCAGTGTACGCTCCAGGTATGCTGTCAATTGACCAAGCGCCATACCTAACGCTCCACCTGCTTCGCCCGCCTTTATCAGACTAAGGTAGAGAGGCGGGAACTGAATGCCTTCCAATGACATTGCGTGTGAGAGCGTCTGTCCAGCTTTCACGCGATCACGGACGCGTTCGAGCAACTGCCGAGCCTGGGGATTGCTAGGTTGGCGCACAAGCGTGCTCAATGCGCGCTCTAAAGGCTGGCCTGCTCCAATTAAGGTGGCCAGTTGCTGTGTAAAACGAGCTAACTCCGTCCCGTTCAAGGGAAGAGGATTGAGCCACCCTCCTAGACTAAGGCGAGTGATGTCATTTGACGGTGCCACCTGAAGCACAAGCAAGCCTAGCTCTTGCAACTGAGTGGCAGCGTCTTCAGCAGTGTTGGCATCAAGCAGGCCTTCGACAGCACTGCCGCTTGAGTCTAATGCTCGGTATCTAAATTGCTGCATACTCACTCACTGCGTGTGACTCGAAGTACTTCCTCTAGGCTGGTGACTCCAGCTAAGGCTTGACGCAATCCATCTTCATAAAGTGTACGAAGTCCTGATGTGCGAGCAGCGGCCTCAAGAGTTGCTGCATCTGCGTGGCGCATTAACAAGGAGCGCAGCTCATCGTTCATCACCAGGAGTTCGGTTAGGGCGCTGCGTCCTCGGTACCCGTTGTCAGGCGCATTTTTCATAGGGCGATAGAGACGTATGGGCCTGGCGTCTGTGTACTTATCGAGTTGATGCTCTGCAATGATCTCAGGTGTCGCCTCGAACACTTCTCGCCAATCTGGTATAAGTCTGCGTACGAGTCGCTGTGCCAGAATAGCGTTCACTGTAGACGCAATCAGGTAGCTTTCCACACCCATATCCAAGAGTCTGGTGATGCTTGCTGCGGCACTGTTGGTGTGCAACGTCGAAAGCACCATGTGTCCGGTGAGGGATGATTGGATAGCAATCCTGCATGTTTCCAGATCTCGCATTTCACCGATCATGATGACATCGGGATCCTGACGTACGATTGAGCGCAGCACTCCAGAAAAATCCAATCCTATTACTGGTTTAACCTGAATCTGATTGATACCGTCAAGCTGGTACTCAACGGGGTCTTCGACTGTAATAATCTTCCTTTCTGGCGTATTAAGACGCGATAGAGCAGTGTAGAGGGTCGTGGTTTTTCCCGAACCTGTAGGGCCGGTTACCAATAGAATTCCGTGAGGTCGGTCAAGTACCTCTAAAAATTTATCAAGTCGTTCTCCGTCGAAACCTAGGCTAGGAAACTCAAAAGAAACGGTCTGGCGATCCAACAAGCGCATCACTACCGATTCGCCAAAGCTGGTGGGAACGGTGGATACTCGCAAGTCGAGCTCTTTTCCCTGAATTCGAAGCATGATGCGGCCATCCTGCGGGAGGCGTCGTTCGGCTATATCTAGCTTGGCCATGATCTTGATTCGAGAAATGACAGCAGCAGAAGAACTCACGGGCGGTGCTTCGGCAAGGTGTAGTACCCCATCAATCCGATACCGGACTTTCAACTCGCTTTCAAAGGGTTCAACGTGGATGTCAGACGCCCTCTGTTCAACCGCTCGCTGCAACAGTAAATTCACTAGTCGGATAACAGGTGCCTCTGAAGCGAGATCTTTCAGGTGTTCGATATCCGCTGATTGTTCCTCGATGTTTATGTCTAAATTTTCAATTAAGGTTCCCATTGCTGTTCGCCCACGACCATAAAACCGCTCGATCAAATCTTCAATTTCACTTCTTAATCCGATCGATATTCGTATACTGCAATCGCAGGCATACGTGAGTGCCTTCAGAGCTCGGTGCAATGTTGGATTTGCAATGAGTACGTGCAGCTCACCGTGTTCTTTCGATAAAGGCACCATGCAATGATGCTTTAAAAAACGTAAGGATAATTCTGGTAAATTAATACTGCTTTCTAATATCTCTGCTGAATATAATAAAGGTACATTGAATATCGTTGACCAGGCCAATGCTAGATCCTGCTCTGATACGACTCCTAGAGACAGCAGTATCTCGGTCAGCTCCTGGGTGTGGTGGCTCAGCTGCAACTGCTGTGCTCTGTCCACATCCGACTGCTTAAGGCGGCCTGATTCTAAAAGCCATTGAATGACGGCTTCAGCTGGATCAAGGGTTCCCGTCAAGATCAAGGCCACGCCAATTGGGGAGAGTGATGGGTGCTCGCTGTACGCGTGCGGGTTCTGATTGGAATGGCGTATAGAAACTCAAATATCTTCATAAATTCAGATCCTTAGCATGCAAAACGGTCTGCGCTTTAACATCTGATCTACCTGCTGCCCAGTAGAGCTAGCCCTTAATCAGATGGTGTAATTTCTAGATTATTCCTTATGCATCTGTAGCACGCGCTTGCGGATTTTGTCGCATTTTCATAAAAAAAATTGCGAACCTGTAAAGAGTGGCTATAACTTTTTATTCAGTTGATATCGCTTGTAATCAGGCTGGCAAGGAGGCTCTATGCGAGGTGTCGATTCGAAAAGCTTTGGAGCTATCGGAGCTACACTGCTTTTTTTAGCATATGGAATGCCTTGTAGTGCTGAAAATATGTGGATTGGTTTTCGTTCAACAATCACCCCGCAGCCAGATATAATGTCAGCCTGCAAAGAAGCAGTCGAAGTTGAATACGCGCCAGGGGCGTGGCCTTGGTCTCAAGATCTTTTATACAAGGAGACTTTGCATTTTACAAAGCTTGATTATCTTTACATTAATCCAATCATAGCGCAGTGTGAGTTCAAGGCTCGAAGCCCCTATAATCCTGAAATTTATACCTCCCAAGGTGTAGTGATTGCGCGCTATGGAACTCAGTGTGACCCCGGCAATGAGTTTAATCCAAATAATGGTCGTTGTGAGTCAACGTCTGGAGAAATGCCAAGAAAGCAGTTGGGTATTCCTCCATTTCAAGGATGTGAGTCTAATACTTTTGTAGGTAATCCTGTAAATTTTGCAACGGGTAATAAGTTCCAGGTTGAAAAAGATTATCCGGCGTCTAGCAACTCTCCCCTGGAGGTTGTGCGATATTATAATAGTAAAGATGGAGTTTGGAGGCATTCCTATTCTCAAAGTATGTTTTTAACTCCGGAGATGGTGCTGATCACCCTAGGTGACGGGAGGCAGATAAAGTTTTCACGCGCGGGGTCTGTTATTACGCCCGAGTCTACAGAGCTTGGAACTTTGCAAAATACACCTGATGGGGGGTGGATCTACACATCTCCTGAAAACGAGGTTCTGAAATTTAGCGACTGGGCGCGACTTATAGGTAAAGTTGATGCGTTCGGGCGCAGTGTAAGCATTGAAAGGTCAGGCACCACGGTTAATGTGACCGATAGCTTTGGTAGGGTACTTACTTTGACGGAGTATGGTGTAGCTCAATTATTGTCGGTAGACGCGCCAGGGCTGAAAATTAAATATAACTACAATGATCAAGGTGAGTTAGCTTCTGTCGATTATCAGAGGCAGGCTGCTGAGCCTCTCGAAAGAAGAAGCTATCTTTATAAGCCTGGAACTGATAAGAAGCTTTTGGTTGGTCTAGTCGATCAGAGAGGAGTGCGAAGTTCGAGCTGGTCATATGATGATATTGGGCGGGCTGTTTCTAGCGAGCGTGCTGGTGGGGTGGGACGAACAAATATTGTTTATAATGATGATGGGTCGGTTACTGTTGTTAATGAGCTCGGCAAGTCGACCGTTTATCAATTCAGCTTAATGCAAGGTGTAAAGAGGGTTGTTTCAATTGTTGGGCAACCCTCGCCAAATTGCCCTTATAGTAACTCATCATACACATACGACTCTCGCGGGTTAGTAGCAACCAAGACCGACGCGGAAGGTCACCTAACAAGCTATTCATATAATGACCGGGGGCAGGAGATCGTTCGCGTTGAAGGGGCGGGCACTGCACAGGAAAGAACGATTAGCACTGAGTGGGATCCGGTATTGCCTTTGAAGAGGAAAATTGTCGAGCCGACAAGAAAGACAATATTAAATTATGATACTCAGGGTAGGCCGCTGTCTGTTCAGGTGACTAGTAATTAATTCTCATGGGCTGGCTTTGTATTTTTTTGGAGGTGGCATTACATATTATTTCGTGCAGTCGTCAGATGCTGTGTCTATGTTGTCGATAGGGTGTTTTTTTGCGATAGGTTTTGCTGTTGATTTGTTGAAGTGATTGGGGTGGTTGGTTTGAGGGTGAACAATATGACGCTTCCAGTGTTTTTTTGGAAGGGGCTGCAGTCCTATAGATTTTATTTGTGAGTCTATGTCTGATTTTGCAGTGCTAGGCTAAGTACGAAATGTTGAAGCCGTTTTGTTGAGGCAGAAAAGTTGGGAGATATTGTCATTCCTGGTTCAAGGTGTCGCAGGGAGGCTGTTCAGTGAAAAATAACATTATTAATAGATGCAAGATAATAACAGCAGTGATGCTGATTTCTTTCGGGTTGGCGTGTTCGTCGAGTTGGGCAACAACTAACGCAGAGGCATATAGCGATTGTCTAGGTTATCAAAAATCATTCGTGATACTTTTTGGCGCTGGTGAGCAGTGTGTACTTGGCGTAAATCCTTATAGCACGACTGGCGCATATTCTTATGGATATTATACGCCGTGGTATGGCACCTTTTATTCCAGAACGATTGATCAGTACGCTGGAGTGGTGCCTGACGACCTAACTAAGGCGGGAGGGGCAAGCTCTTTATGTGGTGTTGAGAATGTGTTCGTTACAGATCCGATTAACCCTTTGAATGGCAATGAATACTTTGTTGAAAATGATTATGAGGGGGGGCGAGGGCTAGTTTTTAGGAGATTCTACAATAGTGTTGTCGGGTCGTGGACGTACAGTTACTCACGAAATCTTTATATAAAAAGCACGCGTATAGATTTGATCTCTGATGATGGAGAGAAGATTTCTTTTAACTTAATAGGAGGCTCGTGGGTTGGGCCAAAAGGTGCGGGTCGCTTAACCGCGACTGGTAGCGGGTGGAAAATTGTCAGCATCGGAAATGAGTCGAGCTACTTTAATAGCCTTGGGCAGCTTACAAAAGTCTCTAAGCCCTATAATGAGGTATCGCTTAGCTACTCTTCTTGGTATAGCACTGTAACTATCACAAGCTCCTTGGGTGACTCGGCAACGTTGGCGACTGACAATACAAATGGATACGTCGCTTTGAAATCCGCTGTGTTTCCGGGTGTGACTTTTACGTATCAGACTGACACTAAAGCATTTTTTACAGGCGTGACAAAGACTCGCGGTACAAGCGTGCTCAATAAAACTTATTTATATGAGAAACCAGGAAAGCCAAGACTGCTGACCGGCGTGATTGACGAAAGGGGGATTCGTTATGCTACTTGGGATTACGATGACCAGGATCGAGCTGTTTTCAGTGATACAGCAGGAATTGGTGCGGTTTCTATCGTATATAACAATGATGGCTCATCGGTGGTGACTAATGAGCTTGGAAAAAAAGTAAAATATCAAGCGGTATCGTACGATGGAGTGAGGCGTGTGTCATCAGTTGATGGAGAACCCTCACCAAACTGTCCGGCTAGCAACTCTAGCTATACCTATAGTCCTGAAGGTCAGATATTGACTAAGACGGATGCGTTGGGGGTTGTTACTTCATACACCTATAATGATCGAGGACTTGAAGTGAGCCGTGAAGAGGCGAGTGGCACCTCTTTGACAAGAATGGTTAAAACCGAATGGGATCCATCTCTCCCTTTGCCCACAAAAATTACTGAATCGGAGCATACTGCTATTTATACTTATGATGATAAGGGTCGGGCTCTAAGTCGGATAGTTAAAGGAAACTAAATTAAATATTGATGAGGGTATTGTCATGTCGAGTCCTGCGCTTCGGCTTAGTCTTCTAATCTCGATGCTAGCAAGTTTTGTCATGGTTCAGTCTGCGTCAGCTGATAATACTATTAATTATACGTATACAAGCCTTGGTCAGGTTGCAAGCATCGATGGGCCGCGTACGGATGTATCGGATGTTACAAGCTATGCATACGATCCCCAGGGCAATCTAACCACAATCACCAATGCGCTGGGCCAGGTTGTGACATTGGCCAATTTTGATAATCAGGGGCATGCGCAGTCGGTGACTGATCCCAATGGGGTGGTTACGATATTAGGCTATACCCCACAGGGCTGGTTGGCATCCAGTAGCACGGCTGGATCCACCACTCAGTACAGCTACAATGCCGTAGGTGACCTCACGCGTACCACGTTACCGGACGGCAGTTTTCTTGCTTACTCCTATGATGACGCACGACGCCTGATCAGCGTTGCAAATGCTCTCGGTGAAACTCGAACCTATACCCTGGATGCAATGGGTAACCGCACGGTTGTGCAGGTAAAGGACGCGAGTGGCGGCCTAACTCGTCTACAGCAGCGTACATATGACGAATTGGGGCGGTTGCTTACCCTGGTTGGGGCAAGTGGGCAAACGACGCGCTACGCTTACGATCTGAACAACCAACGTATAAAGCAGACGGACGCGCGGAGTAATGCCACTACGCAGGCATTTGATGCCTTGGGTCGAGTAACTCAAGTGGTGGATCCCTTGAGTGGTGTCAGTGCGCTAACCTATAACGCTGGTAATAATATCACCCAGTTTGTGGATCCTCGCGGTGTCACGACACAATATGTGTATGACAGTTATGGTCGTGTCCTACAGGTGAAAAGCCCTGATAGCGGCACTTCGACCTACGTTTACGATGATGGTGGCAATGTCACACAAAAAACCGATGCTCGGGGTTTGATCACAACCTATCAGTACGATGCCCTCAATCGTCTGACGGCGCAGCGCTATCCATCAAGTCCAGAATTGGATGTACTGTACACCTATGATGCAAGCGCTACGGATAATAAGGGCATCGGGCGTCTTACAGGTGTTCAAGATGCAAGCGGTACTGTGTCATATAAGTATGATAGTCGTGGGTTGCTTATTGCTCAGGATAGTGTTCTGAAGTTGGATGGGCTCGATGTAAGTACTAGTCAAAGCTATGGTTACGATAGTGCAGGGCGGCTGGTAAGTTATAACTATCCTGATGACATAGTTTTAAATTATGCGCGTGATAGTTCTGGCCAAATAAATGCTATCACAGCAGTGTTTTTAGGAGATGCCTATCCAATAGCTAGCAACATCAGCTATGTCCCGTTCGGCCCGGTTAAACAATTGACATGGGGCAACGGTTTTGCGTTGAACCGAACGTATGATCAAGATTATCAGCTCACTACGCAGAACGTCGGCACTTGGCAGCATCAGTATGGCTACGATGCGGTAGGCAACATTACTAGCCAACAAAGCAGCCTCTGGGAAGGCGTGCAATACCAGTATGATGCCTTGAACCGCCTTACACGTGAGCAGGCAGTCAGTACGCAAAAGGACTATGTCCTGGATGCTTCTGGTAATCGCACCTTGCGCACAACATTAAACCTTGGTACTGGCAACATCAGTGAGACACAAGAGGCTACTATTGCGTTGGATAGTAACCGCTTGGCGACAGTTAATGGCTCTCAACTTGTCTACGATGCAACTGGCAATATTCAGCAGCACATCAACGGTCTGAATTATTCCTATGATGCATCTGGGCGAATGAATGCAGTTTATCAAGCGGGCAACCAAAAGGTTGCCACTTACGGTTATAATGCACAGGGGCAGCGAAGCATTCAATTAAATTATGACCCTGTAAGCGGCGCCCTGCTGAATGGCAGCGTCTATCTGTATGGTCGTGATGGAAATCTTATTGGTCAGGCAAATTATAATTCGACCGGGCAAAGAACCTTAACACGCTATTGGATATGGCTGCATGGCATGCCACTGGCGCAGGTAGAACTCACCTATGCGAATGGCTCTCATAATGGCGGCCAGTTGATTTATCTGCATCCGGATCACTTGAATACTCCGCGCCTGGCCAGTACGGATCAAGGTGTTGTTTGGAGCTGGAACAGTGATGCATATGGCAATGCGCTCCCGAATGAAGATGTTGATGGGAATGGAGTTCAGACTCACATTCCGCTGCGTTTCCCTGGGCAGTTTTATGATCAGCAAGCGCAGCTAAACTACAATTATTTTAGAGATTATGATCAAAGTATTGGTCGGTACATTGAGAGTGATCTTATTGGGCTGAGAGGTGGTATCAATACATATGTTTATGCTGCAGCAAATCCGCTTCGCTATATAGATACGTATGGGTTAAACTCGACTGGCAGCACTCTTGTTTACGGCCCTGGGGGAGGGGGGGTAGGCGTTGGGGGCGCAGTGCTGGGCGTTGGTGCGGTAGAGATAATTCTTCAGCAGCTATCTCCGCCGATGTTAGCAAAGCCTATTCAGGGCTCGAAACCCAAAGGCTGCCCTCCTGGAACTATTCCGATTGATAAATATCCAGGACTTGATAAAGATGACCTTCACGGAGTGAAGGATGGAGTATTTGCGGGCCCTCAGGACTGGACAGGTGTTGCACCTAATGGCGATGTTATAACTGGCGATTCGGATGGTAATGCAGTAAATAATGGCCCAATTACAGACTATCTACCTTAGGAGGCTGCGATGAATCCTTACTCCTTCACTGTTTCGCTTCGGCTCTCTGGAGCTAGGTTTGATCCAGATTCGGCGAGTACTCAGCTTGGGATGGTTCCAAAGTGGAAGCATGTCTCAGGCGAAAAAAGAATAGCACCTAGTGGGCGAGAACTATCAGGTTCCTATGAGACTAATGCTTGTTCTTACTTGCTATGTCAAAAGCGTGTTGGCAGTCTAAGTGAGTTTATTTCTGAGCAAGTTAGTATGCTTGAAGAAAAATCAGTAAGTTTTCGACAGCTAGCTGAGTCAGGAGGGAAAGCTGAGTTTTTTGTTGGTTTGTATGTCTCGGGGAATTCGGGGGAGGTTATAAGGTATAATCTCTTAGAGCGATTAGGTGCGTTGGGTATTGATCTGAGCTTGGATATTTATGGTTAAGAGTCTAGGCTAGAATATTTTATTCTTAATGAGGTTTCTTGGTTTTAATCATGGTCTTCTCTATTCCGGATAAGGCTAACGTCGTTAGTATATCAATGAAACTGATCCAGAGCCGTGATGGGTCATCCAGGACGGTCATTCCTGCGAGCCATGTTGACTACCTTCGCTTGCTGGGGTTCGAGATTCCGGCCATTCTTGATGTGTTTATTGTAGCCTTCAATCACTGATTGAAGATTGGACAAAGTTTGTCGCGTTGCCCACGCTGGTGAGGCAAACAATCGCGTTGCGTTCGGCCTGCCATTTTCTGTAATCCCACTCCGATCGGCTTGTTCTATGATTGGCTCCTGATCATTGACTGGAGCACCGCTATTGGATCGTGCAAAGACAATGTCACTCGCGGAGAGTGAGGGGCTGCAATCGGTAATTGATAACGCACGAAAGCATGCCGAAGCGGGTTATCCAGACTTTACGGAGAGTGATCCTGCTACGTTCGATGCGGACTTTGTTATCAATAAAGAGCGAGAGGGGATGAGTGTCGCTCAGTCGCTCGAGGCACTCGTCGCATTCAAGCGCAGCCGCAGATTTTAAAGCTTACTTGCTGCTAACTTTCGGTTTGGGTGTTTTGGCTCTGCCAGGCATTTAATAGCTTCATCTGTCGTCCACCTCTATAACAATTCCGGCTCTAGTCCCAAAGTTCACATGACTCATGGGCGTGTGAGCGATTGTTTAGGGCACCTTGGTGCGTTAGAGCCCGCCACCGTCCAACCGCCGAGCGCCTGTATACAGGCGTATGGCAGTCCGAGGCTCGCCGCGTGATCGTCACGCTGAAACCCCTGGCATTGCCTGCGCGTCTTTGTACCGAGCCCTGAGTCACAAGCTAGAGCGTCTCGCTACTCATGATCCGGATCGCGATAAAAAACTGATAAATGCGGATCCAAAAAATTGCCAAATCTACATGTTGTGCTTTAATTTTATATAAGGCACATCATGTGGTGTTTTCTTTCATGAATAGATCAAGTATTCAACAAGACGTCGCTCTGCTGCAGCGGGAAATTTGGAAGCAGAAGGAAATGCTGTGGCCTGATCGACAGCTAATGCCCCTACAAATGCTGGAGCCCGATGCTGCAGCGTACCTGCTCGATGTTGAATACTTGATGCTTCCAAACTTGGGATCCTCCAGATTCATGCGTTCTGGCCAGGGCCCAGGCATCGCGGGACTCATCGATCGCCAGGCCAACAAAATTGCCATTTCGATGGCCTACCCGGAGCAAGTTCAGCGGTTTACTGGCGCTCATGAAGTGGGTCACTTCATTCTGCACGAGGGTCAGATCATGCTCCGTGACCGTCCACTGGACGGCTCTGCCAATGCCGGTCATAGATCAGACATTGAACGAGAGGCGGATTATTTCGCCGCATGCTTTCTCATGCCGCCGAACCTTCTGATGGCGCATTTTGAAGCGCAGTTTGGATGCAAAAGCGCCTTTAAGTTTACCGAAACGACGTCCTTCCACCTGAACCACAACGATCCTGACTCGTTGCAATATGCTTCGCAGGGCTCTCTGGATCGCGAGTTTGCCTTGGCTCGCTGTGAAAACTTTGGTGGCCGAAGAATGAATTCCCTGGCTAAACAATTTCGGGTCTCCGACAGCGCGATGGCGCTTCGGATCAAAGAGCTGGGACTGGTGGTGTGGCCATGACATCCAACCTGGAGACCGACATGAACATTTCCGAGCAGCACACCATTCAATGTCCACAATGCGGTGGTACTCAATTCGAACAGCCGCAGGTTTTGACCGACGGAGATTGGGTCACCTGCGTGACTTGCACACAGTCTTTTCCACTGGACGACATCGGCCAAGTGGGACTCGATCAGGCGATGGAGGTCGTAATTCCCGAAATCAAAGCTGAGGTTGAAAAAATGCTGGAAGGCATGTTCAAGGGCAAGTTCAAATGACCCTGTATGAGACGTTGACGCTATTGGCGTCTCTCCTCGCTCTCGTGGTGTCCACCGTGTCTTTGGTTCGTGGCCGTAAACTGGGCCAGGTTCAGGAAGACCTTGCCAAGATCACTTCCGAACTCGCCCTAAGACAGATTGATTCACTCGATATCGCCAAGCTGGACAAAGCGGTTCCGCAACTGGGTGTGCATATCACAAGCTTGGCTAAAACAAGCTATTTCATCATCACAAATACGGGGCAGGGGAGTGCTTTTGATGTTGATCTGGAGTTGATCGATTGTCCCGATAATCCGTTGGTCAGGGCGGTTGATCTCTTGCCATGTCCCGAGCTCAAGCCTCGCAGCACGGTGAAACTCTTGGCAAGCTTCCATATGTCGAGTCCGCTTCGATATTAGGTCAAACTGAGATGGACGACGGAGAACGGGAGAGGGGAATCCGAGGTTTTTTGGGTTTCTCAGGCATAGCGCTGAACGTTGGGGCCATGACATTCAGCCGGCTGCCTCTGTGAATGAAGAGTGTGCCTCTCTCTAACAGTGCCGATCCTGCAGATAATCCTCTACCGCGATGAGCAGAAGCTTGTTCCGAAAGGCAGGTATTGCGAGGTTAGCCAGGTAGCGGGGCAGCGAGTAAGCCACCCTTCGATGTGTTGCAACCGGATTGGTGAAGAGGCAATGGTAGAACCTGCCAGACTCATCTAGCTAGGTGTTGCTGGCGTTCTCTCAATCAGTAGAGGGAGGCCCATAAATATGTATCAGAGCGCCGAGTGCCGCCGTACAAGCCAAAATGGCCATGAATAAAGGCGGTTGAGCCGCTTGAGGCCCCTCTACCAGCGCATAGACCAAAACGGCTATTACCACAATCAACGCAACCGCAATTTTACCCATGTCCGATTTCCTGGAGGGTAGTGGCATATTGAGGTTGTGGTGCCACTACGCGACCGAGCGTAACTGAGCAATATGACAGTTGTATATCTCGATCGTGGCTATGGAAACCGGCATGCTTAGCATGCTGTGTTCAACAGCTAATCGAATCCCCCCATCCCCTGTTTAGGGCAGTCTTTCCAGGAATTCCTGTGGTATCGCGTGCCTCCATTGCGTTGCCAAACTGTATCTCCTTGGAACTAACTGAAGGCGAGTTCTGAGCCGAAAGGCGTCGCATTGATTGCCGCCGACCTCCAATTGACGGCAATCTTCACGGCCCGGTTTGATACTAAATCGAAGGTGATGGATTCCCAGTCATCCACGACATCCTGACAGGCCTCTTTTGGTGTGAAGCTTGTCCTGATGATGGCCACAGCTCTGCAGGGTTGATCTGGGACTATTTATTGTTGAGTTCATGAGTCTTTTTTAGAGTGAATAAAGCTGACAAATGGTGAAGAAAGGAAGAAAAAAACTGAAAAAGTAAAGCATAAAATGCTAGCGGTTTTAGCTGCATCAGTTACAGCTTTGAGTGCCTCTAATGATGCGCTAGACGAGTTTATTTTATGCTGAGCGATAAAGCATTCAGCTCGGTAGTTGGAAAGTGTTCTGCAGTCTGTCTGATCCAGAACGAGCTGAGTGTTCGCTTCAAATTTGTACTTTTCGGTGTATGCGTCAATTTCTTTGTCGTATATTGTCAATGCGGTTTGCGACATTCCGATTAAATATACTCCTATTGAAACAGTACCGGCTTTAAATAGTCCTGAGTATGTGGGTTTGTCAAAGAGTATTGAGAGAAGCCTTACCATTCCTGAGCCAAAACTTGTCGTCGGATTGATTTCAGATTGTGCGACTTCTGAGGGCGGGGGCAGGGTGTTCATTTAGTTTTCTCCATTAGGGTATTTTGTGTTGATTGGAGTTTTGAGTGAATTAAAAATACTGGCTAAGCGGTAGAAAAGGCAAGTAACAGGTAGGGCTAACTTTATCCGCTACGAGTTAGAGGTACTGTTCTTTGATTCACGTGATAGGCTGAAAAAATCTTTTCGCGCTCCCCCACAATTATGAAGAGCAATGGTTTGTTCAGGGTCAAACCGAGTTTTCTCCACTCGTTGTAGTCGATGCAAGAAGGTGATGGATTTAATTGCGGGTGTGTATGCCAGTCTCCCAGGTAATCAATGCGGCCCTGGCTATCTTCCCAAGCCCTTGTCACGGTAAGCTGATGACCAGGATCCAAGCGTTCAAAACTGACCCGTGAGCTTCGATCTAGGGGCATGGGGACTGTCGCGCGCAAGACATGAAGGTGCTGACCTGATCGATATCCCATCAGCGTACCTCCAGCTTCGTGCTTCGTTTTACTGTCTTGACGATAAGCACATATGACGTCCAGAACATTGCTTTCGACGAGGATGTACATCCCCTGTAGCTCCGGGGCCGTGAGAATTATTTCTTCGCGCATGCGGGACAGTTACTCAGCGGTGTAATGTCTTGGTTCTTTATTTTGCGGGTGTCTGCGTTTTCCACTGCTCTGGTTCGAAACCTAGGGCTTGGGCTGCCATTCTTTTTCCAGTCAATCAACATGTCTGTGACCAAGGCAGCAGCAGATAGCGATGCGGACACTGCGTACGGTGTAAAGTGTTGGCAAGCGCGAAATCCCTTTTCCACATCGTTATTGAGCACTGGAAATCGTTCCGTCATTTCGTTCCCAGGGTCATACCGCCGCAAGCAGCGGAAGCAACCGTGTTTCAATGAGTCAGTCCATAACGCTTGAACACATTCGCCATTACCCTTGATCCATGCATGCAAGACTGGAGGAAATGTCCTTTCATTGCTAATGCGTAGCGCATTCAACATTTCTGAAAGGGGTTCTTCACCGGTCGCATTGATGATGAGATCGAAGCTGGAGTAATCGAGTTTGGGTGTTATTGCGATAGGCCGAGACTCGATGTTGCTGTAGGGGAACTGCAAATCAAGCTCATCCTTCAAGGCTTGAGTTTTACGCTTGAGCAACGCGTTAAACCCGAGAGCGTGTCGACCTATGTTTTCAGGCGCCAAAAACTGACTGTCGATCAGCGTGAGCACGCCGCCTTCTGTACCAGCGCCCAGTCGCGTCAATGCTTGAGCGACATATCCTCCGACCGAACCACACCCAAGTAGTGCAATTTTCAGCCCGGACAGCCCGTTTTTCAGTGAGCCCGACAGGTTTCGCGTGTGTACAAAGTTCGCACTAAGATCTGTCGTAAGGAGACGTAATATCTGCTCTGATCCGCCGACTCGATGGAGATATTGAAAGTATGCTTTACCCGCAAATTTTCGGCTCCCCGCAGCCCCTTTGGTAGTTGCTTTGGTGATGTAACGCTTGTTGACTGTAAAGCCAAATCCGATCCACCCTACAGGCGAATCAATCAGTATATAAATTCGGCTTGAGTTCAAAATCGACGTGTCAGCTTCAATCCGCCTTTGCAGTGCGGTATAGAGTGAATTGTCCCACGTTTTCAGCCAAGTCAACGTCTCCTTGACTGTCCATGGGAGTGCTACGGAAGTGTCCGGTCGCGTAGTTGTCCGGAAAAGCCAGCAAGATTGTGTCTCAAGTGGTTGGACGCTTGCGCCCCAAGAGAGGGCGATCCGATCCGCAGCTTCTTTGCTGGTGGTAATGATGTCGCCAAATGGCCCTTTGGGGGACAGTCTGTATGCCTTAGCTGTGTCGTTTGCTGATGTTAGTTCAGACAATCCAATTGGGAGCAGTGTCCCCGCGCTCGATCCTGCCCAATAGGACTGAAACTCTGCTTGGATGTCAGCTTGGCTTTTTGCGGGGTTGCTGATGAGTTGGTCGATAAGGCTTGTGGCTTGCTGCAAGCAAAAAGCGACTGCTCCAGTCGGATTGTATCGATCGAGCACTACAGATCCTTCAGCCAAGTAGCAAAAGTCGCCACCGACCACTGAGTGCGCCATTCGAATCGGCAGAAAAGAAGGCTTCTCTGTAATCCGGATTTTCGGGTAGACAAGAAAATCCCAATCGGCCACGGCCAATTCAATGGGAACTGGCCCAGCGATGGACGTCAATGTTCCAAGAAAACGGCGCACCCCATTCTTGGTCGGACGGGTTTTGAAGCCCAGTCCATGCATGTAGCGAAGCACATCGCCAAGGCCTTCAAATTCCATATCAACCTGCGGAAGTGTTCGGTACACGAGGGGCAGGCACTACGGCAGGTGCGGTTGAACGCACAATTTCCGTGGCGCTTTCAATATCAATCAGATTTGTGTTCGATGGGATTCGCTCACCGAGCTGACCTGAGATGATCTGCAATGCCTGATGCTTTTGGTACTCCTGGCACCCTCTGGCTCTTCTGAGCGCCACGGCCAGATCCTCGGCTTTACTTGAGGCTTCGTCGCGTTCTTCCTCGTTTAAGCGGTTGAAGTCCTCTGCGCCGTCATCAATCCCGGGCTCGCGAATTTCAGCACTCAGTGCTGTGGACAGAGCGTTGGCAGCATTCTCGAAAGCAATATCATCGCGGCCCCGTTTACCTTCGAAGCTCTGCGCAATCGCGATCATCAACGAAATGGAGGTTGGCCCGCGAGATTTCCAGTGGAAGTCACGCCAGGCTTTGGCGTACCGACATACGCGAAGGAACTGATTACCCAGATCATCAAAGCGTGCGACTTGGTCTCTGATCCATTTGGCAACATCTTCAGGGTCTGATGCCCTCCACAAACCAGACCGAGATGCGAGCATGATGGTGTCAAGATCGTCCCATGTCTGAGCGATAGCCTTCGCTAACACCTCAAAGCTTTCGCTTCCGTTAACACTGTCAAAAACCATCGAACGCCGCTCGTTGCTGAGTGCAACTGTGCGCTCGACAACCTTATTGAACTCCTCAATCGGCGCGGCGTACAGCGGAATGTCAATGTGTGCCCACGAGCAGACATCTATCCGGATGCAGGTATCTTTGGCATCGGTGCCGGTTATCAGCCTCCATCCTTCCTGAGCGCAAAGAACCTGCAAAAGCGTTTCAACCAGGTCGAAGTACTTTTTGGCCATCGCCGCTGGCGGGCCGTTTTCCTGCCAAACATCCACAGGCAGGTAGACGCCATAGTCCAGGTCAATTTCCTGTTTGTCAGGGTGCGCAGGTTGGATACAAGTTTTATACGACCAGGAACCTTGCGTTCTGAACCGAGGCTCCACACGCTTTTCCATACCCAGTACAGCGACGGTCGCGTTGGCAATCGCGGGCTTCAAATACTCACGAATTTTTGTCCGGCATTGGGTCAGAAAGTCACGCTGCTCGTCCGTGGGCGCGATTTTGTCGCTGAAAACGATGTCGTTAGCGGAAGAGAAAAACAGCTTCGTAAGGTTCAGCATGTTTCAGGCTCCTGACGTGTTGCGTTGTTGCCGTAGTAAAAGTTTATTGGACGAGCTTGGTGCGCAAGGAACTCCATGAAGTCCGTTTTTCCAAGGCATGTTTTGGCTTTCTCAAGGCCAGAGCCGATGAGCACTTCCTGCGCGTGGATGTCCGCTTTGTCTAGGGCGACCGCCTTGGAGCGATCGTCTGTGAGATCTTCGTCGACATGCATGTAGCGTGAGCCGAGCTTGTGCTGCAGCATGAAGTCGCAGAGCGACTCTTGAACGGAAATCGACAAGCCAAACAGCCGCTGTGCTGCTTTCAGGGGATTGCCTCCGCCCCAGTCCATGGCACCGCCCTCACGGTTGTTTTTTGGGTTCACTGTAAATTTGGACGACATCGTCCCGATGGACAGGAGATGAATGTCCGAGCTGGCTACGTCGAAAAACGTTTCGGCTTCATGGAGCGCGAGAAGACCAGGGGCGTTGGCAAACAACCCGCCATCGACGTATTGGTTGTGTTGGAACTGATGACGCGGAAAGTAGGTTGGAGCCGCACTGGTGGCGAGGGCTATGTCCACCATTGAGTGTTGGTGGTCACGGCGAAAGCTTTCATGGTGCGGGGTTTTGAACAGCACTGGCTTGCCCGTCGAATAATTGATCGACGGGATGACGACCGGGTGCAGGCAATCACCAAGAAGCTTGGTGCCCAGCATTTCAGGCGTTGATATTTGCTTTTTAAGCTCATCGCTGCTGAACGTGGATTTAAAGATCGGCATGCTCGTGCGGGGGTTGAAGATCGCCTCTCCATGCTTTTTAAAGAGGTCTACGATTGCTTGAGCAGGAATCTCTGATGCGATGGCGAGTGCCAGGATGCCGCCAATCGATGTTCCGGCAATGAGATCGAAATGGCGAGAGATGGGGCCGCCGATTTCGCGTTCGACCTCTGCCAATATGGTCGCGGTGTACAGCCCTCTGTACCCCCCGCCTGATAGTGCTAAAACCTGAAAGCGATCTGATGACATTTAGACTAATCTCCGGTGCTGCGTATGGGGAGCACGATTAGTCGCAATTTACCGGGATCATCGTGAGCGAAAAATGGAGTTTGGTGTAGTGTTTAGTAAGTTTCGCCTGCGTCGGCTGTCTTTCCGTTCATGAAACTACGTAATGTGATCGAAATATACTGAGCGTGAGTATTTGCTCACGTTTTGTGTGTTGATTTGGCAAGGAATATAAAGAACTATAGGATGGAGCGGTTTTTTCTGAGGAGGGCCAGATGTACAGAATTGCGATAATTGAAGATTCGGAAACCGTGAACAATGCTCTTGCGGATTTCTGCCGTAAGCTCAATGGCGAAACGCAGGTAGAACAATTTTTTGACAGAGCCTCGGCGCAGGCTGCGATCAAAGAAAATAATTATTCATTGATCGTCTTGGATATTGAACTTCCTCCCGAAAGAAATGCCGGTGTAGGTATTATAAGCGAAAATTCAAAATGTTTTAGAAGTCCTGTTATGGTCGTTTCGGGACTAGATTCATCCGTCTATCGCTCAATCATGTATGAACTTGATGTGTGGGACTATCTGGAAAAACCTATTGCGCCAGATGGCCAGTCTTTTTTGGCTGCAGCCATGCGAGTGTTGCGAACCGAGCAAAACTCGCAAGTTGAAGACGTTGAAGACGACTTTTCGATAGATCCTGATACGGCAAAAGCGAGTTATAAGGGGAAAAGGCTGAATCTGCCTGAAACCGCTAAAGTAATGTTGAATCGCTTTTATAAGGCAAAGGGTGAGCTCGTTCCCTACGAGGCACTTTTTGATCTAGTGAGAACTGGTAAAAATAAAGAAGCGATTCGGCAGCATATAAAAAATATCCGTGACGCACTGAAGGATGTTGGCGAGGTCAAGGATCATATTCATGTCGTCAGAATGAAGGGCGTGCGGTGGGTGGACTAGACTTACGAAAAGTAAGAAACAATTTAAATAAGGCTACTTTCAGGATTTATATTGTTGGTGTTCTTATTATTTTGTTTTTTGTTGTGATATTTGGAACATATTTTGCGCTCAATGTGAGCTTTGGGTCTGTGTTTCAACAGTATAGATCGAACGTTCAAAGAAATCTGCAGCGAATCGTTTATGAGTTCGATTCTATTGATGGGAGAATCCAGCTGGATAATGCAGGGTATTCAGCTCCCGATATTTTTGGTGTACCGGTTTTTAAAATTCCGCTGGAATATATAAATGTTACTCCTGGGCATGTGGAAGACATAAAGCCTCTACTTGGATGTAGCTTTTCAAGTCTTCTTTCCCCTCAAGATAAACTGTGCGTGGGTATACTTTCTAATAAGGCTCTAGGTGCTGTTGCATACGTTAGGGGAACTTTCCATAAAGGTAACGGGTTGTCCTCTCCGGTTTATATTGAGGATCCTCGTACGGGTGATTATTTCCTAGTGGAAGTAAATGTGCGAGGTGTTGCAAGTAAATTCGTCATAACCTTTGATGAGGTTAATAGGCAGAGTAGCTCTAAAGTTCCCTATCTATCTCCTGCTTGGAGTTTGACGGGGTTCAAAATTGGCACTAGGGACAGATGGGCATACTCGCGTGAGCCGCAAATTAGGGGGCGGGCCCTTAAAGTCAGCGATAAGATCGGAACCGATCGCTTCGAGTTCATTTTTCAAATTCCAATATCCATTTTTGCAGATGACGCCGTGCATGCTAATCAAGCGTCTGATGGAGCCATTTGGCCTCCCAAGGATCTATCCGAGGCGCGAGTTTCTGTAAAGCTGATTGGTAAGGAGGCGAACGGTGAGAGCAGGATCGTGTTGGACTCATCGATGGCAGATCCAGATACGGTTTTCTCTTTTAGAAAAATGGGGAACTACTTGACACCAGGAGAATCTTTAACATTCAACTTGTCGGATGGCAGCAGTTTTTTGGTAAAGCATCCGGATACAGACAGCCCGATAGTAAGGCAGCGTTTCCCATTTGGGATTTTAGATCGACTAACAGATTTAATTATAAAAGTTATTGTTCCGAAAATCCAAGTTAATGAGGTCGCGTTTTTGCCGGGTGGACGGAGTGTGGCTATTCACGGAGATGCGTCTAGCGTCTTGGGCGGATGGCGTGCGGCTGCCCAGTCTATCATCATGCTTTCGATTCTTTTGATGATAGCGCTCATTGTGGCTTATGTTGTTCTTCGCGTATTCGTCTTGACACCGCTTTACCGCGTTAGGCGAAATACCTTACATATAAAAGAGCGGTTTAAAGTTGGCCAAGATCTTACGCTCCCATTCGAAATCAAGGAAAGCCAAAGTGAAGTTGGTGTGTTGTGGCGAAATATTTTAGATTTGCATGAAGAGGTACTGGCCTACAGTCGTAGCGCTGTCGAACGGGCGAAGTCGGAACAGAAGCTCTTGCAAGCCATTGGTCATGAGATCAAGTCTCCCCTGCAAGACCTTTTGCTGCGTCATAATGATGAAAGTGATCCGAGTGCTCGTTATGTTCGCAGGATTTCATTTGCAGTGCAAAATTTATATGGCGGAACGTTGGGGCAGGATAATGGTGACAATCTAAATCTGAAAACTCCTCAGGAAGCGATGAGTTCATTAAATGGCAATATTACCAAGGAAGATGTTGTTGAGTATTTGGTTAATGCCTCGGAGTCGTCAGTCAGTGATGTTGTGTACGTCGGGCAAGCTTCCTCTGCGATTATCATGGCAGATGGCGATATGTTGGAGTCCGCTCTCACAGCTATTTTAAATAATGCAAATGATTTTAGAGTGCTTGGCACCTCTATTTTTTTTAGCGTCGAACTTGTGGGGGGCGATGTGCTTGTAACTGTCCATAATACAGGCCCATGCATTCCAAATAACCCTATTGAAGAAATTTTTGAATACGGGGTGTCTGCGCGCTCAGGGAAGGATGAGCATTTGGGTCAAGGACTCTACATGGCCAATACGTACGTTTCGCTCATGGGTGGGACGTTAAATGCAGTCAATACTGTAGACGGAGTTCGATTTGAAATGAGGTTCCCCTGCGTTGAGTGGGTACCATTAGGTGGAAGCTCGTGAGCTTCTGTCATGCCAGTCGAGATCGATAGAAAGTATAACGCTTAGATTGTTAGTATATACTCACGATGTACAATCCGAACAAGGTTGACAAATGTTCAACACCTGTCGGTGTTCGACTTTTTTTTAGGATAATTAGCTGCCCACACCAAGGCCTTATACTCGATAATTGATCAGCTCTGATGTGAGACGGCGGATTTCCCCGGCAGCAGGTGAGTGCGGAGCTACATCGATGAGCGAATGGAAATAGCAGTACCCATCCAAAAAATTCCGACCTTCATTATAAAGCTCGATGGCGATCTTGTGAGATGCTGTCATTTCCGTTGTCAGCATCGGCAAATCCAGTTCATGAATGATTTGGTTTAAGCGTTCACGACGCAGATAATTTTCGCGCTTGGCTTGCTGAAGATCATCACGAGTCTTATCGCTCAAGCCCGGGAGGTCTCCAACGAACTCTTGCAGCTCTCTGCTGACACCGCCCACATCGCAGTTGGTAATCAGCCCAAAATAGGCTGGCGTAACCTTACGACACTTGATGGCTCTTTGGGCTGCCAGAAACGCCTCCGCGCTCTGAATTGAGTAGTAGCAGTTGCTGTCCAGAACAATCGCCACCAAGTCGGCGTATCTACGGATCAGCTCGGTCTTCGCGTTGATATCTAGAAAAACGTAGTCGTATCGAGTGATCAGATCGCTAAGCCGTTCGGTAGCTAATGCTTTTCGGTCAACGTCCTTGATGAGGTGGCCGTAGATGAATTTGCTCATCGGCTGCTCTTCAATGGGCAAGAGCGTGACGTTGTCGCGAATCTCTTTTTTCATCTTTTTGAGATCCTCCGGAGACGTTACAAGGTCGAGCTCATCATAAAAGTCAATTTTGCTGACTTGGGTGCCAGGAGCCGGCCCCCGACCGTCATTGCACATTCCGCGAAAAACCCCGTCGTCTGTGACAACAGCAACCTTCGAGTGCTGCGCCGCCAGTTGTGCTGCAACGTTAATCGTGATGGGGGATTTGCCAACACCACCTTTGTAGCTGGTGATAGAGATCACACGCCCCAGTGGTTTTCCATTCGGATGAGCTGTGAACTCTGGAGGTATCTCGATTCCGGAGCGTTGAAAGAAGCTCCACAGTGCTTTTTCGGATGGCTGGCGGTCATACTTTGCGCCTTTCAAGGTCTCCCAGGAGCGCCAAGTCCGCTCGTCCACAAATGCTCGCTTCGCTGCTAGCGCGACGCTGATCTTTGCTGATTTGCGAAGTGTTCTAAGTAATATGCGAAGCTCGTCTCTCATTTGTCTTCCCTGGCCGTGTCTTGGTGATAGGAAGACTAGCTAATGTCGCCAGGCGAAAAAAACTAGGAGCATTGCTCCTAGCTCAGTCACGGTTTGTCTGTAATTCAAAAGAGGGGGAGGGGTATGGCTCTTACGCCAACTGCCATTTACCGGCACAGGACGAGCATCGAATGTGCGTTACGTATCTTGCACGATGGTTATTTCAACCCCGTGAGTGGAGACCCTCTGAACGGGGACGCCTGTATGAATCTATGGAATCAGCAGACGAATCTCGCCGGCAGCATTACTAAAACCGGTGTGGACATTGTGGTCGCCTGGTATGGCCTCCCTGCGGTAAAAGGCAACCCAAGATCCTATACGCCTCTTCCCCCTGCTACCTGTATCGATTTCAATCCGTGGAGGATCGCTATCACTCAGCATGTTCCGAAAGGACTGTTGCGAGTTTTACGGGTAGACGTGGTTGATAAGCAGGGGGTGGATGATTTTCTTCAGAGTAAGTTTTGGCGTGCTCATACGCCCTGCGGCCTTCGGCAAGAGCGACTCCGGCTCTTTCGATATATCAGGAGAGAGATTAGAGCGAAAGATTGCTTCCTAGAGATAAAATGGTGTCGATTCATCTGACTCAACTGCACTTGGCTGAATAAAGAAGCGACATAGTCACCAACCGACCATTGAGCAATCTGGTTTGATGCACCACGGTTTAATAAAAAGTTCGGATCGGAGTTGCTCAGAGAAAGTCTCCGTTGCCATAGTAAAAGGGAGGGCAAAATCACGGTCAGAGAGAAATATTATGGAAAATAGAGATGTAGAGAAATTGAATATTGATTTGCTTAGGGTATTTGGATGGCAGGTGGAGGTTGCCGAGCAGGATGAGTCCTTCGGCGTCTCGGGGAAGTACTTAAAACTCTACCGGGTTACCAGGGCTGGCCATCCTGATTGCAAGAAATCCTATGTCGGCCCGATGCCTATCGACATACCCGACTTCGCTATCCATAACGCCGGATGGCTTTGCCGTGATTATTACCTCCTAGGCTACAAACAGGGGCGCCGTGATGAAGGTCAACTCAGACGAAAAAAACGCCTCCGTCATAGGTAAGAATTGAAGTTGCCAACGTACGCTGGGGCTGGCAGGATTTTGGATCCATCCTGTCGGAGCTGCAAATGTTTAAGGCATTTCACCCGTTTGAGCCGAAATCTATTCACATCCGCGACTACATCCATCTGATCCGTACGACGCCTTCCTTCGGCGATGCGCGTTGCCCCGCTTGTGAGCAGCCATTAACGGTAAAGGGAGATCTTGATCCTAAGCCAGGCGTTAAAACTCATTTTGCGCATCGGCGAGATCCAAACTCACCCGTGTGCCCTATTAAAAGTGAAGGTGCCATTCGGTATCAGGTGCTTACCGAAACCTTGCCGGACACTGAGGCTGCGAGATCTTTGCGCGAGAGATTTTTCAAGAACTGGACATACCATTGGCATCAGTTCAAAAAATATGTTCGCACCGTCGATGCTAACGATTTCGCCAAGGCCCTGCAGGAAGTGGATGCAAGAGGCGTCTGGAAGTACCGAGATATCAAAGAGCATGAAGTGATCATTGCCATGCTTGCCACCAGAGACTTTAAACCCGTCAAGAATTATCGGGCGCGCTGGGTACGCTTTTGGTTCCGAAGTGAAGTAGAAAATCTTCAGGAATTCTGGAATCTGGGCGGCAGTAAGAAGGTTATGATCCGGGCTGAGTACGATCTCTCGGCGAAAGCCACGAAGATCCGAGAGGACAAGTTCAAGGATTTCAGTGTGCTGCCAGTCGATTCCAGCTACTTGGACGATGAGGCGTATGCTGAGGTACCCTGGGTCGTTCAAGCCATCCTGTCGAAGCATTTCCCTCGTTTGATCGATCCTCCAGCCTGACGAAGTCGGTAACACGGGAAGGAGGAGTGGCTCTCCCTAGTCGACCGATTAGGGAGAGCCACCTCCCAAGGCATCTCCAGGTTCGGTAGGCGCTGGGCAATGTCATCAACCACTTATGTTGCCCAATCCTCCGTTACGTCGTCTGCGCTTTCATCATTTCGGCAGGATCAAAGTGGATTACCCCTATCGAGTAATCCCATCTGAGCCATACAGCTCCTTGTTTTCCTGATCTTGTTTTCGGCGTAGGCGCGGATGATAGACATAGGCCCGAGGCCACGGCGTGAGAATCGCAAAGACGGGCAGGGTGAATACTGCTAGGGCCAGATATAGGTAGAACGGTACTTCGTAGCCTCGGGCGACCCATAGGATCAGCGTCTGGGTGTCAGATGTATAACCCGCCCAGATATCCGCAATTGTTAACAACATCAGGCCAATGAGAAGGGTCGCCGCTTGTTGCTGATCGCGTAGCTTGCGATTCCAGATGGAGCTCTTTTCCCGATAGATAGTCATCAGGAAATCATCGTTCGTCCGTAATGCTTCGGTGTGCAGATAGTGGAGCGATACCTCATCAGGCTCGGCGCCGCGTTCCCGGAATGCACTGAAGAGAAAATTGGGCGCGAACTCCATAACGACCGCTTTCAGTAGCCCAGAAACCATTGGGATGATGAGCGAAACGGTGAGACAAAATCCCGCAACAGCTATGAGGAGGCCGCCAATCGATTCCCATATATGTGTGGTGTTCGTAGTAACCGACAGCAAATTCTTGTGAAGAAACCAAGCCAGCACTGTATCGGCATAGAGCGCGATGTAGATCAATTGGATACCCCATTTGAATTCCCAGGCCTTTTCAATGAAACCAATGGACACGGCCTGAGCAGCATCGAGCTTGCCTTTGCCTTGAGCTTCTTCAGTCATTTCAATCCCTTATTCGTGTCTGCATGTTGTTGGGTGGTTCGTCGGAGGCAGGTTGCGATCGGCGTGCTCGTTGAGTACTGCGGTGACCCTCACTGGGCCACCGTTGGTGTTGGTGTTGGTGTTGGCGTCGGAGAGGGGCGGAGTGTAATCACGCCTGACCATGAGGCTTTCTCTGAAAGTAGGTGGTTGGCGCGCTTCAATCAGCGCACATTATTAAGCGGAGGGAGGTCGCGCAGAAGGGGCGGTGGGAGCGCCAAAATCCCCCATGTTTTTCTTGGCGGCTGCGGCATTGAGCTCTACAGGGCTAAGGTGAGCCAGGCTTACCGTAAGGCCGAATTTCTTGAATACTGCGTCTAGGGTCGCGACAGTCGGATTGCCGCTGTCGACCTCCAGCTGCGACAGAGTACGCTTTGAAATTTTGCAGGCCATCGCGAAACTCTCTTGGCTTAGGCCCAGAACATTTTCACGGAGTCGTTTGGCGGCGCCACCGAGCGATAGCTTCCCCCGGGCAACCTCCTCGGCCACTGCTTGAATGTAATTCTTGCGTTCTTTCAGAGTCATCTCTTTCACATCGACCTCTATTCTTCAGGCGTATACAGCAGGCGTATCCAGATTGAGCGAAATGCACTCGCGTAGAGCATTATAATGCACTGGTGTGCGATGAGTTGCAGGTGTTGGTGCATTAAAATGCGCTGATCGAAAGCACATTATTTGCGGGTGTTTGTAAAAGTGAATGGCTGCCAGTGGGAGCGTTTTCACTTCTATGTTGCTGATAACGTTAGCCCTCACATCCATCGCGGTGGTGCCATGAAATTTATAAAAATCCTAAGTTCTGTTGTGATCCTAGGTTGCTCTCTGAGCTTAGAGGCTTCAACTTTAAGCGATGTCAGAGCTGAAAATGAGTCCAAGCAGGTCAGATTTTCTGAAAGGGTGATCATGGCCGAAATGGCAAAAGCAATGAGCCCTGTTGTTAGGTTTAGAAAAGAACAGTGTGGAGATGCTTGTTCTGAGAATGGGGCTTTGGAGGTCGCAATTGGACTGCTGGGTATAAGTAAAAGCGATGAGGCAAGTTTTGCTTTAATTAACTTATTTGGTACGCGCTTGGATGGAGCTGGTTCTGAAGAGCTCGGCTGTCAAGTTTTGATTCGAGGGAAAGAGATTGCTTTGTACTTTTCAAAAATAAGCGCAAAACAGTCGGTCGAGCACTGTAGAGAAACTTTTTTTGACTTGAAAAAGGTAGAGATTAGAGCTGTTCCAGATATCAGTGTCGAACAGATATGCCGTACTGAACACGAGGCTGATATGATTAGAAACGATTACCTAAAAGCAATTGTGGCAGGTGTTAAATGCGAGCAATGACCTAAAAATAGAGGTAAGTTGCCATAACAATGCTGGTGTCAATTGTGCTATGTATTCCACTGGCGGCAGCTTCTGTCTGGTTGTTTTTCGACAAAACCTATGCGAACGCTCTTTTGAGCGTTTTGTTTTTCGCCGCGCTGCCATTCATTTTTCAACAGGCGCAATCGGGGCATCGCTAAACGCGCCTGTTTTGGGACATGGTGAGGTCTCAATTTGACTGAAAGCTAAATTCGACAGTGCCAGCTAAAGGATGAGCTGGCACCCGTTCAGGTTAAAAGACTACCAGCCTTCTCCTGGCTAACCTTTTCTATCCGGCTTAGGAATCGGGTTCATCAGCTTGTCCCGAGTCAATCCATTCAACGCAGCGTTGTGAATGAATATTTGAGCAGTTTCGGCCATGAGCTGGAGTTCTTTTTTCAACCGATTATTCTCTTCCTGCAGTCTGAGAATCTGCTCCGCTGCAGCGCTGAGGCTTTTCGGCAATGGCATACTTGCCATGCGATCTCGGTCTGAAGTGATCTCCGCTTTTCTGACTTTGTAAGCGTTAACAACCAATGCTTTTCCAGCCAGCGCTTGGCGGGTCGGAACAAAGCCTAAGGCCGATTGAGAGGCTTCGCATATAGCCTCCCAAGTCAGCTTTTTCTTCGACGGCCACTCTCTGATAATGGCCGTTATAGCTTTAAGCTCCTTCGCGGTGAACGCGCTAGGCATCGTTGTTTTCTTCCATCAATTCTTTCAGGCAGCTTAACAAATCGTCGCTGTAGACGTCACTGAGCCCACTGGACTCAAGCAGTTCAGGGTGTTTGGTCGTCAGTATGCGCTTGGCGTGTGTGAAGTCATGACCCACCATCTGCACCGGGCTACCATCCGGAATCGCTGGATTCTTGTGCATCGCCACAATCTCATCCAGGCGCACCAGATACAGTTGATGCCGATCGACCCAACGCGTTGCCGCACGATTGCCTGCCTCGATTTCCTTGAGTGCAGCCTCCAGGTTTTCCGCGACATGCGCACGCTCGCGCTCCACGGCCTTTAGAGAGTTCTTGTGCCCTTTGCAATGCAGCAGTTCTGAGCAATTCAGGCAGTCCGCAGCCTTCTCGCAGGCCGACACCGTCCATGGATGAGTACAGATACCATACCGGGTCGTTATGTGGGGCCCCTTGCCGAGGATGCTGTATTCCTCCTCCGTGATAGGGGTGTGCGTGGTATCCGTCACCGGTATCAAACGATCGCCAATTTCCCTCGCAGTCCGCTTCGGGTCTTTATGCATGTACGTGCGTGATTGCTGGACAGATGCGCGACCGCTCCATGCAGTAATTCTTTCGATGGCAACACCCGCCTCTTCAGCGGCGGTGTTTAAGAAGTGCCGGAGTTGATGGGATTTCAGGGTGATGTTTTCGTAACCATGCCGGTGCAAGAAGGAAGGGTACGTCTTGCCATTGAGCTTGCTCACGTTGTTCTGAGACAGACGCTTGTTGTAGTAATCACCATTGATGGGGGCCAGGAAAATCGGGCTCGTCGCAAAGCCATCCGCCAATTGGAATTCGCGGAAGCAAAGAAGTGATTCCGACATTTTGGGCGGCGTGATGGAACAGAGCCTCGGGTCTACCTGGTAAGGGAAGAACGGGTTGTTCTTTTTGTGATACTCAACCACGGATGCCCATAGTGTCCTAAGCGTCCACCCTGCCAACCTCCGATGGCCCTCCATCCATTTCATCAGGTTTTCTGCTGACTTGAGGGTAGGGCGACCCAGTGCTGCGACGGCTTGGTCGCGTGTCAGAACCTGATTAGGGGGAACATCAGGACAGGTTTCGTGCGGATAGAAGTCCTTCGCGCCTGATTCGTAATAGCGTGCGAGCTTTCGACCTTCTTCAGTGATTTTTTCCAAGCGTCGGAAAGCCTCTTCGCAGTGGCTTGCCATCACTTGCGGAATCTCTTTCGTGACAATTTTGTTTATCTTTGGAGAGTAGTGCCGCAGGAATTTCTGAGGTTGACCGAGGGTGTCGAAATCCTCTTCGAGCGATACGGGCTTCAGCCAGCTCTGTTCATTGATGCGAAAAGGGGCCGAAAGGAAGATGGCCGTAATACTAGTGATGTAGGTTGCCTCATCATTCAGATCACCTGTGTGGCCGTTTGCAAAGATTTCGGCGAGCGCCAACAGAGTTTCGTCAAGGGGAAGCTTCGTTTCTCGGTCGTAGGTAGCGCCAGGTTCTCGTAGGCCTCGGAAAGGGTGCTGCCAGTGGCGAATGCCGCTAGAGGTGATGTTGTGCTTGGTGACTTCATCAACCAAGTTTTTTAGCGCCGCGCCCATACCTAAAAGATCGACATAGGTCTCCTTGATGATGGCAGAGGCGCGATCAAGGTGCTGCTCCGAAAGCCGAGTAATGTCTGCATAGCCGTCTACTTCATTGAGCGCTTGTTCAACGACCATTATTATAGAGAAGTCTTTTGCGGGCACCTTTGTGGCGCTTCCTCGTCGCGTTTCCACGATGTAAGCCTTGGCGAATTCAATGAACTCTGGTGCTAGTTGTTGGCTCGCCGAGGGCATGACGCTTTTATGCAGACCTGCGTTCTGCAAGTTCAAAAAGCGAAGCCTGCCACGAGGCAGTGCCCATACGTTGTCGTTCCAGTTAAAGCTTGGGAGGCTGGCATATGTCGGGTTCACATGCCTTGCGTTGAAAATGTAGTTGGCAAGGTTTTGAGCGTTCGCGATAGCGGCTTTTGATTTGAAAGGCGTTGGCACTAACATTTTATTTTTCTTCCAATTCAGCTTTGCGCTTCTCGCACAATGCAATAACCGTTTTTACGGCCCTGATGTCCTTGTCAAGCTGAAGAGGTGCCAATATGCGGCGCGACTTGCTCGGCAAGTGGATGTTGTTTTCTTCTTCTTGGCGATCAATGAGCCGAATCAATACCTCTTCGTGCGGCCCGTACACCCAGGGCTGAAATTTGTTGCAGCGGTAGCAGGGGATCGGCACCGAAGCGGAGCAAAATCCTGATTCGCCGCAAGTGCCCACACCCTTGCGTCCATCCAGCTCAATTCGGCTGGTCGGATCATCGCCTCGGATAGCGTGGGACTCGTCATCCCTGATTACGCCGCTAAATGCTTGTGCCAGAGGAGCAAGCAGTGTCCCAACGTCGTTGTTGAGGGTTCGCGCGCGTTCAGCTGGATCGTCATAGTAAGAATCGAGAGAAATTGGGGACTCGTGACCCAACCAATACTGAAGAACCTTCCTCGGCACTCCCAACCTTGCCAATTGACGGGCGCGCGTGTGCCGCATCCGATACCCAAATTCGTGAAGCAATTCTCCTGTCCTCTCGGAGAATACAGGGCTACCATCTTTCCTCTGGAGGATTTGGGAGATTGAAGACGCGCTTTTATGCCAGATTAACGAGTAGTAGTATTCGTCGCCTGCTGCATATTTATCTGCCAACTTTTTTCTTTTTCTAAGCGCCGGCTTATCAATTGTAAGAAAAAAAGGTAGCTGGCCTCGCTCGATCTCGCTTAAAGTTTTTCCAAAGAAATTCTCAAAGGCTTCGATGGAGTTTTTAATTTGAAGTTGACAGATGCTCCAGAGGTCATCACCCATTGGGTGAACTTCAGATTTTCCGTCGCGAAACTCTCCGGAGTGTTCATCTTTTACGCTAGGAAAGGATACGCGCTTTCCAGATACACCAAAGGTAGACCCCTCAGACTCAAAATCCATATTTTTCAGGTATGAGAGTTGTTTTGGGCGTCTGCCGTATTGAGCATTCAATAGCGTGGCTACGCTATTTTGCAAGCTAATCCGCCCCGTGCCATAGTCGTGCCACATCGTACTGACTAAGTCATCATACTCTTGTTCCGAGTACCAGCCTGTATCGATATTTCCCGCGATGGCTCTACTGTTCGGCTTATGGTAGGGGCGTTGAAGTCTATGAACAGTGTCAATCACCTCGTCACTAACACCGGGGATGCCTAGTGAATGCCAAGTGATTAACATGTTTCCGATTTCATTGGCCGTTTTATCGTTTTCACCATCAATAAGTTTCGAATAGGATTCTGGTGTGAAAGTTGATGTCGGGTTGATTCGCAAAACTTTTACTAGGCAGCGAATTTCGTTACGCATTGTGCTGGCGGACAGCTTTCCGGTGCGGCCAACTGTTATTACCATTGATTTAAAACCCTCAACGGTTTTTTCGTCCATGGTGAGAATCGATGTGATCTTCATCCCATAGTGGCCGACCAGGTTTAGATGGTCACCGTTGAACTCTGCTATATAGCCTCTTTTGTTTTTAACGCTGCTTTTATCAAATTTTTCAAGTGTGGCCAGTATCTGTGTCGGTACTTCAAGCTTTTCACGGGCGCTCATTTGTTCTTCCTGCTTTTACTGTCTTTTGCTGTATCTTCCGCAATTGCCAAACCTGTTTTAAATGCGGACTCGCGCACGTAACGACGATCATAGATTTTGGCGGACTCTGATCCTGGCGCCCACCCCATGAGATACTCTCTGTCAGAACGTTCTTTCGCCTCACTCATGCCCTCTGCCTCACACTTAAGCGAGAAGCGATAGTTCCAGTCATGGCGAAGCAAGTGGGGGTGAAGGTGCCTCAGGCGCGCGTCTTTTTTGATCATCTCCGTGAGAGCAGCTCTGAAAGTATTCAGAGTGATCTCTCGTCCTTGGCCCTGTCCCTTTTTATGCTTTACGAAAATGAAAGCGGTCTTCTCAAACCCCGCATTTGGAATGTCGGCACGCCAAGTCCCCAAATATTCAAGGATCATCTTTTCAAGTTGGGGAGAGATTGCGATGTCTCGGCCTAATGTCTTTGCGACAGGCTGCATTTGACGGCGGTCGTAACGATCATCATGGTTGCGCTCAACAACAAGGTAGGCATGATCACCACCCCGGGCGGGAAGGAAATGCTCTAACTTCAGGCTTAAAAGCTCTCCAGCCCTCATGCCCGAGTCGTAAAGAATGTAGAGTGCCAGCGCGTTGCGAAAGGCAATGCCCTTATCAAATGCGGTCGCGTCGTCATCGTATGGATTGGAGAACATCTCCAGCAGCGCTTCGCGAGTGACCTCATTCAGCTTTTTGTCGATCTGCTTCTGTTTTGCGGCTGCTGGGGAACCAGACTTGACCTTACGTTCCAGCAGGCTCTTCTCAAGCTTTTCGATGAGCGCATAGTTTTCCGGTGCGTTCGAGTCCTGGGTGAGGCGCCCAAAGAGCCAGGACAGATAGAGGGCAAGCACCTTCAGTGAGTTGTTGATGCGTCTGCCCGTCACCTGAGAGCCATCATTCTCGCGGCTGCTAACCGAGATGTGCTGGGTCAGAGACTCCACTTCTGGCAAGGACAGAAGCTTCTTGGTGGCGAACCGTAGCTCAAGGTCTATGCCTTGCTCATCAGCCCAGGTGTACAGGCTTTTCAGGACGTACAGGTTCGCCCTTTGAGTGTTCGCGGTCAGGCTGGCCGTCCGAAGGCTCGTGTAGGCTGTTGGATAGAACAGCGGAAAACCGTCACCATCGGTATCATAAAGGAGGGAGAATCGCCTGCCGTTCCTGGCAATGTGATCCTTCACCTTCAGTGTCTGTTTACGTTTTTGATCGGACTTTGTATTTTTCATTTTTGGTTTTTACATTTTTCAGCCAGATTTTGGAAGCAGATTTCCCTCAAGGGCTGCTACCATAGGGCTTCTAGGTCGAGGTTATTTACTCTTTATGGTTAACAGGTTAGTAGTACTCGATACCGAAACCACCGGCATGCCGGTGACCGATGGTCACCGGATCATTGAAATCGGCTGTGTCGAACTGATCGGTCGGCGCCTGACGGGCCGGCACTTTCACGTCTACCTGCAACCGGATCGCGAAAGTGACGAGGGCGCGATCGGCGTCCACGGCATCACCAACGAATTCCTCGTCGGCAAGCCGCGTTTCGCCGAAGTGGCCGACGAGTTCTTCGAGTTCATCAAAGGCGCGCAGCTGATCATCCATAACGCGGCGTTCGACGTTGGCTTCATCAACAACGAATTCGCCTTGATGGGGCAGCACGATCGCGCTGACATCACGCAGCACTGCAGCATCCTCGACACCCTGATGATGGCCCGGGAACGCCACCCGGGGCAGCGCAACAGCCTTGACGCCTTGTGCAAACGTTACGGCGTCGACAACTCCGGCCGTGAACTGCACGGCGCCTTGCTCGACTCGGAGATTCTCGCCGACGTCTACCTGACCATGACCGGTGGCCAGACCAGCCTGTCGCTGGCCGGTAATGCCTCCGACGGCAATGGCACGGGCGAGGGCGCGGACAACTCCGCTACCGAAATCCGCCGCTTGCCGGCCGATCGTCAGCCAGCGCGGATCATTCGTGCGACCGAAGAAGAACTGGCGGCGCATCAGGTGCGGCTGGAAATCATCGCCAAATCCGCTGGCGGCCCGGCGTTGTGGACGCAGATCGCCGAAGCGGACGCGCAGGCGTAAAACCAACTACCTCTGAGCAGATGATCTGTGGCGAGGGGGCTTGCCCCCGTTGGGCCGCAAAGCGGCCCCTGGGTTTTCCGGGCAAGATGCGCTGCTGGTCTTGCGACTGCTACGCAGTCGAACGGGGCCGCCACAAAGTTGCTCACGCGATGGGAGCAACTGGCCACCCTCGCCACTTTCGCGGCAACCCTCTACCCTGAGTGCATTGGCAGACATTCATCCGCCGCCTCAGGACACTGAGCCTCATGTACAAAGATTTGAAGTTTCCGGTGTTGATCGTCCACCGCGACATCAAGGCCGACACGGTCGCCGGTGACCGTATCCGTGGCATCGCCCGGGAGTTGGAGCAGGAAGGTTTCAATATCGTGTCGGCCATCGACTACACCGAAGGGCGGTTGGTGGCGTCGACCCATCATGGTCTGGCGTGCATGCTGATCGCTGCCGAAGACGCCAGCACCCATTCGCACCTGCTGCAGAATATGGCCGAACTGATCGGCCTGGCGCGGGTGCGGGCGCCGGATCTGCCGATCTTTGCCCTGGGCGAACAGGTCACCCTGGAAAACGCCCCGGCCGACGCCATGGCCGAGCTCAATCAGCTGCGCGGCATTCTCTACCTGTTCGAAGACACCGTGCCGTTTCTCGCACGGCAGGTGGCGCGGGCGGCGCGCAAGTATCTGGATGGTCTGCTGCCGCCGTTTTTCAAGGCGCTGGTGCAGCACACCGCCGATTCCAACTATTCCTGGCACACCCCCGGGCATGGCGGTGGCGTGGCTTATCACAAGAGCCCGGTCGGGCAGGCGTTTCACCAGTTCTTTGGCGAAAACACCCTGCGTTCGGATTTGTCGGTGTCGGTCCCGGAGCTCGGTTCGTTGCTCGATCACACCGGCCCACTGGCTGAAGCGGAAGAGCGCGCCGCGCGCAACTTCGGCGCCGATCACACCTTTTTCGTGATCAATGGCACCTCGACCGCCAACAAGATCGTCTGGCACTCGATGGTCGGCCGTGATGATCTGGTGCTGGTCGATCGCAACTGCCACAAGTCGGTGCTGCACGCGATCATCATGACCGGTGCGATCCCGCTGTATCTGTGTCCGGAGCGCAATGAGCTGGGGATCATCGGCCCGATTCCGCTGAGCGAATTCAGCCGCGAATCGATCCAGGCCAAGATCGACGCCAGCCCGCTGACCAAGGGTCGCGCGCCGAAAGTCAAACTGGCGGTGGTCACCAATTCGACCTACGACGGCTTGTGCTACAACGCCGAACTGATCAAGCAGAGCCTGGGCAACAGCGTCGAAGTGCTGCATTTCGATGAGGCGTGGTACGCCTATGCGGCGTTTCACGAGTTCTTCGCCGGGCGCTATGGCATGGCCACTTCGCGCACCGCAGACAGTCCATTGGTGTTCACCACCCATTCCACCCACAAGCTGCTCGCTGCGTTCAGCCAGGCCTCGATGATTCATGTGCAGGACGGCGGCGCGCGGCAACTGGACCGTGACCGGTTCAACGAAGCGTTCATGATGCACATCTCGACCTCGCCGCAATACAGCATCATCGCCTCGCTGGACGTGGCCTCGGCGATGATGGAGGGCCCGGCCGGCCGTTCGCTGTTGCAGGAAACCTTCGACGAAGCCCTGAGTTTTCGGCGTGCGCTGGCCAATCTGCGTCAGCACATCGCTGCGGATGACTGGTGGTTCTCGATCTGGCAACCACCCGGTGTCGAGGGTATCGACCGGGTGCAGACCGAAGACTGGCTGTTGCAGCCGGACGCTGACTGGCACGGCTTCGGCGAGGTCAGCGACGACTATGTGCTGCTCGATCCGATCAAAGTGACCCTGGTGATGCCCGGTTTGAATGCCGGTGGCGCGCTGAGCGAGAGGGGCATTCCGGCGGCGGTGGTCAGCAAGTTCCTCTGGGAGCGCGGGCTGGTGGTGGAGAAGACCGGGCTGTATTCGTTTTTGGTGCTGTTCTCGATGGGCATCACCAAGGGCAAATGGAGCACGCTGCTCACCGAGTTGCTCGAGTTCAAGCGCAGTTACGACGCCAACGTCAGTCTGGCGAACTGCCTGCCCTGTGTCGCACAGCAAGACACCGCGCGCTATCGCGGCATGGGCCTGCGTGACTTGTGTGATCAACTGCACGCCTGTTACCGCAGCAACGCCACCGCCAAACACCTCAAACGCATGTACACGGTGCTGCCGGAAATCGCCATGAAACCGGCCCATGCCTACGATCATCTGGTGCGCGGCGAAGTCGAGGCGGTGCCGATCGATGAGCTGGAGGGGCGGATCGCGGCGGTGATGCTGGTGCCGTATCCACCGGGCATTCCGTTGATCATGCCGGGGGAGCGCTTTACCGAGGCAACCCGCTCGATCATCGACTACCTGAAGTTTGCCCGCACGTTCGATAGCAGCTTCCCCGGTTTTGTCGCTGATGTGCATGGACTGCAACATGAAGACGAAGGCAATGGGCGGCAGTACACCGTCGATTGCGTCACGGAATGAGGACTTTTCCGAGTATGCAACCGGTCATGAATCCGAAATACCCAGGGCTGTCGGTGCGCGTGGCCGACGATGGTTTTGCGGCCTACATATGGGGCAGCGACTTCAGTTTCGAAGTGGCTGCGTATGGCGCAGCGGTGATCGGCGAGCCGGTGGCGCAGTGGGCGGTGACACCGATCGTGCCGTACCGCAAATGCTATGGCATCGATCCCGAGGAGTTCAGCAGCTACCGCGATGCCGCCGACAGTGCGATTTTCATGGCTTATCTGGACGATGAGCCGGTCGGTCATCTGGTGATCAGCACCAACTGGAACGGTTTCGCACACATCGACGAACTGGCGGTGCATGCGCCGGCGCGCCGGCATGGCGTGGCGAAGGCGTTGCTGGATGTGGCGCAGTTCTGGAGTCGCAAGAAAAAGCTGCCGGGGATCATGCTCGAAACCCAGAACAACAACCTCGGTGCCTGTCGCCTGTATGAGCGCTGCGGCTACGAGATTGGTGGCGTCGACCATCTGCGTTATCGCGGCATTGACCCGAACACCGCCGAAATCGCGTTGTTCTGGTATCGACTGTTCGATAATCCGCTGGAAAACCCGCTCAGCTCGCCAGCATCGCCTCGGCTTGTTCCGTGATGATCGTCAGCAGGGTCTGAATCGCCGCCGGTGTGGCGCTGTGTTGGTAGGTCAGTGCATACAGGCTGATTGGCACCGCCGGTGACAACGGGCAGACATCCAGGCCACCCGCCCGCGCGCCGAGGGCGGTGAACGGGTCGACGATGGCCAGCCCTTCGCCGGCCTCGACCATGCTGCGCATCATCTGATGGGTTTGCACCCGGGTCTGGATGCTCGGCGCCGGGCGCAGGGCCTGGAGCTTGTTTTCCAGTGCCGGACTCAGTGGGTCCTGACCTTCGAGACCGACCATCGCCTGGCCGGCCAGGTCCTGCAGGGAAATGTATTTCTGCTTGGGTTGCAGCCAGCCGTGGGGGGCGAGCAGTTGCAACTTGCCATGGGCCAGTGGCTGAGCATGGATGTCGGGGTGTTCGGGGTCGTGCAGGCTCAGGCCCAGATCGCTTTCGCGCAGCAGCAGGCTGCGCACGATGTCGTCAGTGGCAGCGTTGAGCAGACGGCAAGGTGCATCCGGCAAACGCCGACGCAGCAGCGCGATGCTTTGTGGCAACAGCTGTTGCGCCAGCGGCGGCGTGCCGATGATGCGCAGGGGCGGGGCGAGGTATTGCTTGAGGCTGCTGGCCAGACGCTGCACAGGTTCGAGCGCCTCATAGACATGAGCGATCTCGACTTGCAGCGCTCGCGCCTCAGGCGTTGATTGCAGCCGGCCGCGTACGCTGGCGAACAACATGAACCCCAACTGACTCTCGGCTTCGCGCAATCGCTCCTCGACCTCGGTCACCGGGAGCTGCAGCCATTCGGCGGCGGTGCCCAGGTGACCGGTCTGCAAGAGCGCCTGAATCACTTCGATATGACGTAAACGCATGCGTGAAGTCCATGTTCAGCAGGTGGGTCAGTGGCTGAATCCTACCCCAAGTCTGCGCACATGACTTCTGCTCATAACGCGCGGTTATGAAGCAACGGTTGGCTCAGGTTCGCGCGTCAGGGTGATGCCTGACTGAACCAGTTCGAACGTTTGCTCATCGATCTTTCTGATGCGATCGCCGATGGCCAGTTTGTAAACGGGCTCCGAGCCAGTGAGACCGTCTGCCGACGGGGTGGATTCCTGGAACTCATGCACGGAATAAACGCGGCCTTCCGCATCTCTTGCATGGAACTGACCGACGAGTACTGCTGCCATCTGCTTAGAACCTCTGGAGATAAAACGCTTGATTTGCGGCTTGGTAGACCGTCATCAAGCCCTGTAAGTTTTCCTACAGGAAAAAAATAATCAGCATGGAGGAATTTCCCTCGCTCACTGGTGAAACCGTCATCGAATCATCTATAACTACTGGCTCTTCCCACGGACAGTCGAGAGTCTTCCATGAGCAATGTCTACAACGTCGCTGTAGTCGTCGGCAGCCTGCGCAAAGCATCGATCAACCGCAAGGTCGCACTGGCGCTGGCCGAGCTGGCGCCGGCGAACCTCAAACTGAAGATTGTCGAAATTGGCGATCTGCCACTTTATAACGAAGACATCGACGGCGATTCACCGCCGGCAGCCTACAGCACTTTCCGCCAGGAAGTAGGCTCTTCCGACGCGGTGCTGTTTGTCACCCCTGAATATAACCGCTCGGTGCCGGCGCCATTGAAGAATGCGATTGACGTGGGATCGCGGCCATATGGCAAGAGCGTCTGGGGTGGCAAACCGGGGGCGGTGATCAGCGTGTCGCCGGGGGCGATTGGCGGCTTTGGTGCCAACCAGCACCTGCGTCAATCCTTCGTGTTCCTCAACGTGCCATGCATGCAGCAGCCGGAAGCGTACCTGGGCGGCGCGGGTTCGGCGTTTGACGAGGCGGGCAAATTGAGCGAGTCGGTCAAGCCGTTCCTGCAGAACTTCATCAATGCGTATGGGCAGTTCGTAGAGCAACACAAAAAATAATCTGGTCAGAGCAGCGGTAAAACAGAGATCCTGTGGGAGCGGGCTTGCTCGCGAAGGCGGTGTGTCAGATGACAACGTTGTGTCTGACACACCGCCTTCGCGAGCAAGCCCGCTCCCACATGGGGATCTCCACTCATTTGAAATTTGAAGGCTGTTGCGAATGCTCGCTGCGTCACTGATTTTCCTGCTGACCATTACCCTTGTCATCTGGCAACCCAAAGGCCTCGGCGTCGGCTGGAGTGCGACGCTTGGCGCCGTGCTGGCGCTGATCTTCGGCGTTGTGCACCTCAGCGATATCCCGCTGGTCTGGCAGATCATCTGGAACGCCACCGGCACTTTCGTCGCACTGATCATCATCAGCTTGCTGCTTGACGAAGCCGGGTTCTTCAATTGGGCCGCGTTGCACGTGGCACGTTGGGGGCGGGGCAGTGGGCGCAAGCTGTTTGCCTTCATGGTGCTGCTCGGCGCGCTGGTGTCGGCGTTGTTCGCCAACGACGGCGCAGCGCTGATCCTTACGCCGATCGTGATTTCGATGTTGCTGGCTCTACGCTTTTCCCCGGCGGCGACCTTGGCCTTTGTCATGGGCGCGGGTTTCATTGCCGACACCGCGAGCCTGCCGCTGGTGGTGTCGAACCTGGTCAATATCGTCTCCGCGGACTTCTTTCACATCGGTTTCAACCGCTATGCAGCGGTGATGGTGCCGGTCAACTTCGTTAGCGTGGCCGCGACGCTGGGCATGCTGTTGTGGTTTTTCCGCCGCGACATTCCATCGGCGTACGACCCTGAGCAACTCGAACATCCCGAAACCGCGATCCACGACAAAGCCACGTTCTACGCCGGTTGGGCGGTGCTGGTGATTCTGCTGATCGGTTGCTTTGCGCTGGAGCCGCTGGGCATTCCGATCAGTGCGATTTCCGCCGTGTGCGCCGCGCTGTTGCTGGGCATCGCCGCCCGTGGCCACAAGATTTCCACGCGCAAGGTGCTGAAAGAGGCGCCGTGGCAGATCGTGATTTTCTCGCTGGGCATGTACCTGGTGGTCTATGGCCTGCGCAATGCCGGGTTGACCGGGTATCTGGCCGGTTGGCTGGATGTGTTCGCAGGTCACGGCGTGTGGGGCGCGGCAATGGGCACGGGCGTGCTGACTGCGTTGCTGTCGTCGGTCATGAATAATTTGCCGACGGTGTTGATTGGCTTGCTGTCGATTGATGCCAGTCAGGCCAGCGGAGTGGTCAAGGAAGCGATGATTTATGCCAACGTGATTGGCAGTGACCTGGGGCCGAAGATCACACCGATTGGCAGCCTGGCCACGTTGTTGTGGCTGCATGTGCTGGAACGCAAGGGCATTCACATTGGCTGGGGGTATTACTTCAGGGTCGGGATTGTGCTGACGGTACCGGTGCTGTTGGTGACGTTGGCGGCATTGGCTTTGCGGCTTTCTCTTTAGACCGAGGTGACCCTATCGCGAGCAGGCTCACTCCTACAGGGGAACGCATTCCAATGCAGGAGTGAGCCTGCTCGCGATAGGGCCGGTACAAACGCCACAAAAACTTCAGGCCTGGCCGGGCACATTTGGCCAAAGATCCGAGACCAGAAACAACCGCTCAGCCTCTTCCCATTCCCCTTGCGCATTCTCGATCAGGCGCACCATCAGTTGTGCCGGGGCCAGCGGCTCGAGGTCTTCCAGCCACATTCGTAAATGCTCCAAAGTCCAGGTCTGATCAGCCGAGTAATGCGCTGGCGCCAGCCAGGCATGCCGGGGCAGGGGTTGCCAGCGTCCGGCCGGACGTTGCGCGACAAACGCCGGCCAATCCTTCTGATGCAACCAGCTCCCGCGTAAATGCTGCGGATGCGCGCCTTTCGGTGGTTCGGCCTGGCCGGGCCACGGATACAGCAGATAACCGCCCAGCCACAACTGCGCACTGAACACTTCGATATCCAGTGTGGCCAAGGCCGCGCGGCTTTCCGGACGCGCCGAAATCGGCAATTGGTGTTCGGCCAGGTGCGCCAGTTTACGGTCCAGTCGATCGTGACAGCCCGGGCCCAGCCACTGCGCCGTATCATGCCCATCGCCATGCTGCGGGCCGAGGTAGAGCTTGATCGCCAGTTCCAGGTGATGCACGCCGTCGCGATCGCGCAGCAGCATGTCCAGCTCGCCGAGGGTGTGGCCTTCGCGGCGGATCGGCAGATTGGCGGCAATCAGTTCGATGCCCGGCGCATGCTCCACGGCAAACTGCCACAACCGCTCGTAATACAAGCCCAGCCGCCGGGTACGCGCCTGGGACAGCCAATGCAGCAAGCCATAACTGTCGCGATCCAGCTGCCGCAGCCAGTGCTCAAGACGCTGCGGGTCGCTCACCCAGTCGCTGCCGGCCAGCGGATGACGCTGCGGCCATGGCGTCGTCGCGAGCATCGGCGGGGCGAGAATCACCCACGCCAGATCCCGCACTTCGGGATGGCGTAATTGGTGTGGCAACTGGAGCAGGTCGGGAAACAGGATCATCTTGCGAGCATAGCCTGAAACACGAGCGCACCCCTGAGGCTGAAAGGATTTTGTCTATGGCGGGCTTTCGCCCATAATCGTGTTTTTCGCGTTTTCGATTGTCCGCAGAGGTCCCATGGAGCAATTTCGTAATATCGGCATCATCGGTCGCCTGGGCAGTTCCCAGGTGCTGGATACCGTCCGCCGACTGAAACGCTTTCTGCTCGATCGTCACCTGCACGTGATTCTCGAAGACACTATCGCCGAAGTCCTGCCGGGCCACGGCCTGCAGACCTCGTCGCGCAAGATGCTTGGCGAAGTCTGTGACATGGTCATCGTCGTCGGCGGCGACGGCAGCCTGCTCGGCGCTGCTCGCGCATTGGCCAAACACAATATTCCGGTGCTGGGGATCAACCGTGGCAGCCTCGGCTTTCTGACCGACATTCGCCCCGATGAGCTGGAAGTCGAAGTGGCCAAGGTGCTCGATGGCCATTACCTGGTGGAAAACCGCTTCTTGCTGCAAGCCGAGGTTCGCCGGCATGCCGAGGCCATCGGCCAGGGCGATGCGCTGAACGACGTGGTGCTGCACCCGGGCAAATCGACGCGGATGATCGAATTCGAGCTGTACATCGACGGTCAGTTCGTCTGCAGCCAGAAGGCCGACGGCCTGATCGTCGCCACCCCGACCGGTTCCACCGCTTACGCGCTGTCCGCCGGCGGGCCGATCATGCACCCCAAGCTCGATGCCATTGTGATTGTGCCGATGTACCCCCATATGTTGTCGAGCCGGCCAATTGTGGTCGATGGCAACAGTGAGCTGAAAATCGTCGTGTCGAAAAACATGCAGATTTACCCGCAAGTCTCCTGCGACGGGCAGAACCACTTCACCTGCGCGCCGGGCGACACCATCACCGTCAGCAAGAAAGCACAGAAGCTGCGACTGATTCACCCGCTCGACCACAACTACTACGAAGTCTGCCGGACCAAGCTCGGCTGGGGCAGCAAGTTGGGTGGTGGAGGCGACTGATGCTCGATCCCGCGCGCAGTTATGACTTGATTGGTGACGTGCACGGATGCGCCCTGACCCTGGAACACTTGCTTGACCGACTCGGTTATCACAAGCAGGGCGGGGTCTGGCGGCATCCATCGCGCATGGCCGTGTTCGTCGGCGACATCATCGACCGTGGCCCGCGGATCCGCGAGGCGCTGCACATCGTCCACGACATGGTCGAGGCCGGGCAGGCGTTGTGCATCATGGGCAACCACGAATTCAACGCACTGGGCTGGAGCACGCCGGCCCCTCCGGGCAGCGGCAAGCAGTTCGTGCGCGAGCACACGCCGCGCCATGCGCGTCTGTTGCACGAGACCCTGACCCAGTTCGAAGGTCACTCCGGCGACTGGCACGATTTCCAGCGCTGGTTCTACGAGCTGCCGCTGTTTGTCGACGCCGGGCGGTTCCGCGTGGTGCATGCCTGCTGGGATGCCGGGCTGATCGAGCCACTGCGCGCGTTGATCCCCGACGGCTGCATCGACGAACACTTCCTGCAGGCCTCGGCGGTCCCGGACAGCTTCGCCTGCACCGTGTTCGACCGCCTGCTGCGTGGCACCGACATGCGCCTGCCGGATGGCCTGACCATGACCAGCGGCGACGGTCTGGTGCGTTCGTTCTTTCGCACCAAGTTCTGGGAAGACGACCCGAAAACCTACGGCGACATCGTCTTCCAGCCGGATGCTCTGCCGGAGCCGGTGGCGCAAAAGCCGCTGACCTCCAGCGAAAAAAACAACCTGCTGCGCTACGGCGTCGACGAGCCTTTGCTGTTCGTCGGCCATTACTGGCGCAGCGGCAAACCGGCACCGATCCGCCCGAACCTCGCGTGTCTCGATTACAGCGCGGTGCTCTACGGCAAACTGGTGGCCTATCGTCTGGATCAGGAAACACGCCTGGATCCGCATAAATTTGTCTGGGTCGATGTCGAGCGGCCGGAGGTGCTGCAATGAGTGCGGTAGCGGTATTGCGTCTGCCGTTGGCGGTAGACCTGAGCGGTTTTGTCAAACTGTTGCAACGCATGCAGGTGCCCCATCGGGTCAGCGAGGAGGCGGGGGAGCAGGTGCTGTGGGCACCGTCGGAAATCAGTGAGGATGTGCGTTCGCTGTACGAGCGTTTTCCGGCTGGAGATCCCGATCAGCAACTGGACATCCCGGTGGCCCCGACGTTCAAGCGTCCGAGCTTCACCGAGCAACTCAAACACGCCAAGGCCACCGGGTTCATCCTGCTGCTGAGCCTGCTGGTCGGCGGCCTGACGTACCTGGGCGACAACCTTGAGACCGTGCGCTGGCTGACTTTCCTCGATTTTCGCGTGGTCGGTGATTACATCCACTTCACGCCTCTGGCCGACAGCCTCGCGGCGGGGCAGTGGTGGCGGTTGTTCACGCCGATGCTGCTGCACTTCGGCATCCTGCACCTGGCCATGAACGGCATGTGGTACTGGGAACTGGGGCGGCGCATCGAGTCGCGCCAGGGCAGCATCAACCTGCTCGGCCTGACGCTGCTGTTCAGCCTGGTGTCGAACTATGCGCAGTTCGCCTGGAGCGGTCCGAGCCTGTTCGGCGGCTTGTCCGGCGTGCTCTACGGTTTATTGGGCCACTGCTGGATCTTCCAGCTGCTGGCGCCGAACCCGGCGTATCGCCTGCCGCGTGGCGTGCTGGTGATGATGTTGGTGTGGCTGGTGATCTGCATGTCCGGGCTGGTCTCGATGATCGGCTTCGGCCAGATCGCCAACGCCGCCCACGTCAGCGGGTTACTCATCGGATGCTTCACCGGTTTGTTGGGCGGTTTGTATAACCGCCGTAAACTGGCCGCCTAAAATTTTCAGTGAATAAAGAGCACGGAGACCCTGATGTCCTCTTTTAACGACATGATCAACAACATTACCCCGGACATCTACGAGAGCCTGAAACTGGCGGTAGAGATCGGCAAGTGGTCCGACGGTGGCAAACTCACCGCCGAACAGCGTGAGCTGTCGCTGCAGGCGATGATCGCCTGGGAAATCCAGAACCTGCCTGAAGAACAGCGCACCGGTTACATGGGCCCGCAAGAATGTGCGTCGAAGTCGATCGAAGTGCCGAACATCCTGTTCAAGTCGGACGCTATCCATTGATCGAGATTGGCCGCGGTGCAATCAGCAAAATGTCGGCACGCCTGGACGGGCCAAACGTGCAGTACGCGTTTCGTCTGGATGACGTCGAGGTGCCGGTCAACCCCATGATCGGCACCACGGTGCGTCTGGAATACCTGGGGGCGATTCATTGCACCCATTGCGGGCGCAAGACCAAAACCAGTTTCAGCCAGGGCTACTGCTACCCGTGCATGACCAAACTGGCGCAGTGCGACATCTGCATCATGAGCCCGGAGCGCTGCCACTTCGAGGCTGGCACCTGCCGCGAGCCTGCGTGGGGCGAGAAATTCTGCATGACCGATCATGTGGTGTATCTGGCCAACTCGTCGGGGATCAAGGTCGGTATCACTCGTGCGACGCAACTGCCGACCCGCTGGCTCGATCAGGGCGCGAGCCAGGCATTGCCGATCATGCGTGTGGCGACGCGCCAGCAGTCGGGCTTCGTCGAAGACCTGTTTCGCAGCCAGGTGGCAGACAAGACCAACTGGCGCGCGCTGCTCAAGGGCGACGCGGCGGCGGTGGATCTGGCCCAGGTGCGTGATCAGCTGTTCGACAGCTGCGCCGAAGGCCTGTTGGGTCTGCAACAGCGATTCGGCCTACAGGCAATTCAGACAATTACCGATGTAGAACCTCTCGAAATCCGCTATCCGGTCGAGCAATACCCGGCCAAAATCGTCAGCTTCAACCTGGACAAGAACCCGATTGCCGAAGGCACGCTGCTGGGGATCAAGGGCCAGTACCTGATCTTCGACACCGGCGTGATCAACATTCGTAAATACACGGCCTATCAGCTCGCCGTGCATCAATAAGGATTCCAGCATGCGCACCGAACAACCGAAGATGATTTACCTGAAGGACTATCAGGCGCCCGAGTACCTGATCGACGAGACGCACCTGACCTTCGAGCTGTTCGAGGACCACAGCCTGGTCCACGCGCAACTGGTGATGCGCCGCAACCCTGAGCGTGGCCCGGGCCTGCCGCCGCTGGTGCTGGATGGGCAACAGCTGGAGCTGCTGTCGGTGACCCTGGCCGACCAGGAACTGAATGCCAGCGACTATCAGCTGACGGAAAACACCCTGACCCTGCAACCGGCCAGCGCCAGCTTCACGGTCGACACCAGCGTCCGGATCCACCCGGAAACCAACACCGCGCTGGAAGGCCTGTACAAGTCCGGCACGATGTTCTGCACCCAGTGCGAGGCTGAAGGCTTCCGCAAGATCACCTATTACCTCGACCGCCCGGACGTGATGAGCAAGTTCACCACCACGGTGGTCGCCGAGCAGCACAGCTATCCGGTGCTGCTGTCCAACGGCAACCCGATTGCCTCCGGCCCGGGCGAAGACGGCCGGCACTGGGCGACCTGGGAAGATCCGTTCATGAAACCGGCGTACCTGTTCGCGCTGGTAGCCGGTGACCTGTGGTGCGTCGAAGATACCTTCACCACCATGACCCAGCGCAACGTCGCGCTGCGCATCTACGTCGAACCGGAAAACATCGACAAGTGCCAGCACGCGATGAACAGCCTGAAGAAGTCGATGCGCTGGGACGAAGAGGTCTACGGTCGCGAGTACGATCTGGATATTTTCATGATCGTCGCGGTGAACGACTTCAACATGGGGGCGATGGAGAACAAGGGCCTCAACATCTTCAACTCCAGCGCCGTGCTGGCCCGCGCCGAAACTGCCACCGACGCTGCGCACCAGCGGGTCGAGGCGATCGTCGCCCACGAATACTTCCACAACTGGTCGGGCAACCGTGTGACCTGCCGCGACTGGTTCCAGCTGTCGCTCAAGGAAGGCTTCACCGTGTTCCGCGACGCCGGTTTCTCCTCGGACATGAACTCGGCCACGGTCAAGCGCATTCAGGACGTGGCGTACCTGCGTACCCACCAGTTCGCCGAAGATGCCGGCCCGATGGCCCACGCCGTGCGTCCGGACAGCTTCATCGAGATTTCCAACTTCTACACCCTGACCGTGTACGAAAAGGGTTCGGAAGTGGTTGGCATGATCCACACCCTGCTGGGCGCCGACGGCTTCCGCAAGGGCAGTGACCTGTACTTCGAACGCCACGACGGCCAGGCCGTGACCTGCGACGATTTCGTCAAGGCCATGGAAGACGCCAACGGTGTCGACCTGACCCAGTTCAAACGCTGGTACAGCCAGGCCGGCACACCGCGTCTGGCAGTGAGCGAGTCCTACGACGCGGCGGCGAAAACCTACAGCCTGACCTTCCGCCAGAGCTGCCCGGAAACCCCGGACAAAGTGGAAAAACTGCCGTTCGTGATCCCGGTCGAACTGGGCCTGCTCGACAGCAAAGGTAACGAGATTGCCCTGCGTCTGGCCGGTGAAGCGGCGGCGCCAGGCACCAGCCGCGTGATCTCGGTGACCGAAGCCGAGCAGACCTTCACCTTCGTCGACATCGCCGAACACCCGCTGCCATCGCTGCTGCGTGGCTTCTCGGCACCGGTGAAACTGAGCTTCCCGTACAACCGCGACCAGTTGATGTTCCTGATGCAGCACGACAGCGACGGTTTCAATCGCTGGGATGCCGGTCAGCAACTGTCGGTGCAGGTGTTGCAAGAGCTGATCGCCCAGCAGCAGAAGGGCGAGAGCCTGGTGCTCGACCCGCGTCTGATTTCGGCACTGAAAACCGTGCTGTCCGATGAGTCGCTGGATCAGGCCATGGTCGCCGAAATGCTCTCGCTGCCAAGCGAAGCCTACCTGACCGAAATCAGCGAAGTGGCGGATGTCGAGGCGATCCATAACGCTCGCGAATTTGCCCGCAAGCAACTGGCGGACAACCTGTTCGAAGCGCTGTGGCTGCGTTATCAGGCCAATCGTGATTTGTCGAAGAAAACCCCGTACGTGGCCGAGGCCGAGCACTTCGCCCGTCGTGCGCTGCAGAACATTGCGCTGTCGTACCTGATGCTCAGCGGCAAGCCGGAAGTACTGGCCGCTACTCTTGAGCAATTCGAAAACAGCGACAACATGACCGAGCGCCTGACTGCGTTGGCGGTGCTGGTCAACTCGCCGTTCGACGAGCAGAAAGCGCTGGCGCTGGCGAGCTTTGCCGAGCACTTCAAGGACAACCCGCTGGTCATGGATCAGTGGTTCAGCGTGCAGGCCGGCAGTACTTTGCCGGGCGGTCTGGCGCGGGTGAAGGCGTTGATGCAGCACAAGGCGTTCAACATCAAGAACCCGAACAAGGTGCGTGCGCTGGTCGGTGCGTTTGCCGGGCAGAACCTGATCAACTTCCATGCTGCGGATGGTTCGGGCTACCGCTTCCTCGCGGATCTGGTGATCGAGTTGAACGGCTTCAATCCGCAGATCGCTTCGCGCCAATTGGCGCCGCTGACCCGCTGGCGTAAATACGACAGCGCCCGTCAGGCGTTGATGAAGGCTGAGCTGGAGCGGATTCTGGCTTCGGGGCAGTTGTCGAGCGACGTGTACGAAGTGGTCAGCAAAAGCCTGGCGTAACGCATAACGAAATGTGGGAGCGGGCTTGCTCGCGAATACGGTTTGTCAGACACAGAGATGTTGACTGATACACCGCATTCGCGAGCAAGCCCGCTCCCACAGTTGTTATTGGGGTGAGCACGTATTCTATCCCCCGAACTGGAGCGGATTCTGGCTTCGGGGCAGTTGTCGAGCGACGTGTACGAGGTGGTGAGCAAAAGCCTGGCGTAACGCATAACGAAATGTGGGAGCGGGCTTGCTCGCGAATACGGTTTGTCAGACACAGAGATGTTGACTGATACACCGCATTCGCGAGCAAGCCCGCTCCCACAGTTGTTATTGGGGTGAGCACGTATTCTATCCCCCGAACTGGAGCGGATTCTGGCTTCGGGGCAGTTGTCGAGCGACGTGTACGAAGTGGTCAGCAAAAGCCTGGCGTAACGCATAACGAAATGTGGGAGCGGGCTTGCTCGCGAATACGGTTTGTCAGACACAGAGATGTTGACTGATACACCGCATTCGCGAGCAAGCCCGCTCCCACCGTTTTTATTGGGGTGAGCACATATTCTGCCCCCACCACAGATCTTTTGCAGGGGGGAGCCTGTTCGCGATTGCGGTGAATCAGACACAGAGATGTCATCTGATGTACCGCAATCGCGAGCAGGCTCACTCCTACAGGGGTTGCGTCTAGTCAGCTACTTCAGGTCAAACCGATCCAGGTTTGTCACCTTCGTCCAGGCTGCCACGAAGTCCTTCACGAACTGCTCTTTGGCATCCGAACTGGCATACACCTCGGCCAGCGCGCGCAGTATCGCGTTGGAACCAAACACCAGATCGACTCGCGTCGCCGTCCACTTCACGCTGCCGGTTTTGCGGTCGCGTCCTTCGAACTCGTCCGCTGCCCGTGAGGTTGGTTTCCACTCCACGCCCATGTCCAGCAGGTTGGTGAAGAAGTCGTTGGTCAGCGCTTCCGTGCGAGAGGTGAACACGCCATGCCGGCTTTGCCCGACGTTGCCCCCCAATACCCGCAGACCACCCAACAGTACGGTCATTTCCGGCGCGGAGAGAGTCAGCAGTTGCGCCTTGTCGATCAGCAGCGCTTCGGCGGAAACGGTGTATTTGCCCTTGCTGTAGTTGCGGAAACCATCGGCAATCGGCTCGAGGAAACCAAACGACTCGACGTCGGTTTGCTCCTGAGTCGCGTCCGTGCGTCCTGGATTGAACGGCACCGACACCGAGTGCCCGGCGTTTTTCGCTGCTTGCTCGACCCCGGCGTTACCCGCCAGCACGATCAGGTCCGCCAGCGAGACTTTTTTGCCGGATGAGCCTGCGTTGAATTCGTTCTGAATGCCTTCGAGGGTCTTCAGCACCTTGTCCAGTTGCTCTGGCTGGTTGGCCTGCCAGAACTTCTGCGGGGCCAGACGCAGACGGCCACCGTTGGCGCCACCACGCTTGTCTGAACCGCGGAACGTCGATGCTGCCGCCCACGCGGTGGACACCAGTTGCGACACCGAGAGGCCGGACGCCAGCACTTTGCTTTTCAGCGCCTGCGCATCGTTGCTGTCGATCAGCGGGTGAGAGGCGTCAGGAATCGGGTCCTGCCACAGCAGTTCCTCGTTGGGCAATTCCGGGCCGAGGTAGCGTGACAGCGGGCCCATGTCGCGGTGGATCAGTTTGTACCAGGCGCGGGCGAAGGCGTCCGCCAGTTGATCCGGATTGGCCAGAAAGCGTCGGGCGATCGGCTCGTAGATCGGGTCGAAGCGCAGCGCCAGGTCGGAGGTGAGCATGGTCGGCGAGAGTTTCTTGCTCCGATCATGCGCATGCGGAACGGTGCCAGCCCCGGCGCCGTTTTTCGGTTTCCACTGGTGCGCACCGGCCGGGCTCTTGAACAGTTCCCACTCGAAGCCGAACAGATTTTCCAGGTAGTTGTTGCTCCACTGGGTCGGGGTGGTGGTCCAAGTCACTTCCAGGCCGCTGGTGATCGTATCGGCGCCCTTGCCGGTGCCGAATGCGTTGCGCCAGCCGAGGCCTTGTTCTTCCAGTCCGGCCGCTTCCGGCTCAGGCCCGACGTTGTCGGCAGGGCCGGCACCGTGAGTCTTGCCGAAGGCGTGACCGCCGGCGATCAGGGCCACGGTTTCTTCGTCGTTCATGGCCATGCGGCCGAAGGTTTCGCGGATGTCGCGACCCGAAGCGACCGGATCGGGGTTGCCTTCAGGGCCTTCCGGGTTCACATAAATCAGGCCCATCTGCACGGCGGCCAACGGGTTTTCCAGATTGCGTTCGCCCTGATCGGTACGGCTTTGCTCTTTGCCGTGCAAATCCGGTTCGGCCACCAGCGTGCCGTCACCGGGTTCCTGCATGGCGGCCTTGTCTTTGCCATAACGGCTGTCGCCGCCGAGCCATTCGTGTTCCGAACCCCAGTACACGTCTTCATCCGGTTCCCACACATCAGGACGGCCACCGGAGAAGCCGAAGGTCTTGAAGCCCATCGATTCCAGCGCGACGTTGCCGGTGAGCACGATCAGGTCGGCCCAGGAAATGTTTTGCCCATACTTCTGCTTGATCGGCCACAGCAGGCGGCGGGCCTTGTCGAGGCTGACGTTGTCCGGCCAGCTGTTCAGCGGGGCAAAACGCTGTTGCCCGGAACCTGCACCACCGCGGCCATCGGCGGTTCGATAGGTGCCGGCGCTGTGCCAGGCCATGCGGATGAACAGTGGGCCGTAGTGGCCGAAGTCGGCTGGCCACCAGTCCTGGGAGTCGGTCATGAGCGCGCGCAGGTCTTGTTTCAGCGCCTGGAAGTCGAGGCTCTTGAAGGCTTTGGCGTAGTCGAAGTCCTTGCCCAGTGGATCGGACTTGGGCGAGTGCTGGCTGAGGATCTTCAGGTTCAGTTGATTCGGCCACCAGTCACGGTTCGTCGTACCACCACCGGCGGCGTGGTTGAACGGGCATTTCGATTCGTTTGCCATGTTCGGGTCCTTATCAGGTCTTCTATGGCCGGCTCGTGCCGACTTCGGACTAGTAAGGCTAGACCCGACTCGGGCAGTCAGCTAATAGGCCGACTATTGGAGGCCGATAGCCGCAGTCTTTCAGCGACTTCATGCCGTTGTGCAGGCAGCCAAGCCCTCAGAGCAAAGCTGCAGATCCGCGTCCTTGAGCGCTTGCTGCAAAACAAATTGCGAGAGTCGGGATGACAGAAAGAAATGTTATTGTATAACATAAAAAAGATTTCATTCTGTTTCTGCCGGCGTCATTAGCAAAACGCCGGTAGCGATTCTTACTTTTCTGCTCACGGAAGTTCTGAAATGCCTGCCCGTTCCCAGCCCCTTCAACGACGCCTGACTCCTCTGGCCGCCGCGCTGCTGCTTACCTCACCGGTGTTCGCCGCCGAACCGCTCGAGTTGCAACCGCAAGTCATCACCGGCAATCCGCTGGGCAACCAGACCCTGGCATCGCCCTCGACCGTCCTCAGTGGCGACGACCTCACGTTCCAGCAGAAGGGCAGCCTCGGTGAGACCCTGAACAAGCAGCCTGGCGTATCCTCCTCGTACTTCGGCCCGGGCGCGAGTCGGCCGATCATTCGCGGTCAGGACGGTGACCGCATTCGCATTCTGCGTAACGGCGTCGGCGCGCTCGATGCATCGTCGCTGTCGTACGATCACGCGGTGCCGCTGGACCCGGTCAACGTCGAGCGTGTTGAAATCGTCCGTGGTCCGGCGGCGTTGCTGTACGGCGGCAGCGCGATCGGCGGGGTGGTCAACACGTTCGATAATCGCATTCCCACCGAGGCCATCGACGGCATCCACGGCGCTGGCGAGCTGCGTTACGGCGGTGCAGACACGACTCGCAGCAGCGCAGGGAAACTGGAGGCCGGCAACGGTCAGTTTGCCTTGCACCTGGATGCCAGCGCCCGTGAGTTCAATGACCTGAAGATTCCCGGTTACGCCAAGACCGGCGCCGCGCGGGCCAACGACGACGGTGATTCGCGCAAGCATCGGCTGGCCAACAGCGACGGGCGTCAGGACGGTGGCGCAATCGGCGGTTCCTACACCTGGGATGACGGTTACGCCGGTCTGTCCTACAGCAATTACGATTCGAACTACGGCTCACCCGCCGAAGACGACGTGCGCATCCGCATGCAGCAGGAGCACTACGCGTTCGCCACGGAAATCCGCAACCTCGACGGCCTGTTCAGCTCGGTCAAACTCGACGCGGGCTACACCGATTATGAGCACCGGGAAATCGAGGGCGGCGAAGTCGGTACCACCTTCAAGAACAAAGGTTACGAAGCACGGGTCGAGGCTCGGCACCAGCCACTGGGGCCGTTCAACGGGGTGATCGGCGCCCAGGTCAGCCGTAACGAATTCTCGGCCTTGGGCGAAGAGGCGTTCGTGCCGCACACCGATACCGATGCCGGTGCACTGTTCATTCTCGAAGAATTACAGGCCACCGAGCGACTGCTGTTCACCCTCGGCGGACGACTGGAACACACCACGGTCGATCCGGATGCAAAAGGCAACGAGCGTTTTGCCAACGCCGACCGCTCCAGCAGTTTCACCGCCGGCAGTCTGTCGTCTGGTGCGGTGTACACGCTGACGCCGATCTGGTCGGTCGCCGCGACACTGGGCTACACCGAACGCGCGCCGACGTTCTACGAGTTGTACGCCAACGGCGCGCACGTCGCGACCGGCACCTATGAAGTCGGTGACGCCGGGCTGTCGAAAGAAAAAGCCGTGTCCAGCGACCTGGCATTGCGTTTCGACAACGGCACGCACAAGGGCAGCGTCGGCGTATTCTACAGCCACTTCTCCAATTACATCGGCCTGCTCGGCACTGGCCGCACGCTGAACGACGAAGGGGAAGAGGACGCCGGCGGCATTCCCGAATACACCTACTCGGGTGTGCGCGCACGCTTCAGCGGCATCGAAGCGCAGGATCGCTGGACGCTTGGCGAAAACGCCTACGGCAAGTTTGCCCTGGAGCTGTCAGGCGACTACACCCGGGCGAAGAACCTCGACAACGGCCAAGACCTGCCGCGCATCGCGCCGCTGCGCTTGAACAGCGGTCTGCTGTGGGAACTGGATCGCTGGCAGGCGCGGATCGATATCGAGCACGCCAGCTCGCAGCATCGTGTACCGGCCAACGAAAGCAGCACCGATGGTTACACCACACTGGGCGCCAACGTGGGTTATCACTTTGATGTCGGCCAGAGCAAATGGCTGGCCTTCGTCAACGCCGAGAACCTGACCAACCAGACCGTGCGTTACGCCAGTTCGATCCTGCGCGACATTGCGCCGGCCGAAGGGCGCAGCATTCAGGTGGGGTTGCGCACCACGTTCTGATTTGACGCTGCATTTGCCCGCGTCACGCCTGTCGCGTGACGCGGGCAATGTCCTCAACTCGATTGCGCGGTGTCGTCGTCCGGCAGAGCATCGAGTGGATCTTCCTGTCCCGGCAATTCAGTGATCACACTGAAATCCGTGACCTCGACCGCCCCCAGCCCATAACCCAGCAAGTGGAACGAGAAGGCCTTGCGCTGTTTCGGGTTGTCGAAACTGAAATCCATCTCCAGCGGCTGGTCCGCCGTGGCGACCATCTCGGTCGGCAGGCCCAGTTGCACGTCCTGTTCGAACTCCTTGGCCTTGAGCTGAATGTACGCTGCCTGCTGCGGATCCACCGAACGCACGGTCAGGCGCACGCGGGTGTGTGAGCCCTTGGGCATTTCCAGGTATTGCGCGCCGATCAGGTTGTCGGCCCAGTCATCGTTGATCTGCGCCTGCAGCGGGATCACGTTGTTGCTGCCGAACTGATAGCGCTGATTGAGCGGCGTGCGCAGCAGCGACAGGTCCAGCGCCATGGCGCGCGCGGCAATCTGCCGGGCCTGCTGGCTGCTTTCGTTGCCCTTGAAGGTGGCGCTGTCGGCGATGAACCCGGCACTTTCGTAGTAGCGGCAACGGCGCGGCATGTCGCACTCGGAGAAAATCCCCTGGCCATTGTGATAGCGCATCTTGCCGTTGGTGTAGGACATGATTTCGCGCCCGCTGTCATAGTCGCGAAACAGCGAACGGCCGCTCAACGCCGACGGCACCGGCAAGTCGAAATAGTCGAGGATCGACGCGCTCAGGTCGACATGACCGTAGACCCCGGCGTTCAGCCGCGGCAGCTGTTCGTGTTCCGGCGCCAGCGTCAGGTTGAAGCCCCAGGACGACGCCAGGCGAACGCCATCGATGCCGTGGGATTCATCCGAGGTGATCACCACCAGCGTGTCCTTGAGCACGCCCTGGCGTTCGAGACCGCTGAGGAACTGCTCCAGCGCATCGTCGAGATAACCGACGGCGGCTTGCTTCGGCGTGTCGTAGCGCTCCAGGTATTGCTCCGGTGCGGAGTAGGGCTGGTGCGTGCCGACGGTCAGCAGGGTGAGCATCCACGGTTGCTTCTGCTGCTTCAGTTGGCCGACGTAATCCAGCGCACCTTCGAAGAACGCCTTGTCATCCTTGCCCCACGGGAACTCCAGGTAGTTGGCGTTGGTGAACCATTCCAGGCCATGGGTCGCATCGAAACCGATGTGCGGCATGATCTTGTCTTTGGCCATGAAGCGCAGACCGGCGCCTTGCAGGTAGTGGGTGCTGAAACCGTTCTGCCGCAGCTGCGCCGGCAGGCACGCCTGATTGCGTTCGTGCTGGGTGAGCATTTCCACGCCTTTGGGCGTGCCGTTGTTGAGTTTGTCGTAATCGCCACAGAGCATGGCGTACAGGCCGCGAATGGTCTGGTGGGTATGCAGCACGTAATCGGGAGTGTTCATGCCGCGCTCGGCCCAGCGGCTGAGATTGGGCATCAGGTCTTCCTGATAATGGCTGCCGATCGCCTCGCGGTTGGCGCGGATGTAGGCGCCGGGAATGCCTTCCAGAGTAATGATCAGCACGTTGCGCGCCTGCCCCGGCCCGGCCAGCAGCTTGTGTCCGTTGAGGTCCAGATCGGTCAGCCCGGTCATCTGCGGCGCGGCTTCTTCGACGTCAGCGTCCAGCCATTCCTCGGCCTGCAACTGCAAGTCGGCCACCTGCGTGGCGAGCAACTGGTGCGGCAGGTTGTACAGGCGCCACGGGTCCTGATCGTTCGGCCACAGGGTTTGCACGCCCCAGTGCGCGGCGAACAACAGCGCCGGTGCAGCCCACACCGCACGGGACAGGGCAGGCGCGGTTTGGCTGCGATTGGCGAAACGGGTCGCTAACCAAATGATCAGCGCCAGTCCCAGAATGATGCCCACGGCAGGATGGGCAAGGCCGCCCCCGGTGGAGTTTTCCACGAACTGCGGGTCAATCAGGTAATGCAGGTCGGCAGGGTTCGGCAGTCGGCCGACCGCGCTGACCAGCTCGGCCGTTGCCACCGCCAGCAGCCCCCAGAACAGCAACAACGGCAACGCCAGCCACCAGGCACGGCGATGCAGCAACACCAGCAGCAGGCTGCCAATCGCCAGATCGGACAAATAACCCAGCGGCGACGACCAGCCCAGCACCGCGCGCAGGCACACCGGTACGATCAGTACCAGCAGAATCAGGGAAAAGAGGCGGGCCTGCGGCTGCCGCAACCAACGAAAAAGAACGCTCACAAAAAGACCTTCCAGCCATCAAACCGTCATAAAAGTGTGCGCGATGATACCAAGGGTGGGCTGTCTGATCGCCCTTTTAAACTCAGGGCTGATCTGCTCGCGCGAGCGCGGCGCAGGCCTTGAAGCCATGCCCCGCGTTCGTGTCAGCCCGATAGCAGCGAGTGGACGGGGTGATCTCGGCGGCGGATTTATTGTTTCAGGCTGTTTAAGGTTCCCAGTTGCAGGCCCACGCTGGCCGCATTTCTGGACAACGTTATGGCCACTCAGTAGCATTCGAGCCCAACGGATTTTCCCTTTGCACGTCGCCCGGCGTGGAACTCTCAAGGAATCGACATGCGCGCGCCCCCCAATGGCCAACAACGAACGGTCGTGACCGTGGTCAACGGCGAGATTCACCATGAAACCCAGATCAGTTTCAGCTCGGTGTCGGTGGTCAATGGCGAGGTTCGGGTGCATACCACTGAAGGCAATCAAATAGACATCCAGGTGCCCGGTGCGGATTTCGCTCTGCGCTTTGATCTGGATGGGGTGCAGCAGATTCCAGTGGCGCAACAGACGCCGGTTGAAACGGTGCCGGTCGATGACAGCCTGAAGTTGTTCACCTGGAAAACCGTGCTGATCACCCTTGGGCTGTGGTTTTTCGTGGGTTCGGTTTTCGGTTGGCTGGGGTTTGTCGTTGCAGCCGGATATTTCGGCTACCACTGGCGCCAGGTGGCAGAGCGCAAGAAATTGCTGGCACAGCCGAGAGTGGATCAAGCCGTGCCACGTTCCAACTCGGGGATGTCTCGGCAAAGTGTGCGTGACGCATTGGCTCGAAAGCATTGATGACGACATGCCAGAATTAGCCATGCGAGCGTTCAAGAGTGGAAAGGTTGTCGTCGAGTTCGCTGATTTCAAAGGAACGATGGTTCGCCATGAGCGGTTTATGATGCCTGCCGGCGGGCGTCAGGATCGATATTGGGTCAGGACTGCACAGGGTGACCTGCCGCTGGATCTGTTCGACAAGGACCTGCAGGTCAAGCGGGGCCATGAGATATCGGTGCTCTACGGCAGCGTGCCAGGCGGCGAGCTCAGGAGCGCGATCTGTGTGTTCAACCACTGCGAGGGCCGACTCACGCCGCTGTCGGAGGGGAAAGTACTTCACCAAGAATTCTTTCCTCGCAGCCGAATCATCCTCCCGTTTATTGCCTGCCTGGCGACTTCCGCAGTGGCGGGGGCTTACTTCGATTGGTGGGGCGCGTCTGCGGGCTTTGTCGTTTACTACCTGCTGAAAGCCGAGAGCGCCAAACGCAAAATGCTTCTGGTCAGTGGCCTGGATCTGCACCTGGAGAAATTGAGCAAGCGTTATGTGCGTGAAGTGACTCGGCGCAGGATCACGCGGTTGCTGGCGCGACATCTTTGAACGACGGGAAGTGGGACAGTTATTCGCCGACGACTCATTAATGAACATAGCGGCTGCGTTCACTTCTCGATGGCAGGATCGAGTGATGCCTGCTCTGCTGGCGCACATTGAAAAACCGGGCAACGTCCAGGCGGCCAGACACAAGATTACCCGCGCGATTGCGCGAGACGTGTAACGCGCAAAAAAAGGGGCGACCTGATCATCGATCAGGCCGCCCCTTTTTTATTGCCGCAAAGTCAGATCAATGCATCTTGCTGTGATCGTGACCTTCCATGTGCGTCAGCGAACGGACTTCGGCTTTCACTTCAACGGTTTCTTTCTCGCCCTTGGCGTTTTCCACGGTCAGGGTCAGCGGTACGCTTTCGCCTTCCTTGAGCTGGCCGTTCAGGCCCATCAGCATCACGTGGTAGCCGTTCGGGTCGAACTTGACGGCTTTGCCGGCCGGCAAGTCGACCGATTTGACCGGGCCCATGCTCATCACGTCGTTCTTCATCGACATTTCGTGGATCTGCACATCTTTGGCCACTGGCGAGGCAACGCTCAGCAGTTTGCTGTCGCTGTCGGCGGTGACGGTCATGAACGCGCCGCTGGCCGATTGGGTCGGCACGGTCGCACGCACCCAGGCGTCGTCGACCTTGGTCTGGGCCGAGACTTGAAATGCCAGGCCCAGCAGGGACAGACCGAAAACGGCGCGTTTGATGTTGTTCAGAACGGGGTGCATCAGCAGACCTCCATAACGGTGAGCAAATCTTCCGTGCACTCTTGTGCCGAAAGCGATACAGACAGACCCATGCGCAGTTGGCCGCGCGAGTCGTAGACGTAACTGGTGGACGTGTGGGAGATGGTGTAAGTGTCGCCCGCTGGAACCTTCTCGTAGAACACGTCGAATTCCTTGGCCGTGGCCTTGGTTTCTTCCAGCGTGCCGTACAGCGCGACGAAGCTCGGGTCGAAGGCTTTTACATACGCGTCGAGGATTTGCGGCGTGTCGCGCTCCGGGTCCAGGGTGATGAAGATCACCTGCAGACGGTCGCCGTCCTTGCCCATCAGTTTCTTGATTTGCGCCGCGCGGGCGAGGGTGGTCGGGCACACCGCCGGGCATTGGGTGAAGCCGAAGAAGATCATCGGCATCAGGCCGCGGAAGCTCGACAGCGTCATGGTTTCGCCGTCGGTGTTCTTCAGTTTGAAGGTGCGTCCGAGGATCTTGTCACTCAGGTCCTTGCCGTACTTGTACGACAGTTGGCCACGGGTGTCGCAGCCGGCGAGCAGGCCCAGGCCCAGCACGCCCATTCCCGCAAGCACCTTGCGGCGAGTCAACAAAGCCGTCATCTAATACCGCCTTTTGCAGCCCGTCAGTCGGCAGGACTGGCGGGGGGTTAACCGTAAAAGCGGCGCATGATACCAAACTGCAGGCAACCGCCGGCCGCGGATCGCCGCGCAGCGTAGGATCGGGCGACAAAAGGTGTAAGAAAAAGTGACGAGTGACTACTGCGCGCGAGTCTCATCGGCCCGCCAGCCGCCGCCCAGCGCGGTGTACAGGTTGACCTCGGCGACCAGTTGCGCCAGCCGATCTGTGATCAAACCCTGTTGCGAACTGAACAGTGAACGCTGTGCGTCGAGAAACGTCAGGCTGCTGTCGACGCCGTTCTGGTAACGGTGTTGCGCCAGGTTGTAGTAGTCCTGCGTGGCTTGCACCAGGTCGCGCTGCGCCTGCAGTTGTTGCTGATAGGTGCCTCGAGCGGCAAGGCCGTCGGCGACTTCCTGGAATGCGGTCTGAATCGATTTCTCGTATTCGGCGACGGCCACGTCTTTTTGCAGTTTCGAATAATCCAGGCTCGCGCGCAGGCTGCCGGCATTGAAAATCGGCAGGTTGATTTGCGGCTGGAAAGTCCAGGCACCGGAGCCGGCGCTGAACAGCCCGGAGAGATCGCGGCTGGAGGTGCCGGCGTTCGCGGTCAGGCTGACACTGGGGAAAAACGCCGCCCGCGCCGCGCCGATATTGGCATTGGCGGCCTTGAGTTTGTACTCGGCCTGAAGAATGTCCGGGCGCCGTTGCAGCAGGTCCGACGGCAGCCCGGCCGGCAGTTGTTGCAGCAGATCGCTGGACAGCGGTTGCGCGGGCAACGTCGCGGGAACCTGAGTGCCGACCAGCAGCGTCAGGCTGTTCAGGTCCTGTGCCACTTGGCGCTGATAGCGCGCCAGATTGGCTCGCGAACTGTCGACGCTGGTCTTGGCCTGCGCCTGTTCCAGCGCCGAGGACTTGCCGGCGTCACGGTTGCGGGTGGTCAGGCGCAGGCTCTGTTCATCGGCGGTGAGGGTCTGGCGGGTCAGTTCGAGCAGCTCCTGATCGGCGCGCCAGGTCAGGTAGGCGTTGGCGACGTTGGCCACCAGGCTCAGCTCGGCGCTGCGCCGCGCCTGTTCGGTCGCCAGCCAGGTCTGCAGCGCCTGCTCGCTGAGGCTGCGCACCCGGCCGAAGAAATCCAGTTCATAGGCGCTGACGCCCAGGTTCACCGCGTAGGTCGAGTTGATCATGGCTTTGCTGCGGGTCACGCTGGGCGGCAGGCGCTGGCGTGATTCGCTGGCATTGGCCGACAGCGCCGGCAGCAGGTCGGCGCGCTGGATCCGGTACTGCGCCTGAAACGCCTCGACGTTCAGCGCCGCCACCCGCAGGTCGCGATTGTTCACCAACGCGCTTTCGATCAACTGTTGCAGCGCCGGGTCGTTGAACAGCGTGCGCCAGTCTTCGGTGCGCGTTGGCGCCAGTGTCTGTGCCGGGTAAACCCTGCCTTGCGGATACTGCGCAGCGCTCGGCGAGGCAGGGCGCTGGTATTCGGGAACCAACGAGCAACCGGCCAGCAGGACGGCCAAGGACAACAGGGAGGTGCGCAACATCGAACGTTCTCATGCAGAAAAAGGCGTGCCGGTGTCGGCACCGTCGGGTCAGGGCACTGAATCCCTCACCCCATTGGAAAATGTTGATCAAGGGTTTTTTCGATCAGGCCCCGGCCATCCACCGCGCCAGGCCATGCCGCCCGCTGACCCCGAGTTTGGCGGTCGCACGCTTGAGGTAGGTCTCGACCGAACTGCTCTTGACCCGCAACTTCTCGGCCAGTTGCGGCACGGTGCCGCCAGTCAGCAGCCCTAGGCAGACTTCCTTTTCCCGGGCCGACAGGACGATGCCGCCCAGCGCCAGACGCTCATCGAACACCTGCTGCAATGGCGCCTGCTCCAGGTCGGCCAATGGCAGGCGCGGCTGCTTGGTGATGATCTGCCGACTGAGGTGTGCGTGGCGCTCGATCAGTGGCAGCAGGGTGTCGGACAGGCTTTTGAGAAACGACAGCTCCGGCAGGGAAAACACCCGTTGCGTATGCGGTCGATAGAACGAGATGACACAGCGGCGGTTGGAGGTGCGAGACACCAGATTGCACTGGTGCACGCTGTGCTGCGGATGTCGGGGCTGGAGCGACGCTTTGAGTTGAATCAGCAGTGAGTCATTCATCTCGATCATCTTTTGCAACAACGGATGATCGTCCGGGCGCTGCAAAGGATCCGGCGGTGGGAAGGTCTGCGGCAGGCCTGCGCTGCCCAGCGCCTTGATCTCGACCACGCTGGCCTGGCGTTCGTCCAGCGTCCATTCGCTGAGATCGACCCGATTGACCGGCACCAGCGTGTCGACCAACTGGAACAGGTTGCTGGCGAAATGATCGTCGCCGGTGCTGGCAATCAGTTCGCCCAGTTGCCAGTAGAAATGCGGGTTTTCCATGTTGCGAATGCTGCCGGTCAGATTCATATCCTTGTCATCCCTGGTTCCGAGTCATCACCGAGTCGTCCGCTGTTTATGCAAAAGCCGCCCACGCAATCGCCTTTCCTTGAAACTGATCTGGGGCGGGATTTAAGCCTATGGTTTTGCCCTGCGTCTGTAGGGGAAACCGGGGACACAAAGTGCCATCATTTCTGAAAGTTGGCGCCGGGCTTCTGACGGTGTTTGGTACAGGTGACGGGGTTTGTGTGACTGTTTGGTCACGCCAAAGCCCTGAAAACCGGGGGCGTCATGTTGTTGTGGGCGCTCTGCGCAGGTCGATGGCAGCGCTGGCGTGTGGCATTTTTCCTACAAATTTTTCAGTGTTTCCTCTCCGAACTTTTACAAACTTCCGACGTATTTAGGTGCGGCAGGTGCTGACAGGCCTGCGCAGGGGGCCGGGTTGTCCGGGTTTCACGTGTCACGTCGGCGCCGGGGCCGATGCTTGAATAGGCGCAAAATCACATGAGAAGGATCTTATGCCGTCTATTTCTGCCCCGACGGTGGACACCCCGTCCGCATCGCTCCAGACGTATCCGCTGACTGCTGCGCAGTTGGACATCTGGCTGGATCAGCTGAGTCGCGGCGATTCGCCGTTGTACAACATCGGCGGGTATATGGACCTGATCGGCCCACTGGATCCGGCATGTATGCAGGCGGCCCTCGAAGGTCTGGTGGCCCGGCATGACGCCATGCGTACGATCCTGTTGCCGGGCGCCGGTGTCGATGGCCTGTCTTTGCAGCGGTTTGCCCACGCATTGCCGGCGCCGATGCCGATTCATGATGTGTCGGCGCACGCCGACCCGGAGTCGGCAGCGCGGGCATTGATTCAGCAGCGTATCGATCAGCCCTTCGTGCTGGACGGCGATCCCTTGTTCCGTTTTCTGCTGATCCGCCTCGACGAGCAGCGGCATTGGCTGTCGATTCTGGCCCATCACTTGATTGTCGATGGCTGGAGCTTTGGCGAGATGCTCAAGTCACTGGACGAGATCTATAACGCCCTGGCGCACGGTCAGCCCGCACCGGCTTCGGCGCCGTCGTACATTGACTTCATCGAAGACAATGCGCGCTATCACGGCTCGCCCCGTTATGCGCTGGACCGTGCCTACTGGCTGGACAAATACCGACAATTGCCCGAGCCGTTGCTGCTACCGCGCCATCAACAGAGTCTGGCCGGTGCTGATGCGCAGACGCAGGTTTTTGCGCAGCCCCTGCCGGCACTGCTGCACCAGCGCATGAAGCAGGTGGCCCGGGAGTTTGCTGCCTCGGCGTTCCATGTTCTGCTGGCAGCGCTGCACGTGTACTTCAGCCGCACCGCGCAGCGTGACGAATGGGTGGTGGGGCTGCCGATCCTCAACCGCTCCGGTGCACGGTTCAAATCCACCCTCGGGCTGTTCGCGCAAATCAGCCCGGTGCGCATGGGCTTTGGCCGTGAACAGACCTTCGGTGAGCTGATCAGGGCAATCCGTGATGAACTGAAAAAGGATTTCCGCCATCAGCGCTTCCCCTTGAGCGAGATGAACCGTGCCCTGGGCCTGCTGCGCGAGGACCGCTCGCAACTGTTCGAACTGACCGTTTCCTACGAGCAGGACACCCACGATTACCGCTACGGCGAGGCGCTGGCGCGGGTCACCAAGGTCTCGAACGTGGAAGAGGCGACGCCGCTGGCGGTGCACCTGCTGAGTAATCTGGCCAACGACGACGCGCGTCTGTACCTGATTTACAGCGAGGCGTATTTCAGTGCCGATGAAGTCAAGGTGCTGGCCGAACGCTGGCTGCTGATCCTGGAACAAGGACTGGAGGCGGTGAACCTGCCGATAACGGCGTTCAGCCTGAGCACGCCTGAAGAAGTCGCGCTGCTGCAACAGTGGAATGCGACGCGGGTGGACTACCCGAGCGTGACCACGATTCAGCAGCGAATCGAGGCTCAAGCGCTGCAACGGCCGCAGGCGCTGGCGGCGGTTCAGCAAGGGAAATGCCTGACCTATGCCGAGCTCAATCAGCGCGCCAACGCACTCGCTCATCATCTGCTCGATCTCGGTGTGCGCCCGGATGACCGGGTGGCAATCGTCGCCCGGCGCGGTCTCGACACGCTGGTCGGGCTGCTGGCGATTCTCAAGGCCGGCGCCGCGTATGTGCCACTCGACCCGGCGCATCCGACCGAGCGCCTGAGCTATCTGCTGGACGACAGCGCGCCGCTGGCAGTGCTGACCCAGAGTGCGTTACGCGGGCATCTGCCAGCGTTGTCGGTGCCGGTGATCGAGCTTGATCGCCAGACCTGGTCCGCCGCCAACCTCGGCGCGCCGAGAGTGCCCGCACTGACCCCGGCAAACCTCGCCTACGTGATTTACACCTCCGGCTCCACCGGCCTGCCCAAAGGGGTAATGGTCGAGCACCGGACCTTGTGCAACCTGGTGGATTGGCACGCTGACGTTTTCGACTTGAATGCCGGCAGCCATACCTCGTGCCTCGCCGGGTTCGGTTTTGACGCGATGGCCTGGGAGGTCTGGCCGGCGCTGTGCGTGGGCGCGATCCTGCACCTGGCGCCCGCCAGCGATGGCAACGAAGACATCGATGCGCTGCTCGACTGGTGGCGTGCGCAGCCGCTGGACGTCAGTTTTCTGCCGACCCCGATCGCCGAATACGCGTTCAACCGCCAACTCGATCACCCGACCTTGCGCACGCTGCTGATCGGTGGTGATCGCCTGCGGCAGTTCCCGCGCCAGCAATCGTTCGCGGTGATCAACAACTACGGCCCGACCGAAGCCACGGTGGTGGCGACCTCCGGGCGCATTGACGCGGGGCAGGCGCTGCACATCGGCAAGCCAGTGAGCAACGCCACGGTGTATTTGCTCGACGAGCAGCAACAACCGGTGCCGCTGGGCGTGACCGGCGAGCTGTACGTCGGCGGGGCCGGGGTGGCTCGTGGTTACCTGAACCGTACGGACCTGACCGCCGAACGCTTCCTGCGCGATCCGTTCAGCAACGAACCGGGGGCGCGGCTGTATCGAACTGGCGACCTCGCACGCTGGCGTACCGACGGCACTTTGGAGTATCTGGGGCGCAACGACGATCAGGTGAAAATCCGTGGCGTGCGTATCGAACCGGGGGAAATCGAGAGCGCACTTGCCAGCCATGCGGCGGTGCGCGAGGCCGTGGTGCTGGTGCGCGATGGTCAGTTGTTGGCGTGGTTTACCGAGCAAGCGCCGCTGGACATCAACCAGTTGCACGCGCACCTGAAGACTCGCCTGAGCAGCGCCATGCTGCCGAGCGCCTACGTGCGTCTGCCGGCCCTGCCACTGACCGCCAACGGTAAGGTGGATCGCAAGGCACTGCCGGTCCCTGGCCCGGACGACTTGATCCGCCGCGAATACCAGGCGCCGCAAGGCGAGGTCGAAATCGCCCTGGCGCAGATCTGGGCAGAAGTGCTGCAAGTCGAGCGCGTCGGGCGTCACGACCATTTCTTCGAGCTGGGCGGGCATTCGTTGCTGGCGGTGATTCTGATCGAGCGCATGCGTCAGCTCGATTTGAGCAGTGACGTGCGCGTGCTGTTCAGTCAGCCGACCCTCGCGGCGCTGGCCGCCTCGGTCGGCAGCGGGCGCGAAATCGAGGTGCCGGCCAATCGCATCGTCGCCGGTTGCACGCACATCACTCCGACGATGCTGCCGCTGGTGCAACTGCAGCAGGCGGACATCGAGCGGGTCGTCGCCACGGTGCCGGGCGGGGCGGCCAACGTGCAGGACATTTATCCGCTGGCGCCGTTGCAGGAAGGCATTCTCTACCACCACATCACCGCCGCGCAGGGCGATCCGTACCTGCTGCAATCGCAATTGGCGTTCGACAGTAGCGAGCGCGTCGAGGCCTTCGCTGCGGCGCTGCGCGAGGTCATGGCGCGCCACGATATTCTGCGCACGGCGGTGGTCTGGGAAGGCTTGACCACGCCGGTGCAGGTGGTGTGGCGCGACGCGCTGCTGCCGTTGCAGAAAGTCGAACTTGATCCGCTTGACGGGCCGATCCTCGAGCAGTTGCACGCGCGCTTCAACGCCCGACGTTATCGCCTCGACGTCAGTCAGGCGCCGTTGATGCGTCTGGTGTATGCGCCGGATCCGGCGCTGGGCCGGGTGGTGGGGATTTTGCTGTTCCATCACTTGGCGATGGACCACATCGCCCTCGAAGTGATGCGCGGCGAGTTGCAGGCCAGTCTGTCGGGGCACGTCGTGGCGCTGGCGCCGCCGGTGCCGTATCGCAACTATGTGGCGCAGGCGCGACTGGGCGTCAGCGAGCAGGAGCACGAGGCATTCTTCCGCGAGCAACTGGCGGACATCGACGAGCCGACTCTGCCGTTCGGTCTGCAAGAAGTGCAGGGCGACGGACGCGGCATCGACGAAGTGCAGCAGGCGCTGCCGGCAGACGTGTATCAGCGTTTGCGCCATCAGGCGCGCCAGGCCGGTGTCAGCGTCGCAAGCCTGATTCATCTGGCGTGGGCGCGGGTGCTGGCGGCGACGTCCGGCCAGCAACGCGTGGTGTTCGGCACGGTGCTGATGGGGCGCATGCAGGGCGGCGAGGGCGCTGACCGGGCACTGGGGGTGTTCATCAATAGCTTGCCGCTGCGCATCGACGTCGACGCCGGAGTACTGGACGCCGTGCGCGCGACCCACGCGCGGCTGACCGCGCTGCTTGGGCACGAACACGCTTCATTGGCGCTGGCCCAGCGTTGCAGCGGGGTGGCGTCGCCGTCGCCGCTGTTTAGCGCGCTGCTTAACTACCGGCACAGCGATGAATCGGAGTTGCTGGAACCCTCGCGGCAATCCTGGCAAGGCATCGAAACCCTGGCCAACGAAGAACGCACCAACTATCCGCTGACCATGAGCGTGGATGATTATGGCAACGGCTTGCGCCTCACCGGTCGGGCTGTGGCGCAGATCGGCGCGCAGCGGATCTGCGGTTACATGCAAGCGGCGTTGAGCGGCTTGGTGCAGGCGCTGGAGCAGGCGCCGCAACAGCCGTTGAACCGCTTGCCGATCCTGCAGCCCGAGGAGTTGCAACGCTTGCTGAGCGCGTTCAACGCCACCGAGGTCGACTGCCCGCTGGAGCAGCCGCTGCATGCCTTGTTCGAAGCCCAGGCGCGGCGTAAACCGCATGCCATCGCGCTGCAGGCCGGTGAACGCAGCCTGAGTTATCGCGAACTCAACGAACGCGCCAACCGTCTGGCCCATCACTTGCGTGAACTGGGTGTGCAGCCGGATGCGCGAGTGGCGATCTGCGTCGAGCGCGGGCTGGATCTGGTGGTTGGTCTGCTCGGCATCCTCAAGGCCGGCGGCGCCTATGTGCCGCTGGACCCGGACTATCCGCTGGAACGCCTCAACTACATGTTGCAGGACAGCGCGCCGGTCGCCCTGTTGGTGCATGGCGCCACGCGGCAATTGCTGGGCGAACCGGGTGTGGCGCTGATCGACCTTGATCGCGGCAGTTGGGCGCAGCAGCCAGCAGGCAATCCGCAGGTGCCGGGCCTGAGCGCTTCGAACCTCGCTTACATGATCTACACCTCGGGTTCTACCGGGCTGCCCAAAGGCGTGATGATCGAACACCGCAGCGCCTGCAACATGGTGCACTGGGGTTCGCAGCTCAGTCCGCCGACCGAGCACGGCGCGCTGCTGCAAAAAGCCCCGTTCAGCTTCGACAGTTCGGTGTGGGAGATCTTCTGGCCGCTGTGTTCCGGCATGCGTCTGGTGTTGGCGCGACCGGATGGCAACCGTGACTCGGCGTACGTGGTGCAGACCATTCGCGAGCATCAAGTGACGGTGGTCAAGTTCGTCCCGGCATTGCTGCAGCAGTTCATCGAGCAGGAGGGTGTCGAGCAATGCACCAGCCTCACCGACGTGCTCAACGGTGGCGGTGAACTCAGTGCCGCGCTGGCGCGTCAGGTACGTGCGCGGCTGCCGTGGGTGCGTTTGCACAACGTCTATGGCCCGACCGAAACCACGGTCGACAGCACCGGCTGGACGCTGGAACCGCACATGCCGGTGCCGGACAACGTGGTGCCGGTCGGCAAAGCCCTGAGCAACACCCGCCTGTACGTGCTCGACGCCTACGACCAACCGGTGCCACAAGGCGTCAGCGGTCAACTGCACATCGGTGGTGTCGGCGTGGCGCGGGGTTATCACGGTTTGCCGGAGATGCAGGCTGAACGCTTCATCGACAGCCCGTTTGTAGCCGGTGATCGGCTGTACCGCACTGGCGATCTGGTGCGCTACGCCAACGATGGCGAGCTGGAATTCCTCGGCCGCAACGACTTCCAGATCAAGCTGCGTGGCTTACGTCTGGAACCCGGAGAAATCGAGGCGCGGCTGATCGAGCATTCGGCGATTCGCGAAGCGGTGGTGATGGTGCGCGACGAGCGTCTGGTGGCCTGGTACACCGTGCGTTCCGGCGTAGAAGAACCCAGTCTGGAGACCTTGCGCGCCCACGTGCTGGAGCGGTTGCCCGAGTACATGGTGCCCGGCGCATTCGTGCAACTCGACGCCTTGCCACTGACGCCGAACGACAAGATCGACCGAAAAGCCCTGCCGGAACCGGGGGCAGACGCGGTGATCAATCGGCCTTACGTCGCGCCGCAAGGTGAAGTCGAAGCCACGCTGGCGCAGATCTGGGGTGAAGTACTCGGTGTCGAACAAGTCGGGCGGCATGACAACTTCTTCGAACTCGGTGGGCACTCGTTGCTGGCGGTGAGCCTGGTGGCGCGCATGCGCCAGAGCGGTCTGCACACCGACGCCCGGGCGCTGTTCAGCCAGCCGACGCTGGCGGCGCTGGCACTCAGCACCACCGATCAGGCGCAGCAAGTGCTCATCCCGCAAACCACCATCCCGAGCCTCAATCGCAAACGCCGGCTCTGACCCGCAACTGATTGTGCAAACCAAACCCTGTGGGAGGGGGCTTGCTCCCACAGGGAATTGCGTTGCCCACCCGCAGGGAGGCCGGCTTGTCCCCGCTTCCCATGTCAGCCCCCCAGGCCCCGATGTTTTAGTTTTTCCAGGCTGCGCGCTACTCGCACGGACTCGCGGCTGCGCGCTCCTTTTTCTCGTATTTACAGCAGGTTATCCCATGCATTTCAGCGAACTGATGGCGGTTATTTCCACCCATGCGATCCGCCTTCAACAGGAAGATGAAGACCTGGTCATTCTGGGCAGCGACGACGCGCTGGATGATGCGCTGTGGGACAGCCTCGCTGCGCACAAGGCGCAATTGCTGGAGCTGGTTGCCCGCCACGGTGGTGACTGGTTGAGCCCGGCGTTTCGCATCACCAAGGACATGCTGCCGCTGGTGCAGCTGGATCAGCCGACCATCGACCGGCTGGTCGCCAACGTACCGGGCGGCGCTGCCAACCTGCAGGACATTTACCCGTTGGCGCCGTTGCAGGAAGGCATGCTTTACCTGCACCTGTCGGCGCCCGCTGGTGACCCCTACGTGTCGCAGGCGCGGTTCGCCTTTGACAGCCGCGAGCGTCTGGACGCCTTCGCCGAGGCGCTGCAGTGGATGATTGAACGCCACGACATCCTGCGTACTTCGTTCGTCTGGGAACGCCTGGATGAGCCGCTGCAAGTGGTGCAACGGCATGCCCCGCTGCATTGCGAAGAAGTGCTGCTCGAGCCGGGCGCCGATGTGTTGACGCAACTGCTTGAACGCCACGATCCACGCTTCTTTCGCCTCGACATCCAGCAAGCGCCGCTGCTGCGTCTGGTCCACGCCAAGGACCCCGCCAACGGGCGTGTGGTCGCCTTGCTGCTGTTCCATCACCTGATCATGGACCACGTCGCCCTCGACGTGGTGCGTCGGGAAACCCGCGCGCATCTGCTCGGCCAGGCCGCGCAGGTCGGGCCGGCGGTGCCGTACCGTGATCACCTGGCCAAAGCGCGCATGGGTCTGGACGAACAGGCCCATGAGGCGTTCTTTCGCGAGATGCTCGCCGACATCGACGAGCCGACCTTGCCCTGTGGTTTGCAGGATGTGCAGGGCGACGGCCAGAACATCGAAGAAGCCGTGCTGATGCTTGAAGCCGATTTGAGCCGGCAATTGCGCGGCCAGGCGCGTCAGCTCGGGGTCAGTGTCGCCAGCCTGATGCACCTGGCGCTGGCGCGGGTGCTCGGCCAGTTGTCGGGGCGTACGGCGGTGGTGTTCGGCACCGTGCTGCTGGGGCGGATGGAAGCGGGCGAGGGTGGCGAGCAAGCGCTGGGGATGTTCATCAACACCTTGCCGCTGCGGGTGGATGTCGGACAGGACGGCGTGCGTGCTGGAGTTCTGGCAACGCATCGACGCCTGACCGCGTTGCTCGGCCATGAACAGACGTCTCTGGCGCTGGCCCAGCGTTGCAGCGCGGTGGCGGTGCCGACGCCGTTGTTCAGCGCGATCCTCAACTATCGCCACAGCAGCCAAGAAGAGATCGCCGAGGTCAGTGAACTGGTCCCCGGTGTTCAGGTGCTTGGCGCTCGCGAGCGCACCAACTATCCGCTGACGATCAACATCGACGACCTCGGCGAGGACTTGCGCATCACTGCGCTGGCGGACGCAGCGCTGGGTGCCGAGCGCATCGCCGGTTATTTGCACACCGCGTTGCACAGTCTGTTGCAGGCCTTGCAGGCGACCCCGGAGGCGCCGCTGCAACGGCTGAACATTCTGCCGGCCGCCGAGCGCGACTACCTGCTGCACGGGGTCAACTCGCCGTTGCCGCAGTTCCCTGAAACACCGTTGATCCATCAGCAGTTTGAAGCCCACGCGCAGGCACGCCCCGAGGCCACCGCGCTGATTTTCGAAGCGCAGACGCTGAGCTACGGCGAGCTCAACCGCCGTGCCAATCAACTGGCACATCACCTGCTGGCGCGAGGGATTCGCCCGGATCAGCGCGTGGCGATCTGTGTCGAGCGCGGCCCGCAGATGATCATCGGCCTGCTGGGCCTGCTCAAGGCCGGCGCCGGTTATGTGCCGATCGACCCGGCGTATCCGCTGGAGCGCATCGCCTACACCTTGCAGGACAGCGCCCCGGTGGCGGTGCTGACCCAGGCCGATACCCTCGAGCGGGTCGGCGCGCTCAGCGTGCCGAACATCGACCTCGACAGCGTGCAGTTGCAGGCTGAACCGAGCAGCAACCCCGACATTCCCGAGCTCAGCCCAAGCCATCTCGCCTACGTGATCTACACCTCTGGTTCGACGGGCCTGCCCAAGGGCGTGATGGTCGAACACCGCAACGTGGTGCGGTTGTTTTCGGCGACCCATGACTGGTTCAATTTCAACCCGCAGGACGTGTGGGCGCTGTTCCATTCCTTTGCCTTCGACTTCTCGGTGTGGGAAATCTGGGGCGCATTGGCGTTTGGCGGCCAGTTGCTGCTGGTGCCGCAGGCGATCAGCCGCTCGCCGGACGACTGCTACACCTTGCTGTGCCGCAGCGGCGTGACCGTGCTCAATCAGACCCCGAGTGCCTTCCGCCAGTTGATCGCGGCGCAGGGCCGCAGCCCGTTGCAGCACTCGCTGCGCGAAGTGATTTTCGGCGGCGAAGCGCTGGAGCCAGGCCTGCTCAAACCGTGGTACGCGCGGGTCGGCAACGCCGGCACGCGGCTGGTGAACATGTACGGCATCACCGAAACCACGGTGCACGTGACTTATCGTCCACTGCAGGCGGCAGACGCGCACCTGGTCGGACGCAGCCCGATCGGTGTCGCGATTCCCGACCTGCAACTGTACGTGCTCGATGCTCAGCGCGAGCCGGTGCCCACCGGCGTGATCGGCGAGCTGTACGTGGGCGGCGCCGGGGTCGCCCGGGGTTACCTCAATCGCGCGGCGCTGACTGCTGAACGCTTTATTGCCGACCCGTTCAGCGGGCGTGCCGAGGCGCGTCTGTACAAGACCGGTGACCTGGCGCGGCGGACCGCGGATGGCAGCCTCGAGTACCTGGGGCGCAACGACGATCAGGTGAAGATCCGTGGTTTCCGCATCGAGCTGGGCGAGATCGAAGCCCGCCTCGCAGCCTGCGCCGGTGTGCGCGAGGCGGTGGTGATCGCCCGTGAAGACAGCCCCGGTGATCAGCGGCTGGTGGCGTACTGGCTGGCCGCTGCCGACGCCGAACCCAGCGCCGCGCAATTGCGTGACGAGTTGCTGTTGTCGCTGGCCGAGTACATGCTGCCGAGCGCCTTTGTGCGTCTCGATGTACTGCCGCTGACCACCAACGGCAAGCTCGACCGCAAAGCCTTGCCGCAGCCCGACAGCGAGGCCTTTGCCCGTCGTGGTTTCGAAGCCCCGCTGGGCGAAGTTGAAACGCTGATTGCCGGCCTCTGGCAGACCCTGCTCGATGTCGAGCAAGTGGGCCGGCATGACAATTTCTTCGAGCTCGGCGGCCATTCGCTGCTGGCGGTGAAGCTGATCGAACGCATGCGCCAGCACGATCTGCACTGCGACGTGCGCGTGCTGTTCGGCCAGCCGAGCGTGGCGGCGCTGGCCGCGACCCTGAGCAGCGGCCACGCCATCGCGGCCCCGGCCAATCTGATCAGCCCCGATTGCACGCAAATCACCCCGGAGCTGCTGCCGCTGGCGACGCTGGATCAGGCCGGCATCGACCGCATCGTGGCGACGGTGCCCGGCGGCATCGCCAATGTACAGGACATCTATGGGCTGGCGCCGTTGCAAGCGGGGATTCTCTATCACCACCTGGCGACCAGCGCCGGCGATCCGTACGTGCTGCAGGCGCAGTTCGCCTTCGCCGGTCTGCCTCAGATCAAGGCCTTCGTCCGCGCGCTGAACGCGGTGATCGAGCGCCACGACATCCTGCGCACCAGCGTGGTCTGGGAAGGCCTTGAAGAGCCGATGCAAGTGGTCTGGCGTGAAGCGCCGCTGGCGCTGGAACGCGTCGATGCCGACCTGCTGGAAGGCGACGTGCTGGAGCAGATGCAGGCACGTTTCGACCCGCGTCACTACCGCCTCGACCTGCGCCGCGCACCGCTGATGCGTCTGGCTTACACCGAAGACCGCGAGCACCAGCGCTGGATCGGCATCCTGTTGCTGCACCACATCGTGCTCGACCACACCGCGCTGGAAGTGTTGCTGGCGGAAATGAACGACAGCCTGCAACCGAGCGGCCGCGAACTGCCGGCGCCGGTGCAGTACCGCAACTACGTGGCGCAGGCGCAACAGGCCGCCAATGCCCAGGCGCACGAAGCGTTCTTCCGCGACATGCTCGGCGACATCGACGAGCCGACCGTGGCCTTCGGTCTGCAGGACGTGCATGGCGATGGCAGCACGGTTGTCGACAGCGTGCAGGCACTGGACGCCGGCGTTGCCCGGCGTTTGCGTGAACAGGCACGCCGGCTCGGCATCAGCGCGGCGAGCCTGGTGCATCAGGCCTGGGGTCAGGTGCTGGCGCAAGTCTCGGGGCGCGACGAGGTGGTGTTCGGCACCGTGCTGCTCGGGCGTATGCAGGGTGGCGAGGGCGCCGAACGCGCGCTGGGCATGTTCATCAATACCTTGCCGCTGCGGGTCAGCGTCGGCGCGACCGCGGTGCAACAGGGTGTACGTGCCACCCATGAACGTCTGGCGCAACTGCTCGCGCACGAACAGGCGTCACTCTCGCTGGCCCAGCGTTGCAGCGGCGTTTCTGCGTCGCTGCCGCTGTTCAGCACCTTGCTCAACTACCGCCATAGCGCGGCGCAATCGGCGAGCGTGCAGTGGGACGGCATTCAGGTGCTCAGCTCCCGCGAGCGCAGCAACTATCCGTTGGTGATCAGTGTCGACGATCTCGGTGAGGGCTTTGGCCTGAGCGTGCAGGCCGTCCCGCAAGTCGACGGCGCACGGGTTTGCGATTACTTGCAAACCGCGCTGCACAACCTGCTGACCGCACTCGAAGACAATCCGGCCACGCCGCTGCGGCAGGTTTCGGTGATGTCGTTGAGCGAGCGGCAGCGGGTCCTGGTCGGGTTCAACATCACTGGTCGTGATTACCCGCACCCGCAGACGGTGCAGCGTCTGGTCGAAGCCCAGGCGGCGGCGTACCCCGAGGCCACGGCGGCGGTGCAGGGTGCGCAGCAGTTGAGCTACGGCGAACTCAACCAGCGCGCCAATCGCCTCGCGCATTACCTGATCGGCCTTGGCGTACAGCCCGATGATCGGGTAGCCCTGTGTGCCCGGCGCAGCCCGCAGATGCTGGTGGCGTTGCTGGCGATCCTCAAGGCCGGCGCCGGTTATGTGCCGGTCGATCCGGCGTACCCGGCAGAACGCATCGCCTACCTGTTGCAGGACTGTGCCCCGGTGGCGGTCCTGGCTCAGGCCTCGACCCGCGATCTGCTCGGTGGCGTGCCGGTCATTGATCTGGACGGCGATCTCTGGCAGCACCTGTCAGATGCCAATCCGAAGCTGCCGGCATTGACGCCGAACCATCTGGCTTATGTGATCTACACCTCCGGCTCCACCGGCCAGCCGAAAGGGGTGATGGTCGAACATGCCACTCTGGAAAACCTCGTGCATTGGCACGTTGAAGCCTTTGACTTGCACGCCGGCAGCCATACCGCGAGTGTCGCCGGCTTCGGTTTTGATGCGATGGCCTGGGAAGTGTGGCCAGCGCTGTGCGTCGGCGCGACCTTGCACCTGCCTGCGCAGTCGATCCGTAACGAGCATCTGGACGATCTGCTCGACTGGTGGTGCGCGCAGCCGTTGCAGGTGAGCTTCCTGCCGACGCCGGTGGCCGAATACGCTTTCAGCCGTCAATTGCAGCACCCGACCTTGCGCACGCTGTTGATCGGCGGCGATCGGCTGCGCCAGTTCACTCGCCAGCAAACCTTCGAGGTGATCAACAACTACGGCCCGACCGAAGCGACGGTGGTCGCGACGTCGGGACGCGTCGAGCATGGCCAGCCGTTGCACATTGGCCGACCGATCGCCAACGCCAGGGTCTACTTGCTGGACGCTGACCTGCGCCCGGTGCCGGTGGGCGTGGCGGGCGAGTTGTATGTCGGCGGCGCGGGCGTGGCGCGCGGCTATCTGAATCGCCCCGAATTGAGCGCAACGCAGTTCCTCTTCGATCCTTTCAGCGACGCGCCACAGGCACGCATGTACCGCACCGGCGATCAGGCGCGCTGGCTGGCCGACGGCAATATCGAGTACCTGGGGCGCAACGACGATCAGGTCAAATTGCGCGGCGTGCGTATCGAACTCGGTGAAATCGAAGCAGCGCTCGGCAGTCACGCCGCGTTGCGGGAAGCCGTGGTGCTGGTCCGCGATGGGCGGCTGATCGCGTGGTTCACCGAGCGTACTCCGGTCGATATCGGACAATTGCGCAATCACCTGCAAGCACGTTTGCCCGATGCGCTGCTGCCGGCGGCTTACGTGCGTCTGCAGGCCTTGCCGTTGACCGCCAACGGCAAGATCGATCGCAAGGCCTTGCCTGAACCGGAGCACGGCGCGTGGCTCAGCCGCGAATACGAGGCGCCACAAGGTGCTGTGGAAACCGCGCTGGCGCAGATCTGGATCGACGTGCTGAAAGTCGAGCGGGTCGGGCGCCACGACAACTTCTTCGAGCTGGGCGGGCATTCGCTGTTGGCGGTGAGCCTGATCGAACGCATGCGCCAGATCGACCTTGCGGCTGACGTGCGCGTGTTGTTCAACCAGCCAACCCTGGCAGCACTGGCGGCCGCCGTGGGTAGCGGTCGCGAAATCGAAGTGCCGGCCAACCGTATCCCGCCCGGCTGCACGCATATCACTCCATCGATGCTGAGCCTGACCGAACTGGACCAGGCCAGTATCGAGCGCATCGTCGCCACGGTGCCCGGTGGCGCGGCCAACGTGCAGGACATTTACCCGTTGGCGCCGTTGCAGGAAGGCATTCTTTATCACCACCTGAGTGCCGAGCAGGGCGATCCGTACCTGCTGCAATCGCGCCTGGCCTTCGACAGCGTCGAACGCCTGCGCACCTTCAGCAAGGCCTTGCAGCAGGTCATTGCCCGTCACGACATCCTGCGTACCAGCGTGGTCTGGGAAGGGTTGGCGAGCCCGCACCAGGTGGTGTGGCGCGAGGCGCCGCTGGTGGTGCAAGCCGTGGCGCTGGACCCTGCACAGGGCGACATGCTCGAACAGTTGCACGCGCGCTTCGACGCCCGCCACCACCGTCTCGACCTGAGCCACGCACCGCTGATGCGCATCGTCTACGCCGAGGATCCGGCGCAGCACCGGGTGGTGGCGATCATATTGTTTCAGCACTTGATCCTCGACCACACCGCGATGGAAGTGGTGGGGCAGGAAATGCGCGCGTTCATGTTCGATCAGGCCGACCGCCTGAGCACGCCGATGCCGTATCGCAACTACGTGGCGCAGGCGCGGCTGGGCGCCAGTGAGCAGGAGCACGAAGCGTTCTTCCGCGACATGCTCGGCGATGTCGACGAGCCGACGCTGCCGTTCGGCCTGCACGACGTGCAAGGCGATGGCGGCGACATCGAGGAGGCGCAGCAAGCCGTCGATCCCGAACTGAGCCGGCGTCTGCGCGAGCAGGCCCGGCAGTTGGGCGTCAGCCCGGCGAGCCTGATGCACCTGGCCTGGGCGCAGGTGGTGGGCGTGCTTGCCAACCGCCGCGACGTGGTGTTCGGCACGGTGCTGCTGGGCCGCTTGCAGGGCGGCGAGGGCGCCGACCGCACGCTGGGGGTGTTCATCAACACCTTGCCGCTGCGCGTGGATGTCAGCGAAGGCGTGCGCAGTGCGGCCAAGACCACCCATGCACGGCTGACCGCACTGCTGGCCCATGAACATGCGCCATTGGCGCTGGCCCAACGCTGCAGCGCAGTGTCCGGCGCGCCGCTGTTCAGCGCCTTGCTCAACTACCGTCACAGCGCGGCCGATGCGCAGCCGCGTGACGGTCAGGGCATCTGGGAAGGTGTGCAGTTGCTCGGTGGCGAAGAGCGCAGCAACTATCCGCTGACCCTCAGCGTCGACGACCTGGGCGAAGGTTTTGCCCTGGCGGTGCTGGCGCTGGTGCAGATCGGCGCGCAGCGCATCTGTGGCTACATGCACACCGTTCTGGAACATCTGGTGGACGCGCTGGAACAGGCGCCGCAACGTCCGCTCAACCGCTTGCCGATTCTTTCGGTCGAGGAATACGAGCACTTGCTGGTCGGCTTCAACCCGACGACGGCGGCATACCCGCGCGGCGCAACGATTCAGGCGCTGGTGCAAGTGCAGGCCGAGCAGCAGCCACAGGCGCTGGCGGTGGTGCAGGGCGATCAGCAACTGACCTATGCGCAACTCAATCAGCAAGCCAATCGCCTGGCGCATCACTTGCTCGGCCTCGGCGTGCAACCGGACGACCGGATCGCCGTGTGCCTGCAACGCAGCCCGCAAATGCTCGTGGCGCTGCTGGCAATCCTCAAGGCCGGCGCCGGTTACGTGCCGGTCGATCCGGCGTACCCGGCGGAACGCATCGCCTACCTGCTGCAGGACAGCGACCCGGTGGCGGTGCTGACGCAGGCTTCGACCCGCGACCTGCTGGGCCGGGTGCCGGTGATCGATCTGGACAATGCCATCTGGCAGCACCTGCCGGACAGCAATCCGCTACTGCCGACGCTGACCCCGGCGCATCTGGCCTACGTGATTTACACCTCGGGCTCCACCGGCCAGCCGAAAGGCGTGATGGTCGAACACGCGACCCTGGAAAACCTCGTGCACTGGCACTGCGAGGCGTTCGACCTGCGGGCCGGCAGCCACACCGCGAGTGTCGCCGGTTGCGGTTTCGACGCGATGGCTTGGGAAGTCTGGCCGGCGCTGTGCGTCGGCGCGACCCTGCACCTGCCGCCGCAATCGATCAGCAACGAACACCTGGATGACTTGCTCGACTGGTGGCGCGCGCAACCGTTGCAGGTGAGCTTCCTGCCGACGCCGATCGCCGAATACGCCTTCAGCCGCGAACTGCAGCACCCGACGCTGCGCACGTTGCTGATCGGCGGCGATCGTCTGCGCCAGTTCAACCGCGAGCAAAGCTTTGCCGTGATCAACAACTACGGCCCGACCGAGGCCACGGTGGTTGCGACCTTCGGGCAGATCAATGCCGGACAGTTGCTGCACATCGGCCGGCCGATGAGCAACGCCAAGGTCTACCTGCTTGATGATCAGCAACGTCCGGTACCGGTCGGGGTCGCCGGCGAGTTGTACGTCGGTGGCGCGGGCGTGGCCCGGGGTTACCTGAACCGTCCTGAGCTGACTGCCGAACGCTTTCTCGAAGACCCGTTCAGCGACGAACCGCAGGCGCGCATGTACCGCACCGGCGATCTCGCGCGCTGGCTGGCCGATGGCAACATTGAGTACCTGGGGCGCAATGACGATCAGGTCAAGCTGCGTGGCGTGCGCGTGGAACTGGGGGAAATCGACGCCGCGCTGTCCAGCCATCCGGCGGTGCAGGATGCGGTGGTGCTGGTGCGCGAGGCGCGCCTGATCGCCTGGTTCACCGCCAGTACGGCGGTCGACATCGAAGATCTGCGCCTGCATCTGCAAGCGCGCTTGCCGCAGGCACTGGTGCCCGCCGCTTACGTGCGCCTGCCAGTGCTGCCGCTCACGGCCAACGGCAAACTCGACCGCAAGGCCTTGCCCGAACCGGATCAGGACGCCTGGCTCAGCCGCGAATACGCGGCTCCGCAAGGCTCGGTGGAAATCGCGCTGGCGCAGGTCTGGGCCGAGGTGTTGCAGGTCGAGCAGGTCGGGCGACACGACAACTTTTTCGAACTGGGCGGCCATTCGCTGCTGGCGGTGAACCTGATCGAGCGCATGCGTCAGCTCGGCCTGAGCACCGATGTGCGCGTGCTGTTCAGCCAGCCGACCCTCGCCGCACTGGCCGCCGCCGTGGGCAGCGCTCGCGAAGTCGAGGTGCCGGCCAACCTGATTGCGCCGGGATGCACGCGCATCACCCCGGACCTGCTGACGCTGCTGCAACTGGATCAGCCAAGCATTGAACGGGTGGTTGCCACCGTGCCGGGTGGTGCGGCCAACGTGCAGGATATTTATCCGTTGGCGCCGCTGCAGGAAGGCATTCTTTATCACCACTTGAGCGCCGCGCAGGGCGATCCGTACCTGCTGCAATCGCGCCTGGCATTCGACAGCCTCGAACGCTTGCAGGCCTTCGCCGCCGCGCTGCGTCAGGTCATGAGCCGGCACGACATCTTGCGCACCGGGGTGGTCTGGGAGGGCTTGGCAACGCCGGTGCAAGTGGTGTGGCGCGAGGCCGAGCTGCCAGTGCAGGAAGTCGCATTCGACCAGGCGGCCGGTGATGTTCTGGCGCAGTTGTATGAGCGTTTCGACGCACGGCATTACCGCATCGAGCTCAGTCAGGCACCGTTGATTCGTCTGGTCTATGCACGCGATCCGGCCAACGACCGGGTGGTCGCCATGCTGTTGTTCCATCACATCGCCATGGATCACACGGCACTGGCCGTGGTGCAGGAGGAAATGCAGGCGATCCTCTTTGGCCACGCCGACGCGCCGCTGCCGGCCGTGCCGTACCGCAACTACGTGGCGCAGACGCGCCTGGGCGTCAGTGAGCAGGAGCATGAGGCGTTCTTCCGCGCAATGCTCGGCGACATCGACGAGCCGACGCTGCCGTTCGGTCTGCTCGATGTACGCGGGGACGGGCATGACATTGAAGAAACGCGGCAGAGCGTGCCCGCGGCCCTGGCCCTGAATCTGCGCCGCCAGGCGCGGCAGATGGGCGTGAGTGTCGCGAGCCTGTTCCATCTGGCGTGGGGGCAAGTGCTGGCGGCGACTTCCGGGCATGATCGGGTGGTGTTCGGCACCGTGCTGTTGGGCCGAATGCAGGGCGGCACCGGCGCCGATCGCGGGCTGGGAATGTTCATCAACACCTTGCCGTTGCGCGTGGACCTGGGCGACACCTCGGTGCGGGCCGGCGTGCGTGCCACCCATGCACAACTGACGGCGTTGCTTGGCCATGAACACGCGTCACTGGCGCTGGCCCAGCGTTGCAGCGGTGTGGCGGCGCCGTCGCCGCTGTTCAGCGCGATGCTCAACTACCGGCACAGCGTCAGCGAAGCACAGCAACAGGCCACGCGTCTGAGCTGGCAAGGCATCCATAACCTCTCCAGCGAGGAGCGCACCAACTACCCGCTGAACCTCAACGTCGATGATCTGGGGCAGGGCTTTGACCTCACGGTCATGACCCCCGCGTCGATTGGCGCGGCGCGGGTCTGCGGGTACATGCAGCGAGCCTTGGCGGCGCTGGCCGAGGCGCTGGAGCAGGCACCGCAGCAGGCGTTGAATCGCCTGCCGGTGTTACCGGATGCCGAGCGTCGGCAGTTGCTGTTCGGCCTCAATGCCACCGACGTTGGTTACGATCTTCAGCAGACCATTCATGGGCTGTTCGAGGCGCAGGTGCAGCGCTCGCCGCAGGCGCCAGCGGTGGTTGCCGGGGAGCTGGCGCTGACTTATGCCGAACTCAATGCCCGGGCCAATCAACTGGCGCGGCACCTGCGTGAGTTGGGCGTGCAGGCGGATTCACGGGTCGGGATCTGCGTGGAGCGTGGTCTGGACATGGTGGTCGGGCTGCTGGCGATCCTCAAGGCCGGCGGCGGTTATGTGCCGCTGGACCCGGCGTATCCGCTGGAACGTCTGGCCTACATGCTGGAGGACAGCGCGCCGCTGGCGGTGTTGGTGCAGGGTTCTACTCGTTCGTTGCTCGGCGACGTGGCGGTGCCGCTGATCGATCTGGATCAGCCGCAATGGCAAGTGCTGCCGACGGACAACTTGGCGGTCGCTGAACTGACCCCGCAGCACACCGCGTACGTGATCTACACCTCCGGCTCCACTGGCCAACCAAAAGGCGTGATCAACGAACATAGCGGGGTGGTCAACCGCCTGCTGTGGATGCAGGACGCTTATCAACTGACGGCAGCGGACACGGTGCTGCAAAAAACGCCGTTCAGCTTCGACGTCTCGGTCTGGGAGTTCTTCTGGCCATTGATGACTGGCGCACGTCTGGTCATGGCCCGGCCTGAGGGGCACAAGGATCCGCTGTACCTCAGCGAAATCATCGAGCGCGAGCACATCACCACACTGCACTTTGTACCGTCGATGCTCGACGTGTTCCTCGCCCACGCCGACACCGCACGCTGCGGCGGTTTGCGTCAGGTGATGTGCAGCGGCGAAGCGTTGCCGGGCAGCGTGGTGCGACGCTTCAAGCAGCAACTGCCGGGCAGTGAACTGCACAACCTCTACGGCCCGACCGAGGCGGCGGTGGACGTGACCGCGTGGAACTGCGCGGGGCCGCTGGAGCAGACCCCGGACAACACGCCGATCGGCAAACCGATCGCCAACACCCGGATGTACATCCTAGGTGCCCAGCAGCAACCGGTGCCGCACGGTGTGGTCGGCGAGCTGTACATCGGTGGCGTGCAGGTGGCACGCGGTTATCTGAATCGCCCGGAGTTGAACGCCGAACGCTTCCTCGACGATCCGTTCCAGGCCAATGGACGGATGTACCGCACCGGCGACGTCGCCCGTTATCTGCCGGACGGCAATATCGAATACCTGGGCCGCAACGACGATCAAGTGAAGATCCGTGGCCTGCGCATCGAACTCGGCGAAATCCAGGCCCGCCTGACCCAGATCGACGGCGTGCAGGAAGCCGCCATGCTGGCCCGTGAAGACGTACCCGGCGACAAGCGTCTGGTGGCGTACTACACCGGCGCACGCCTGGAGGTCGACGTCCTGCGCAGCCACTTGCTGGAGCGCCTGCCGGACTACATGGTGCCTGCCGTGTTTGTGCATCTCGATGTGTTGCCACTCAGCCCCAACGGCAAACTCGAACGCAAGGCACTGCCGGCGCCGGATCTGACAGCGCTGACTGTCCGTGAATACGAAGCCCCGGTCGGCGAAGTGGAAATCATCCTCGCCCGGCTGTGGGCCGAACTGCTCAACGTCGAGCGGGTGGGGCGTCACGATCATTTCTTTGAACTGGGTGGTCACTCGCTGCTGGCGGTCAGTCTGATCGGCCGCCTGCGTCAGGAAGGCATGGAAGCCGATGTCAGGTCGTTGTTCGAACATCCGACCCTGGCCGGCTACGCCGCAATTACCGAACGAATGGAGATCGTCCTGTGAACGTGATCGAACTGTTGGCCACATTGAAGGCTAAAGATATCCAGCTGGCGGTCTCGGACGACCAATTGCGGGTCAACGGCAACAAGCAGGCGTTGAACGACCCGGCCTTGCTGGTGCTGCTGCGCGAGCACAAACCGGCACTGATCGAGCTGATCAAGACCGGGCAATACTCGGCCACCAAACACGGCCAGGTCGAGGTGCCGGCCAACGGCATTGTCCCGGGCACCACCCGCATCACCCCGGCGATGCTGACCCTGGTTGAACTCGACCAGGCGACCATTGACCGTCTGGTCGAGCAAGTGCCCGGCGGCGCGGCCAATGTGCAGGACATTTACCCGCTGGCGCCGCTGCAGGAAGGCATCCTTTATCACCACGCAAGTGGCGGCGAGGGCGACCCGTATGTCATGCAGTCGCACTTCGCATTTGCCAGCCGTGAGCGTTTTCAGGCGTTCGCCCAAGCGTTGCAAACGGTGATCGATCGCCACGACATCCTGCGCACTGCGGTGTTCTGGCAAGGGCTGGACGCGCCGGTGCAGGTGGTCTGGCGTCGGGCCGAACTGCCGGTGGAAGCGGTGTTGCTGCCAGACGCCGACAGCGATGTTCTGGCGTATCTGCACGAACGCTTCGACGCTCGGCACTTCCGCCTCGACGTGACTCGCGCGCCGCTGATGCGCCTGGCCCACGCCTGGGATGAGGCCGGGCAACGGGTGGTCGCCACGCTGCTGTTCCATCACATGGCCCTCGATCACTCGGCCCTCGACGTGGTGCGTCATGAAATGCGTGCCTGCCTCACCGGACAGAGTGAGTCGCTCGGACGCCCGGTGCCGTTCCGCAATTACGTGGCCCAGGCACGACTGGGCGTCAGCGAAGCCGAACACGAGGCATTTTTCCGCGACATGCTCGGCGCCATCGACGAGCCGACGCTGCCCTACGGTCTGCAAGACGTGCAGGGTGACGGCAGCCACATCGTCGAACTGAGCGTGCCGGTCGAAACGCTGCTCGGTCAGCGCTTGCGGGCGCAGGCGCGGACGCTCGGGGTCAGTGTCGCGAGCCTGTTTCACCTCGGTTGGGCGCAGGTGCTGGCGGCGCTCACCGGCAAGCAGCAGGTGGTGTTCGGCACGGTGCTGATGGGGCGCATGCAAGGTGCCGAGGCGATTGACCGCGCGTTGGGAATTTTCATCAATACCTTGCCGCTGCGGGTGGATATCGACAGCCAGGACGTGCGTGCGGCGGTCAACGCCACGCATGCACGCCTGACCACGCTGATGCGCCACGAACATGCGCCGCTGGCCCTGGCCCAGCGCTGCAGTCACGTGGTGGCGCCAACGCCGCTGTTCAGCACGCTGCTCAATTATCGCCACAGCCACAACGTCGCCAGTGCCAGTGCGCAAACCCTCGCGGCGTGGGACGGTATCTCCACGTTGCACTCCGAGGAGCGCAGCAACTATCCGCTGACCCTGAGCGTCGATGACCTCGGTGACGCGTTCAGCCTGACCCTGTTGGCCAGCACGCAAACCGATCCGCAGCGCATCTGCGACTACCTGCATTGCGCGCTGGAAAACCTCGTGCTCGCGCTGGAGCAGGCGCCGCAGACGCCGGTCAATCAACTGCCGATCCTGCCGGCGGCGGAGCTTGCGCAGGTGCTGCTCGGCTTCAATTCGACTCAGGTTGAATTCAGCAACACCCTGACCATTCACCAGCGTTTCGAGGCACGGGTGGCCGAGCGGCCTGAGGCAGTGGCGGCGGTGTGTGCCGACAGCCAATTGACCTACGCCGAACTCAACCGTCAGGCCAACGCTCTGGCGCATCACCTGATCGAACGCGGGGTGAAACCCGATGATCGAGTCGCCATCGTTGCCCGTCGCGGGCTGGACACGCTGGTCGGACTGGTGGCGATCCTCAAGGCTGGCGCCGGTTATGTGCCGATTGACCCGGCACACCCGACCGAGCGTTTGAACTACCTGCTCGGCGACAGCGCGCCGGTGGCGGTTCTGACCCAAAGCAATCTGCGCGAGCGCTTGCCGGCGCTGGCCGTGCCGGTGATTGAACTCGATCGCTGCACCTGGTCGCAGGGCGTTGCGCATGACCCGCAAGTGCCTGGCCTGAACACCGCACACCTGGCCTACGTGATCTACACCTCCGGCTCCACCGGCCTGCCCAAGGGCGTGATGGTCGAGCATCATACGCTGAGCAATCTGGTCGATTGGCACTGCGCAGCGTTCGACTTGTGCGCCGGTCGCCACACTTCAAGCCTGGCCGGCTTCGGTTTCGATGCGATGGCCTGGGAAGTCTGGCCGGCGCTGTGCGCGGGCGCGACCCTGCATCTGGCGCCGACCCACGAGGGCGGCGAAGACATCGATGCGCTGCTGGCCTGGTGGTGCGCGCAGCCGCTGGACGTGAGTTTTCTGCCGACCCCGGTGGCCGAATACGCCTTCAGCCAGCACCTCGAACACCCGACCTTGCGCACGCTGCTGATCGGCGGCGATCGCTTGCGCCAGTTCAATCGCCACCAGCATTTCGACGTGATCAATAACTACGGCCCGACCGAGGCCACGGTGGTCGCGACCTCGGGGTTAGTCGAAAGCGGCGATGCGCTGCACATCGGCCAACCGGTGAGCAATGCCACCGTGTACCTGCTCGACGAGCAGCAACGCCCGGTGCCGATTGGTGTCGCTGGCGAGTTGTACGTCGGCGGTGTCGGGGTCGCCCGTGGCTACCTGAATCGCCCGGAAATGACTGCCGAGCGCTTCCTGCGTGACCCGTTCAACACGGCGCCGAACGCACGCATGTACCGCACTGGTGACCTCGCACGCTGGCGCGCGGACGGCAATATCGAGTACCTGGGGCGCAACGACGATCAGGTGAAAATCCGTGGCGTGCGCATAGAACTGGGGGAAATCGAAACCTGCCTCAACCAGTTGCCGGGGATTCAGGAAGCGGTGCTGCTGGCCCGCGAAGACCAGCCCGGGCAGCCGCGACTGGTGGCGTACTTCACCGAACAGGCACAGGTCGAGGCGCTGCCGGTCGGCGAGTTGCGCGCGCAATTGCTCAGCCGCCTGCCGGAATACATGGTGCCGGTGGCGTTCGTCAAACTCGCCGCGTTGCCGTTGACTGCCAATGGCAAGGTCGATCGCCGAGCCTTGCCGGCGCCGGATCTGGCGGCGCTGTTCACCCGCGAATACGTGGCGCCCGAAGGCGAAGTGGAAACCGCGCTGGCGCAGATCTGGGCCGATGTGCTGCAGGTCGAGCAGGTGGGGCGTCTGGATCACTTTTTCGAACTCGGCGGCCATTCGCTGCTGGCGATGCGCATGGTCTCGCAGGTGCGGCAACGGCTCGGTGTCGAGCTGGCGCTGGGTGATCTGTTTGCCAACGCTGAACTGGCGGCGGTCGCGTTGCTGCTGAGCGCGGCCGGACGCAGTGCGCAACCGCAGATCGTGCCGGTAGCCCGTGACGGTGCCTTGCCGCTGTCGTTCGCCCAGCAGCGCCTGTGGTTCCTCGCGCAAATGGAAGGCGCCAACACCGCCTACAACATTCCCGTGGCGCTGCGCCTGCGCGGCCGCCTTGATGACGCCGCGCTGCAACGCGCACTGGCGCGCATCGTCGCCCGCCACGAAACCCTGCGCAGCCGCTTCGCCCAATTCAACGACGAAGCCCAGGTGCTGATAGCCCCGGTGGATACCGGCCTGCTGCTGCGGGTCGAAGACCTGCGCCAGCACCCGCAGCCTGACGAAACCCTGCAAGCGCTGATTCAGGGCGAAGCCTCGGGGCCGTTCGACTTGCAGGACGATCCGCTGATTCGCGGACGCCTTGTGCGGTTGGCCGACGATCACCACGTGCTGTTGCTGACCCTGCACCACATCATCTCCGATGGCTGGTCGATGGGTGTACTGACCCGCGAACTGATGGCGCTGTATCAGGCGTTCAGTCACGGTCAACCCGATCCGTTGCCGCCACTGGCACTGCAATACACCGACTACGCGGTGTGGCAGCGGCGCTGGCTCAGCGGCGAAGTGCTGCAACGCCAGAGCGAGTACTGGCAACAGACGCTCGCCGGCGCCCCGGCGCTGCTGATGTTGCCCACCGACCGACCGCGACCGGCGCAGCAGGACTATGCCGGCAGCAGCGTCGCCGTAGTGCTCGACGAACGTCTGAGCGCCGGGCTCAAAGCTTTGGGCCAGCGCCACGGCGTGACTTTGTACATGACGCTGATGAGTGCCTGGGCGATGCTCCTCAGTCGCCTGTCCGGGCAGTCGGACGTGGTGATCGGCTCGCCGGTGGCCAACCGCACCCGCGCCGAGATCGAAGGGCTGATCGGCATGTTCGTCAACACCCTGGCCTTGCGCATCGATACGTCGGGCGAACTCAGCGTCGAAGCGCTGCTGGCGCGGGTCAAGGCGCAAACCCTGCTGGCGCAGGCGCATCAGGACCTGACTTTCGAGCAAGTGGTGGAAGTCATCCGGCCAGTGCGCAGCCTGGCGCACAGCCCGGTGTTTCAGACGTTGCTGAGCTGGGACGGTCTCGAAAGCCCGGCGCTGGCCCTCGGCGAACTGACCCTGGAAGGCGTGGCCGAACCGAGCCACTTTGCCAAGTTCGACCTGTCGCTGAACCTGAGCGAGTCCAATGGCGTGATTCGCGGCTCGCTGGAATACGCCACGGCGCTGTTCGACGAAACCACGGTGCAGCGTTTTGTCGGTTACTTGCAGCGCCTGTTGCAGGCGATGGTCGCCAACGATCAGGCAGTGCTGGAACATGCGCCGCTGCTGGCGCAGGAAGAACAGCAGCGCTTGCTGGTCGAGTTCAATGCCACCGACGTTGGTTACGATCTTCAACAGACCATTCATGGGCTGTTCGAGGCGCAGGTGCAGCGCTCGCCGCAGGCGCCAGCGGTGGTTGCCGGGGAGCTGGCGCTGACTTATGCCGAACTCAATGCCCGGGCCAATCAACTGGCGCGGCACCTGCGTGAGTTGGGCGTGCAGGCGGATTCACGGGTCGGGATCTGCGTGGAGCGTGGCCTGGACATGGTGGTCGGCCTGTTGGCGATCCTCAAGGCCGGCGGCGGTTATGTGCCGCTGGACCCGGCGTATCCGCTGGAACGTCTGGCCTACATGCTGGAGGACAGCGCGCCGCTGGCGGTGTTGGTGCAGGGTTCTACTCGTTCGTTGCTCGGCGACGTGGCGGTGCCGCTGATCGATCTGGATCAGCCGCAATGGCAAGTGCTGCCGACGGACAACTTGGCGGTCGCTGAACTGACCCCGCAGCACACCGCGTACGTGATCTACACCTCCGGCTCCACTGGCCAACCAAAAGGCGTGATCAACGAACATAGCGGGGTGGTCAACCGCCTGCTGTGGATGCAGGACGCTTATCAACTGACGGCAGCGGACACGGTGCTGCAAAAAACGCCGTTCAGCTTCGACGTCTCGGTCTGGGAGTTCTTCTGGCCATTGATGACTGGCGCACGTCTGGTCATGGCCCGGCCTGAGGGGCACAAGGATCCGCTGTACCTCAGCGAAATCATCGAGCGCGAGCACATCACCACACTGCACTTTGTACCGTCGATGCTCGACGTGTTCCTCGCCCACGCCGACACCGCACGCTGCGGCGGTTTGCGTCAGGTGATGTGCAGCGGCGAAGCGTTGCCGGGCAGCGTGGTGCGGCGCTTCAAGCAGCAACTGCCGGGCAGTGAACTGCACAACCTCTACGGCCCGACCGAGGCGGCGGTGGACGTCACGGCGTGGAACTGCGCGGGGCCGCTGGAGCAGACCCCGGACAACACGCCGATCGGCAAACCGATCGCCAACACCCGGATGTACATCCTCGGTGCCCAGCAGCAACCGGTGCCGCACGGCGTCGTCGGCGAGCTGTACATCGGCGGCGTGCAGGTCGCCCGCGGTTATCTGAACCGTCCCGAGCTGAGCGCCGAACGCTTCCTCGACGATCCGTTCCAGGCCAATGGACGGATGTACCGCACCGGCGACGTCGCCCGTTATCTGCCGGACGGCAATATCGAATACCTGGGCCGCAACGACGATCAAATGAAGATCCGTGGCCTGCGCATCGAACTCGGCGAAATCCAGGCCCGCCTGACCCAGATCGATGGTGTGCAGGAAGCCGCCGTACTGGCCCGCGAAGACGTACCCGGCGACAAGCGTCTGGTGGCGTACTACACCGGCGCACGCCTGGAGGTCGACGTCCTGCGCAGCCACTTGCTGGAGCGCCTGCCGGACTACATGGTGCCTGCCGTGTTTGTGCATCTCGATGTGTTGCCACTCAGCCCCAACGGCAAACTCGACCGCAAGGCACTGCCGGCGCCGGATCTGACAGCGCTGACTGCCCGTGAATACGAAGCGCCGCTCGGTGAGGTGGAAATCGCCCTGGCGCAGCTCTGGGCCGAACTGCTCAATGTCGAGCGGGTAGGGCGCCACGATCACTTCTTCGAACTCGGAGGGCACTCGCTGCTGGCGGTCAACCTGGTGGCAAAAATGCGTCGTGCCGGCCTGAGCGCCGACATTCGCGTGCTGTTCAACCAGCCGACCCTGGCGGCGCTGGCCGCTGCCGTGGGCGGTGAGCCCGAGGCTGAAGTCGCGGTCAACCTCATCACTGCAGATTGCACATGCATTACCCCTGAGCTGCTGCCATTGGTGGCGCTCGATCAGCCGAGCATTGACCGCATCGTCGCCAGCATTCCCGGCGGCGTCGCCAACGTGCAGGACATTTACCCGCTGGCGCCGCTGCAGACCGGCATCCTGTTTCATCACCTGTCCGCGGTGCAGGGTGATCCGTACGTGTTGCAGGCGCAGTTTGCGTTCGCCGCTGAACAGCGCTTGCAGGCCTTCACCCAAGCGCTGCAAAGCGTGATCCAGCGCCATGACATCCTGCGCACCTCGCTGTTCTGGGACGGGCTGCAAGACCCGGTGCAAGTGGTCTGGCGCGAGGCGCCGCTGGCTTGTGAAAGCCTTGCGCTGGACTCGGCGGACGGCGATGTACTGGAGCAATTGCGCGCTCGCTTCGACGCCGGGCATTACCGCATGGCGGTCAATCAGGCACCGCTGATGCGCGTGGTACACGCTTGGGACGACGCCAATCAGCGCGTGGTGGCGCTGCTGCTGTTCCATCACCTGATCATGGACCACGTGGCGCTGGAGGTGCTGCAACATGAGATGCAGGCCTTCCTGGTCGGCCTGCCGCACCGTCTGGCCGAGCCGGTACCGTATCGCAATTACGTGGCGCACACCCTGTCGGGGCTGAGCGACCAGCAGCACGAAAACTTCTTCCGCGACATGCTCGGCGACGTCGACGAGCCGACCTTGCCTTACGGCCAGAATCCGCCCCACGAAGGGCTGGCCGAACAGGCCCGACTGACGCTCGACGCCACCCTGAGCCGGACCCTTCGCAGTCAGGCGCGGCGTCTGGGTGTCAGCGCCGCAAGCCTGATGCACCTGGCCTGGGCGCAGGTGCTCGGGCAATTGTCGGGCCGCGACGATGTGGTGTTCGGCACGGTATTGCTTGGCCGCTTGCAGGGCGGCGAGGGCGCCGAACGCGCGCTCGGGGTGTTCATCAACACCTTGCCGCTGCGCATCGACCTGAGCGCGCACAGCGTCAAGGGTGCGGCATTGGCGACGCATCAATTGCTGAGCCAGTTGTTGCAGCACGAACACGCGCAACTGGCGCGCATTCAGCATTGCAGCGCAATGGCGCCGACCACGCCGCTGTTCAGCACCTTGTTCAACTATCGCCACGGCGCCTCGGCGGGCGGCGGTTCTGCCGAAGCTCAAGCGGCCTGGCAGGGTATGCAATTGCTCGAAGCCGAAGAGCACAGCAACTATCGCCTGACCCTCAGTGTCGACGACTTGGGCGAAGGTTTCAGCCTGGCGGCACTGGCCGGTGCCGGCATCGATGCGCAGCGCACCTGCGATTATCTGCAATGCGCCTTGTACAGCCTGGTGGAGGCGCTGGAACACGCGCCGCATCAGGGTCTGGAACGCTTGTCGATCCTGCCGGTGGCCGAGCGCGAGCAACTGTTGGTCGGGTTCAACGCGACCGGCGTCGATTACCCGCAAGGGCTGACGATTGCCCAACGCTTCGAGCAGCAGGTGGCTGAACGCCCGCAAGCGCTGGCGGCGCAGTCTGCCAGAGTCACGCTGAGTTATGCCGAGTTGAACCGCCAGGCCAACGCCTTGGCGCATCACCTGATCGCCGCGGGTGTGCAGCCTGACGATCGCGTGGCCATTGTCGCCCGCCGTGGGCTGGATACGCTGGTCGGACTGGTGGCGATTCTCAAGGCCGGCGCCGGTTACGTACCGGTCGATCCGGCACACCCAGCGGAACGCCTGGGCTATCTGCTGCAAGACAGTGCGCCGGTCGCCGTGCTGACCCAGAGCGATCTGCGCGCACGGTTGCCGGCACTGGCGGTGCCGGTGATCGATCTTGATCAGCGCCAATGGTCCAGCGACAACGTCGTCAATCCTGTGTTGCCAGCCCTGACGCCGCAGCACCTGGCCTACGTGATTTACACCTCCGGTTCCACCGGTCTGCCGAAAGGTGTGATGGTCGAGCACCACACGCTGAGCAACCTGGTGGACTGGCACTGCGAGGCCTTCGACCTGCACGCTGGCGGCCACACCTCAAGTCTGGCCGGGTTCGGTTTCGACGCGATGGCCTGGGAAGTCTGGCCGGCATTGTGCTGTGGCGCGACGCTGCATCTGGCGCCGAGCCACGACGGCAACGAAGACATCGACGCGCTGCTCGACTGGTGGCGCGCGCAGCCGCTGGACGTGAGCTTCCTGCCGACCCCGGTGGCCGAATACGCCTTCAGTCAGGGGCTGACGCATCCAACCTTGAAAACCCTGTTGATCGGCGGCGATCGCTTGCGCCAGTTCACCCGTAACCAGGCGTTCCGGGTGATCAACAACTATGGCCCGACCGAGGCCACGGTGGTCGCGACCTCCGGCCTGATTGAGGCGGGTGGTGTCTTGCACATCGGTAAACCGCTGAGCAATGCCACGGTGTACCTGCTCGACGGGCACCAGCGTCCGGTGCCGCTGGGGGTGATGGGCGAGTTGTACGTCGGCGGGGCCGGCGTGGCCCGGGGTTACCTGAACCGGCCGGACATGACTGCCGAGCGCTTCCTGCACGACCCGTTCAGCCCCTTGCCAAATGCGCGCATGTACCGCAGCGGTGACCTTGCGCGCTGGCGCGAGGACGGCACCCTTGAATACCTCGGACGCAACGACGATCAGGTGAAAATCCGTGGCGTACGCATTGAACTGGGGGAAATTGAAACCCGCCTCAACCAGCTCCCCGGTATTCAGGACGCGGTGTTGCTGGCCCGTGAGGACGAGCCTGGCCAGCCCCGGCTGGTGGCGTATTACACCGGGCAGGGCGAACCGCTGAGCGTCGCTGAACTGCGCGAGCACCTGTCGGCGCAGTTGCCGGAGTACATGGTGCCGGCGGCGTTCGTCCGTCTCAACGCGCTGCCGCTGACTGCCAATGGCAAGGTCGATCGCAAGGCGTTGCCGAAACCCGATCTGACCGCGCTGTTCACCCGTGAGTACGCCGCGCCGCAAGGCGCACTGGAAACCGCACTGGCGCAAATCTGGGCCGACGTGCTGCACGTCGAGCGGGTCGGTCGCCATGATCACTTCTTTGAACTTGGCGGCCACTCGCTGCTGGCGATGCGCATGGTCGCGCAGGTGCGGCAACAGATGGGACTGGAACTGGTGCTGGCCGATCTGTTCGCCAACGCCGAACTGGCGGCGGTTGCCGAGTGCCTGCGCGCAGCGGAGGTCAGCAGCCAACCGCCGATCGTAGCGGTGCCGCGTGACGGTACGTTGTCCTTCGCCCAGCAACGTCTGTGGTTCCTCGCCCAGATGTCGGGCGGCAACTCGGCGTACAACATTCCGATTGGCCTGCGCTTGCGCGGGCGGCTCGATGACGAAGCGCTGCAACGCGCACTGGTGCAGATCGTCGCGCGGCACGAAACCTTGCGTAGCCGCTTCGTCAGCATCGACGATCAGGCGCAGGTGACGATTGCACCCGTCGAAAACGGCCTGCTGTTGCAGACGGAAGACCTGCGCCAGGACCCGCAGGCCGAAGCCAGCGTGCAGGCGCTGCTCGCGCAGGAAGCCGCGACCGCCTTCGATCTGCAGCACGATCCGCTGATTCGCGGGCGGCTGGTGCAAATGGCCGATGATCATCACGTGCTGTTGCTGACCGTGCATCACATCGTCGCCGACGGCTGGTCGATGGGCGTACTGACTCGCGAACTGATGGCGCTGTATCAGGCCTTCAGTCAAGGCCAGTCCGATCCGTTGCCACCGCTGGCGCTGCAATACGGTGACTACGCCGTGTGGCAACGGCGCTGGCTCAGCGGTGAAGTGCTGCAGCGCCAGAGCGATTACTGGCAGCAGACTCTCGACGGCGCGCCGGCGTTGCTGACCCTGCCCACCGACCGTCCGCGTCCGCCACAGCAGGATTTTGCCGGCAGCAGCGTCGAAGTACGGCTGGATGGGCGTATGAGCAATGGGCTCAAAGCCTTGAGTCAGCGCCACGGCGTGACCCTGTTCATGACCCTGATGAGTGCCTGGTCGCTGTTGCTGAGTCGTTTGTCCGGGCAGTCCGATGTGGTGATCGGTTCGCCGGTGGCCAACCGCACCCGGGCCGAAGTCGAAGGCCTGATCGGCATGTTCGTCAACACCCTGGCCTTGCGCATCGACACCTCGGGCGAGCCGAGCGTGGCCGCGCTGCTGGCGCGGGTCAAGGCGCAAACCCTGCAAGCCCAGGCGCATCAGGATCTGCCGTTCGAGCAAGTAGTGGAAATTGCGCGGCCGGTGCGCAGCCTGGCGCACAGCCCGCTGTTCCAGACCACGCTGAGCTGGGACAGCAACGTCGGCCCGAACCTGGCGCTCGGCGATCTGAGCCTCGAAGGCGTGGCCGCGCCGGGGCAGGTCGCCAAGTTCGATTTGACCCTGACCCTGGGCGAAGCCAACGGGGTGATTCGCGGGTCGCTGGAATACGCCACGGCGTTGTTCGATCAGGCGACCATCCAGCGTTATGTCGGCTACTTGCAGTGCGTGCTGGCGGCGATGGTCAGCGATGATCAGGCGGTGCTGGAGCGGGTGCAGTTACTCGCCGAGGATGAGCGTCAGCGCTTGCTGTGCGGGTTCAACGCCACCGCGCGCGAGTACCCGCAGACGCTGACCGTGCACGGGGTATTCCAGCAGCAGGCCGCAGCCCATCCAAAGGCTGTGGCGGCGGTGCACGGCGAGCATTCGCTGAGCTACTTTGAACTGAACGCCCAGGCCAATCGCCTGGCGCACCATTTGATCAGCCAAGGCGTGCAGGCGGGCGACCCCGTGGCGATCCTGCTGCCGCGCTCGCTGGAACTGCTGGTGGCGCAACTGGCGATTGCCAAGTGCGCGGCGGCCTATGTGCCGCTGGACATCAACGCGCCGAGCGAGCGCCAGGCGTTCATGGTCGAGGACTGTCAGGCAGTGGCGCTGCTGACCCTCAGTAGCGAAGTGATCGATTACGCGGCGCCGCGCATCGACCTTGATCGCTTGAAGCTCAGCGGCCAGCCGACGCACAACCCGAACCTGCTGCAGTCCTCGGAAACGCTGGCGTACATCATGTACACCTCCGGCTCCACCGGCACGCCGAAGGGTGTGATGGTCCCGCACCGGGCCATCGGCCGGCTGGTGCTGAACAACGGTTACGCCGATTTCAACGCGCAGGACCGCGTGGTGTTCGCCTCCAATCCGGCGTTCGACGCCAGCACCATGGACATCTGGGGGCCGCTGCTCAACGGTGGGCGCGTGGTGGTGATCGATCACCCGACCTTGCTTGATCCGAATGCGTTCGGCCGTGAGTTGAGCGCCTCTGGGGCGACGGTGCTGTTCGTCACCACCGCGCTGTTCAATCAATACGTGCAGTTGATTGCGCAGGCGCTCAAGGGCTTGCGCATCTTGCTGTGCGGTGGCGAGCGCGGCGATCCGGCGGCGTTCCGCACACTGCGGGCCGAGGCGCCGCAACTGCGCATCGTGCATTGCTACGGCCCGACCGAAACCACCACCTACGCCACCACCTTCGAGGTGCTCGAAGTGGCGGAAAACGCCGAGAGCGTGCCGATTGGCGGACCGATCTCCAACACCCAGGTGTATGTGCTCGACGCGCATCAACAACCGGTGCCGATGGGCGTGACCGGCGAGTTGTACATCGGCGGGCAGGGCGTGGCGCTGGGTTATCTGAACCGCCCGGACCTGACCGCCGAGAAGTTCCTGCGTGATCCGTTCAGCGAGCGGCCAGGTGCGCTGCTGTATCGCACCGGTGACCTGGCGCGCTGGCTGGCACCGGGGCAACTCGATTGCATCGGGCGCAATGACGACCAAGTGAAGATCCGTGGTTTCCGTATCGAACTGGGAGAAATCGAGAGTCGCTTGCTCAACTGCGCCGGGGTCAAGGAAGCCGTGGTGCTGGCGCGCCGCGACGGTCAGGAAACCCTGCGTCTGGTGGCTTATTACACCGCGCACGAGCAGCCGCTGGACAGCGCCGACCTGCACGCGCAATTGCAGGCGCGGCTGCCGGAATACATGGTGCCGAGTGCGTGGGTGCAGCTTGCGGTGCTGCCGCTGAACAACAACGGCAAGATCGACCGCAAGGCGTTGCCCGCGCCGACTCAAGAGGCGCTGCTCAGCCGCGCTTATGAGCCACCGGCCAATGCGCTGGAAGCCAGTCTGGCTCGGGTCTGGGCCGACGTGCTGCAGGTTGCGCAGGTCGGTCGTCACGACAACTTCTTTGAACTGGGCGGGCATTCGCTGCTGGCGATGCGCATGTTGTCGCAGGTGCGCCAACAACTGGGGATCGAACTGGCGCTGGGCGAGCTGTTCGCCAACCCGGAACTCGCCGCCGTGGCGGACGTGCTCAGCCGTGCCGGACGCAGCACGCTGCCGGACATCCTGCCGGCGCCGCGTGATCAAGTGCTGCCGCTGTCGTTCGCCCAACAACGCCTGTGGTTCCTGGCGCAGATGGGCGGCGGTAATAGCGCCTACAACATCCCGGTCGGCCTGCGCCTGCGCGGCCGGCTCGATGAAGACGCGCTGCAACGGGCGCTGGCGCGCATCGTTGCGCGGCACGAAACCCTGCGCAGCCGGTTCCACCAGCTCGACGACGAGGCTCAGGTGCTGATCCTGCCGGTGGACAGCGGTCTGCTGCTGCGGGTCGAAGACTTGCGTGGCTATCCGCAGGCCGACGAGGCCCTGCGCCGCTTGGCCGAGGCCGAGGCCAGTGCGCCGTTCAATTTGCAGGAAGATCCGCTGCTGCGCGGGCGTCTGGTGCGGCTGGCGGACGATCACCATGTGCTGTTGCTGACCCTGCACCACATCGTCTCCGACGGTTGGTCGATGGGCGTGCTGACCCGTGAACTGGCGGCGTTGTATCAGGCGTTCAGTCACGGCCAGCCCGACCCGTTGCCGCCACTGGCGCTGCAATACACCGACTACGCGGTGTGGCAACGCCGCTGGCTCAGCGGCGAGGTGTTGCAACGCCAGAGCGATTACTGGCAACAGGCCCTGGCCGGCGCGCCGGCGTTGCTGACCCTGCCCACCGACCGCCCGCGTCCGGCGCAGCAGGACCACAGCGGTGCCAGCGTTGAAATTCAGTTGGGCGAGGCAGTGAGTAGCGGGATCAAGACCCTGTGTCAGCGCCGGGCGGTGACGCCGTACATGGTGATCATGAGCGCCTGGGCGATGACCCTCAGTCGTCTGTCCGGTCAGTCCGAGGTGGTGATCGGCTCGCCGGTGGCCAACCGTACTCGCGCCGAGATCGAAGGCTTGATCGGCATGTTCGTCAACACCCTGGCCTTGCGCATCGACACCTCTGACGAGCCGAGCGGCGAGGCGTTGCTGGCGCGGGTCAAGGCGCAAACCCTGCAAGCGCAGGCGCATCAGGACTTGCCGTTCGAACAGGTGGTGGAAATCTGCAAGCCGTTGCGCAGCCTGTCCCATAGCGCGTTGTTCCAGACGCTGCTCAGTTGGGACAACAACGACGGTCCGGCGCTGACCCTGGGCGATCTGACCCTCGAAGGCGTGGCCGGGCCGAGCCGCTTCGTCAAATTCGACCTGTCGCTGACCCTCGGTGAACACCCGAGCGGGATTCGCGGGGCGCTGAACTACGCCACGGCGCTGTTCGACGAAGCGACCATTCGCCGCTTCGTCGGTTACTTCCAGCAACTGCTGGCAGCGCTGGTCAACGATGATCAGGTGGTGCTGGCGCAGGTGCCGTTGCTGGCGGCGGATGAGCGTCAGCGTTTGCTGGTGGACTTCAACGCGACGCAAGTCGATTGCCCGCTGGAGCAGCCGCTGCACGGGTTGTTCGAAGCACAAGTGCGACGCAGACCGGATGCTGTCGCCGTGCAGACCGGTGAGCGCAGCCTGAGTTATCGCGAACTCAACGAACGCGCCAATCGTCTGGCCCATCACCTGCGTGAACTCGGGGTGCAGCCGGATGTGCGAGTGGCGATCTGCGTCGAGCGCGGGCTGGATCTGGTGGTTGGTCTGCTCGGCATCCTCAAGGCCGGCGGCGCCTATGTGCCGCTGGACCCGAGCTATCCGGCGGAACGTCTGGCGTACATGCTCAAGGACAGCGCACCGACCGCGGTGCTGGTGCAGACGACTACTCGCGGGTTGTTCGACTCGTCTGCGGCGACGTTGATCGACCTTGACCACAGCATTTGGCAGAACATGCCGGAGCATGACCCGCAGGTGCCGGGCCTCAGCCCTTCGAACCTCGCTTACATGATCTACACCTCGGGTTCTACGGGCTTGCCGAAGGGCGTGATGATCGAACACCGCAGCGCCTGCAACATGGTGCACTGGGGTTCCCAGCTCAGTCCGCCGACCGAGCACGGCGCGTTGCTGCAAAAAGCCCCGTTCAGCTTCGACAGTTCGGTGTGGGAGATCTTCTGGCCGCTGTGTTCCGGAATGCGTCTGGTGTTGGCACGGCCGGATGGCAACCGCGATTCGGCGTACGTGGTGCAGACCATTCGCGAGCATCAAGTGACGGTGGTCAAGTTCGTACCGGCGCTGTTGCAGCAGTTTATTGAGCAGGATGACGTCGAGCAATGCACCAGCCTCACCGACGTGCTCAACGGTGGCGGTGAACTCAGTGCCGCGCTGGCGCGACAGGTGCGTAAGCGGCTGCCATGGGTGCGTTTGCACAACGTCTATGGCCCGACCGAAACCACGGTCGACAGCACCGGCTGGACGCTGGAACCGCACATGCCGGTGCCGGACAACGTGGTGCCGGTCGGCAAAGCCCTGAGCAACACCCGCCTGTACGTGCTCGACGCCTACGATCAACCGGTGCCACAAGGCGTCAGCGGTCAACTGCACATTGGCGGTGTCGGCGTGGCGCGGGGTTATCACGGTTTGCCGGAGATGCAGGCTGAACGCTTCATCGACAGCCCGTTTGTAGCCGGTGATCGGCTGTACCGCACCGGCGATCTGGTGCGCTACGCCAACGATGGCGAGCTGGAATTCCTCGGCCGCAACGACTTCCAGATCAAGCTGCGTGGCTTACGTCTGGAACCAGGAGAAATCGAGGCGCGGCTGATCGAGCATTCGGCGATTCGCGAAGCGGTGGTGATGGTGCGCGACGAGCGTCTGGTGGCCTGGTATACCGTGCGTTCCGGCGTAGAAGAACCCAGTCTGGAGACCTTGCGCGCGCATGTGCTGGAACGGTTGCCCGAGTACATGGTGCCCGGCGCATTCGTGCAACTCGACGCCTTGCCACTGACGCCGAACGACAAGATCGACCGCAAAGCCCTGCCGGAACCGGGGGCAGACGCGGTGATCAATCGGCCTTACGTCGCGCCGCAAGGTGAAGTCGAAGCCACGCTGGCGCAGATCTGGGGCGAGGTACTCGGTGTCGAACAAGTCGGGCGGCATGACAACTTCTTCGAACTGGGCGGGCACTCGTTGCTGGCAGTGCGGCTGGTCAATCTGATGCAACGGACCGGGCTGACACTGTCGTTGGCCGAGCTGTTCCAGCATCCGAGCGTCGAATCTGCCGCCGCGCTGCTCAGTCAGGGCGAGGCGGGCGGGCAGGCGGACGGGCTGGTCGTGGTGCGTGCCGGGGAGCACGGTACGCCGCTGTTCCTGATGCATGAGTTCAGCGGTCGCGACGTGTATTTCCCGACGCTGGCCCAGCACATCGGCGGCGAGTTCCCGATCTACGGTCTGCCCGGCGTGACGCTGGGGCAAGCGCAATTGCGCACGATCGAGTGCATGGCGCAGCGCATGGTCGGGATCATCCGCGCGGTGCAGCCGCACGGGCCGTATCGACTGGCGGGCTGGTCATTTGGCGGGGTGCTGGCGCATGAGGTCGCGCAGCAATTGCTTGGCCTCGATGAGCCGGTGGAGTTCATCGGCATGCTCGACAGCTATGCGCCCAATCCGCTGGCCCAGGACAAGGCGATGTGGAGCGGTGAAGGGCTGGACAAGCGCCAGTTGCTCGGCCATTGCCGTGGGCGTTCGATGATGCTCGGCGCTGAAGGCGAGGCGGCGCTGGCGGCTGTGCAGGCGCTGGAAGCACAAATCGAACAGCTGGACTTCACTGCGCTGTTCCAGCGTTGCCAGGCGCAGCAACTGACCGACCCGGAACTGGCGAGCGTCAGCGCGGCGGATGCCTGGCACTACTTCGATCGCGAAGCGGCGCATCGGCTGGCGCTGGCGCATTACCGGGTCAGCCCGGCGAGTCAGACGATCCACCTGTTCCGCGCTCAGGAGCTGATGGACGGACAGCCCCTGCCGAGCCCGACCCGTGGCTGGGAAGAGCGTTTCGACACAGGGTTGCTGCGCTGCATCGACATCCCCGGCGATCACCGGACCATGATGAAACCGCCGCACATCCAGGCCCTCGGCCAGGCGCTGACGCAGGCACTCGACGCGGTGGTCATGCCGGAGCCGGCGCCGTATCAACCGCTGCTGACGATCCAGACCGGGCACGCCGGGCATGCGCCGATTTTCTGTGTGCCGGGGGCGGGTGACAGTGTCACCGGGTTCATCCACCTGACCGAGGCGATCGGCCCGGAATGGCCGATCATCGGCCTGCAACCCCGGGGGCTGGACGGCGTCAGTGTGCCGCACAGCGAAGTCGAAGCGGCTGCGGCGTTCTACCTGCAAGCCATCGAGCAGATCTACCCGCAAGGGCCGGTGCACCTGATCGGCCATTCGTTCGGCGGCTGGGTGGCGCATGCGATGGCGGCGCAGTTGCAACAAGCCGGACGTGAAGTGGCTTCGCTGACGCTGATCGACAGCGAGGCGCCGGGTGGCGACGGTACGGCGGGTAAACCGTACACGGCCACGGCCGCGCTGCAACGGCTGATCGACACCCTGCAGTTGTCCTGCGGAAAATCGCTGGGGATCGATCCTGCGATGTTCGCCAACGCCGATGACACCACGCAATTGCGCCTGCTGCACGAAGGCATGGTGCGCGCCGGGGTGTTGTCGGAGCGTGCGGCGCCCGACGCGATGCACGGCCCGGTGCGCACCTTCGCCACGGCACTGCGCACGGTCTATCAGCCGCGTCTGGCCTATACCGGGCCGGTGCGGCTGGTGCTGGTCGATGATCCGACGCTGGACGAGTGGGGCAATCAGCGCGAGCAGGCGGCGATGCTCGAAGGCTGGCAGCGTCGGGTCGACGATCTGGCGGTGTGGTACGGGCCGGGCAACCACTTCACGATTCTCAAGGCGCCCAACGTCTTCAGTTTCGCGGCGTGGTGGCACGACGGTCTGTCGGTAGCGGTCGGCCCAGTGCTGTCCTGAGTAGTGTTTTTCTATCAAGACCCGGCCGCTGGCCGGGTCCATCCCTGAACGGACTTGTGGTTATTTATGGAAAAGTCGAAGTTGCGCAAAGTCGGTATGGGGTTGGCGTTGGCGGCGGTGGCCGGGTTGGTGCTGTACACGGTGCAGGCACCCGCCGAAGCACCGAAATACCAGACCGCGCCGGTCGAGCGCACGGACATCGAAAACACCGTGCTCGCCACCGGTTTGCTGGAGGGCATCAAGCAGGTGGACGTCGGCGCGCAGGTGTCGGGGCAGTTGAAGTCGCTCAAGGTCAAGGTCGGCGACAAGGTGAAGAAGGGCCAGTGGCTGGCGGAAATTGACCCGCTGGTGCTGCAGAACACCCTGCGCCAGGCCCAGGTCGATGAGGAAAACCTGCAGGCGCAAAAGCGCGCGACGCAGGCTCAGCTCAGACAGACCAAGGCGATTTACGAGCGTTATCAGAACCTGCAGGAAGACGCGTCGATCTCGCGTCAGGATTTCGAAACCGCGCAATCGGACTACGAAGTGCAACAGGCCAATCTGTTGTCGCTGGATGCGCAGATCAAGAGCGCACACATCCAGATCGACACCGCCAAGGTCAACCTCGCGTATACGCGGATCGTTGCGCCGATCGATGGCGACGTGGTCGGCATTGTCACTCAGGAAGGCCAGACCGTGATCGCTAACCAGTTGGCGCCGATCCTGCTGAAACTGGCGGACCTGGACACCATGACCATCAAGGCCCAGGTGTCGGAAGCCGATGTGATTCACATCGCGCCGGGGCAGGCGGTGTATTTCACCATTCTCGGCGAGGACAAACGCTATTACGGCAAGCTGCGCGGCACTGAACCGGCACCGCAGAACTTCCTCGAAACGCCACCCGCCGGTACGCCGAAACAAAACAGTGCGGTGTTCTACAACGCGCTGTTTGAGGTGCCCAACCCCGACCACCGCTTGCGCATCTCGATGACTGCGCAGGTGCGCATCGTCCTCGACACCGCGCAATCGGTGCTGACCGTGCCGGTGGCGGCGCTCGGGCCGCGCAACGCCGACGGCAGCTTTACGGTGCGGGTCCTGGACGGCAAGGGCCAGGCGCAGTCGCGCAACGTGCAGACCGGGATCAACAACAACGTCAAGGTGCAGATCAATCAGGGCCTGAGTGAAGGCGACCGCGTGGTGATCGGCGATCCGTTGCCCGCCGTGGCGGGGGCTTGAGCATGACGCAACCGCTGCTGCAACTGACCGGCATCACCCGCAGTTTCACCGCTGGCGATCGCGAGTTTCTGGCGCTGAAGAACATCAACCTGACGATCGAAGCCGGAGAAATGGTGGCGATTATCGGCGCGTCCGGCTCCGGCAAATCGACCTTGATGAACATCCTCGGTTGTCTCGATTACGCCACCGCCGGCAGCTACAAGATCAACGGGCAGGAGACCCGCGACCTCGACGATCAGGCGCTGGCCGAGCTGCGCCGCGATTACTTCGGCTTCATCTTCCAGCGCTATCACTTGCTGCCGCACCTGAGCGCGATGCACAACGTCGAGATGCCGGCGATCTACGCCGGCACGCCAGCGCCGCAGCGTCACGCCCGGGCCCGGGAGTTGCTGGCGCGGCTGGGGCTGGAGGGGCACCTGACCCACCGTCCGAGCCAGCTCTCCGGCGGGCAACAACAACGGGTGAGTATCGCCCGGGCCTTGATGAACGGCGGTGAAGTGATCCTTGCCGACGAGCCCACCGGCGCCCTCGACACCGCCAGCGGCAAGGAAGTAATGCGCATCCTGCTGGAGCTGCACGCGGCCGGGCACACGGTGATTCTGGTGACCCACGACCCGAAAGTCGCGGCCAACGCCGAACGCATCATCGAAGTCAGCGACGGTGAAATCCTCAGCGACCACCTCAACGTGCGCGACTGCGGGCAACTGTCGAGCGAAGAGGACGTCGCGCCGAAACCACCGGCGACCCGCCGGCTGGTGGCCAGCCTGGGTTTGTTCAAAGAGGCGTTCAATATGGCCTGGGTGGCACTGGTGTCGCACCGCATGCGCACCTTGCTGACCATGCTCGGGATCGTCATCGGCATCACCTCGGTGGTGTCGATCTCGGCGATCGGCGAGGGCGCCAAACGCTACGTGCTCAAGGACATTTCGGCGATCGGCAGCAACACCATCGATATCTATTCCGGCACCAGTTTCGGCGACAAGCGCGCGGCCTCGATCGAGACGCTGGTGCCGGCGGACGTCACCGCGCTGAATCAGCTGTATTACGTCGACAGCGCCACCCCGGTGGTCGGCCGCAGCATGCTGCTGCGTTATCGCAACATCGACCTTGATGCGCAGATCAACGGTGTCAGCGACCAGTATTTTCAGGTGCGCGGGATCAAGCTGGAGGCGGGCATCACCTTCAGCGAAAACGACGCCCGGCGTCAGGCGCAGGTGGTGGTGATCGACTACAACACCCGACATCGGTTGTTTGCCGAGGGCGTTGATCCGCTGGGCCAGGTAATCCTGATCGGCAACCTGCCGTGCACGGTGATCGGGGTCGCGGCGCAGAACAAGAACCTGTTTGCCTCGGGCAAGACCCTCAACGTCTGGGTGCCTTACGAAACCGCCGCCGGCCGTCTGCTGGGCCAGCGTTTCCTCGACAGCATCAGCGTGCGGATGAAGGACGGTCAGTCGAGCAAAGTGGTGGAGGAACACGTCAACCAGTTGATGCTGCAGCGCCATGGCATCAAGGACTTCTATACCAACAACCTCGACAGCGTGATGCAGACCGTGCAGAAAACCAGTCGTTCGCTGGCGCTGCTGCTGTCGTTGATCGCGGTGATTTCGCTGGTGGTCGGCGGCATCGGGGTGATGAACATCATGCTGGTGTCGGTCACCGAGCGCACGCGGGAGATCGGCATTCGCATGGCGGTCGGCGCGCGTCAGTCGGACATTCGTCAGCAGTTTCTGGTGGAGGCGGTGATGGTTTGCCTGCTCGGCGGGGCGATCGGCATTTCCTTGTCGTATGCCATCGGGCACCTGTTCTCGGTGTTCATCAAGGAATGGGAAATGGTCTTCTCGCTGGCCTCGGTGATCACCGCGGTGATCTGCTCAACCCTGATCGGTATCGTTTTCGGCTTCGTGCCGGCGCGCAACGCGTCGCGCCTGGATCCGATCGAGGCGCTGGCGCGGGACTGAATGACGCTCCAAAAAAAAACCGCTGCCTGGGGAGGGCGGCGGTTTTTTTGCGTCCGGTTGCGGGCTCAGGCCGCCGTGGTGGCGTCGCTGGCGTCCTCCGGCGAATACATCCAGCGCATCAACGAATGCCGGCCGCTGATGCCCAGCTTGATCGCGGCGCGCTTGAGGTAGCTTTCTACCGTGTTGACCTTCAACTGCAACTGCTCGGCCAGCTCCGGCGCGGTGCGCCCGGCGAGCAGGCCGATGCACACCTCGGTTTCGCGATTGGACAGGCTCAGACCGAGTTGCTGCAGACGTTCGCCGAAACGCTGACGCAGGTTTTCCAGGCCCGGTTGCGTGCCGTCGGCGTTGGGCGACTGATCTTCCGCGCTGGCCCGCACCGGTTGCAGGGCATGAATGTGTTTTTCCACCATCGGCAGCAGTACCGGAGAAATATCCTGCAACAAACTTCGTTCCTGAGCCGAGAAGCGTTGCGACTGATCGTGGCGATACACCGAGATCACATAGCGGTAGCCGTCCTTACGCCGGGTCAGGTGCAGTTGCGAGGCGTCGGTACTCGCCGGTTGTGCTTCGACCGGCTCGGCGCTGCGCACGGCACTGTGCTCGGAGAACACCGTTTCGGCCAGCTGGGCCGGGTCTTTTCCGAGGTCCGGCTGGCTGCGGTTCGCGGCGCGGCCCACCGGCTCAATGCGCATCTGGCGGATGTGCATGGCGTCCACCGCCAGTTGAGTCTGGATCAGGTCATGCAGCATCCGCGGAAAGTGCCGGCTGCCGGTGCTGGCGATGACTTTACCGATGTGGGGGAACAGGTGTGAGTTCATAAGCGTCATCCATGATTTACAGGTGAAACAATCCATTCCTGATGCTGCGCCGACCGTGTTCCTTTGGTCGACACAACGTCAGGAATTGGATCCTATCCTAGTACAACGTTTGGAAGACGGTTTAATGAAGGTGTTATTAGCTCATAACCGGCGACCATCAGGATTTCTGCAGGCAGCGCCTGCTTCTCGTGGCTCGATTGTCCCTTGTGAGTTGACAGTAAAACGCTTTTCAACGGATTTATCCGTTCAGGTCATGTCCGTAATCTGTGCCCATGTTCAACGCAACCCCAACCATCACAACCAAGAAAAGGGATTCAACCATGAGCACTGCAACCTACAACCGCCTGAACAAAGACGACGCCGTAGTCCTGCTGGTCGACCACCAGACCGGCCTGATTTCGCTGGTTCAGGACTTCTCGCCGAACGAGTTCAAGAACAACGTACTGGCGCTGGCCGACCTGGCAAAATTCTTCAACTTGCCGACCATCCTCACCACCAGTTTCGAGCAAGGCCCGAACGGCCCGCTGGTTCCGGAACTCAAGGAAATGTTCCCGGACGCGCCCTACATCGCCCGCCCAGGCCAGATCAACGCCTGGGACAACGAAGACTTCGTCAAGGCGATCAAGGCCACCGGCCGCAAGCAGATCATCATTGCCGGCGTCGTGACCGACGTCTGCGTAGCGTTCCCGACCCTGTCGGCACTGGCGGAAGGCTTCGATGTATTCGTCGTCACCGACGCCTCCGGCACCTTCAACACCACCGTCCAGCAAGCCGCCTGGAGCCGCATGACCCAGGCCGGCGCACAAATGATGAACTGGTTCTCGGTCGCCTGCGAGCTGCACCGCGACTGGCGCAACGACATCGAAGGGCTGGGCAATCTGCTGTCGCAGCGGATTCCGAACTATCGCAACCTGATGAACAGTTACTCGGCGATTACCGCAGCGCAGAAGTAAGCGTTGGTACCAGACTGAAAGCCTGCTTTGGAGAGCAGGCTTTTGTTTTTTCGACACCCGCAGCGCTGATCATTCCCAGCGCTAAGCTAATGCAAAAAAGATATTTGTCCGGCGTTTTTAATATCGTTTAGTTTTGGTTCACAGACGAACCAAAGCATCAAACCGATAGACCTCCCGATTGCCATGACGGCACACGCTGAATCGATCACAGGCTCTTCAGGTTTGATTCACACGGGAGTGAATCATGCCGCACGCACCAGTCATCAACACGCTGCCTACTCTTGATCTTTCGCTGCTCGACGGCTCGGCGCAGCAGCGCCGGCAATTTCTCGAAGACCTGCGCCATGCTGCTCGGGATGTCGGTTTCTTTTACCTGACCGGGCATGGCATCGACAGTGACTTGCTGGCGCAGGTCCAGGATCAGGCGCGGCAGTTTTTTGCCTTGCCGGACAGCGATAAAACTGCCGTCGGCATGATCAATTCGCCGCACTTTCGCGGTTACAACCGCGCAGCTTCCGAGATCACTCGTGGTCAGCCTGACCTGCGCGAGCAGTTCGATCTCGGTGCCGAGCGCGAGGCGTTGCCGTTGTTGGCGGGCAGTCCTTTTTGGGCGCGGTTGCAGGGGCCCAACCAATGGCCGCAGGCCCTGCCGCAACTCAAGCCGTTGCTGCTCGACTGGCAGCAGGCGATGACGCAGATGTCGCTGCGCCTGTTGCGGGCGTTTGCCGAGGCGTTGTCGCTGCCAGCCGATGCCTTTGACCGGTTGTACGGCGACAAGCCCAACGAACATATCAAGCTGATGCGCTATCCGGGGCAGGCGCGCGCGGCCAGTCATCAGGGCGTTGGCGCGCACAAGGATTCGGGTTTCCTGAGTTTTCTACTGCAAGACCAGCAGGCAGGGCTGCAAGTGGAAGTCGAGGAGGGGCGCTGGATCGATGCGTTGCCCCGCGATAACACACTGGTGGTGAACATCGGCGAGCTGCTGGAGCTGGCCACCAACGGCTATCTGCGCGCCACCGTGCATCGTGTGGTGTCGCCGCCCGAAGGCAGCGAACGCCTGTCCATCGCGTTTTTCCTCGGCGCACAACTCGACGCCGTGGTGCCGCTGTACCCGTTGCCCACCGCGCTGCTACGTGAAGCGCGTGGCCCAGCGAGTGATCCGCTCAATCCGTTGTTTCGCGATGTCGGCTGGAACTACCTCAAGGGTCGGTTGCGCTCGCATCCTGATGTCGCTCGACGCTTTTATGCCGATGCACTGATTCCCGGAGCACCGTTGCGCAAGACCACCAACGCCTGATTCATCACTCGCTCAAGGACTACGCACATGTTGAAAAAAGCAGGTTTGACCCTGGCCGTGCTCGGCGCGCTGGTGACTTCGTTTGGCGCTCAGGCGCTGGAGCCGTTGCGGGTGGCCGCTGATCCGGTGCCCCACGCGCAGATCCTCGCCTACATTCAGAAAATCGATCCGCAGCTCAACCTCAAGGTCATCGAAATCCCCAACGGCGTGAACTCCAACGAGCTGTTGGTGCACGGTGATGTCGATGCCAATTACTTCCAGCATCTGCCGTACCTGAAATCCCAGGAGCAGGCGCTGGGGCAGCAACTGGCGGTGGCGGCCACGGTGCATATCGAGCCGCTGGGAATTTATTCGCGCCGGCACAAAAACTTCGCCGAGGTGCCAGAAAAAGGCACTGTGGCTGTACCCAACAACGTCACCAACCTGAGCCGTGCACTGTACCTGTTGCAGGACAACGGCCTGATCAAACTCAAGCCCGGTTTCAAGGATCCGGCGGCCGATCAGGCGACGCCCAAGGATATCGCCGAGAACCCGAAACAGCTGAAGATTCTTGAAATCGAATCGCCGCAGATTCCCCGGGCGCTGGACGATGTCGACCTCGCCGTGATCAACGGCAACTACGCGCTGGAAGCCGGGTTGGTGCCGGCCAGGGATGCGCTGGGGCTGGAGAAGGCCGAGCACAATCCGTATGCCAACATTCTGGTGACCACGCCGAAGTTGCTGAACGATCCGCGGATCGCGCAACTGGCCAAGGATCTGACTTCGCCGCAAGTGGCGAAATACATCACCGATAATTTCAATGGCTCGGTGATTCCAGTGGTGGATGCCAAGCCATGATCGTCGTCGAGCAGGTGAGCAAAACCTATTCGGCGGCCGCCACGCCGGCACTCGATCAGGTGTCGCTGAGCATTCCCGACGGCGCGGTCTACGGCATTCTCGGGCGTAGCGGTGCGGGCAAATCGACCCTGCTGCGTTGCCTCAACCTGCTCGAACGCCCGGACAGCGGGCGGATCCTGATCGACGGCGTGGACCTGCTGACGCTGTCGCCCAGCGAGCTGCGCCGCCAGCGTCAGCGCATCGGCATGATTTTCCAGGGCTTCAACCTGCTGCACTCGCGCACCGTGTTCGACAACATCGCCGTGCCGCTGGAGATCGCCAACGTTGGCAAACCGTGGCGTCATGTGCGGGTGCGCGAGCTGCTGGAACTGGTCGGTTTGAGTGACAAGGCGCAGGCCTTTCCCTCGCAGTTGTCCGGTGGTCAGAAACAACGGGTGGGGATTGCCCGCGCCCTGGCAGCAGAGCCGGCGTATCTGCTGTCGGACGAAGCCACCAGTGCGCTGGACCCGGAAACCACCGCGTCGATTCTCGAACTGTTGCGCGACATCAACCGGCAACTGGGCCTGACCATCGTGTTGATCACCCATGAGCTGGACGTGGTCAAGTCGATCTGTGATCACGCTGCTTCCATGGCCGACGGGCGACTGGTCGAGGCCGGGCCGGTGCCGCGCTTGCTGGCGGATCCGCAGTCGCTGTTGGGCGCCTCGCTGCGTCCGACCTGTGGTCTGCCACTGGGGCACGCCGCGCCGGGGCTGAGTTTCCTCAAGCAATACGGCGTGCGGGCGGCGCAGTCATGAACCGCACAATCAACTGGGATGAAATTCTGCAACTGGTGTTCAACGCCACCGGTGAAACCTTGTACATGGTGCTGCTCGCCGGGCTGTTCACGTTGCTGATCGGTTTGCCGCTGGGGGTGTTGCTGTTTGTCAGCCGGCGCGACGGACTGTGGCCGATGCCGCGGCTGAATGCGGCGCTGGGTTCGCTGGTCAATCTGGGGCGCTCGTTGCCATTCGTGGTGATGCTGATCGCGCTGATTCCGCTGACCCGTCTGCTGGTCGGTACGACGCTGGGCAGCACGGCGGCGGTGGTGCCGATCACCATAGGCGCGTTTCCGTTTTTTGCGCGGATCGTCGAGAACGCGCTGGACGAAGTCGACCAGGGCCGGATCGAAGCGATCCTCGCCATGGGCGGCGACATCTGTCATGTGATTTTCAAGGTGCTGTTGCCCGAAGCGCTGCCGGCGCTGCTGGCGGGGATCACCCTGACGCTGGTGATGCTGATCGGTTTTTCTTCCATGGCCGGGGTGATTGGCGGTGGCGGGCTGGGCGATCTGGCGATCCGTTACGGCTATCAGCGTTTCAACAATGAAGTGATGGTCGCCACCGTGGTGGTGCTGGTCATTCTCGTGCAGGGCGTGCAAAGCCTCGGTGACCGGCTGGTGCGGTCGCTGGCCCATCGACGTTAAGGACATTTATGAGTGTGGTCGTGGCCTCCAGGCCGCTGATTGAAGTGCGTGAACTGAGCAAGAGCTTCGACTCGAATCGCGCGCTGGATCGCGTCAGCCTGCAGATTCGTCCCGCCGAAGTGGTGGCGTTGCTCGGTGCCAACGGTGCCGGCAAATCGACGCTGGTGAAGATTCTCGCCGGCAGCCAAAGTGCCGATGCCGGGGAAATTTATGTCGATGGCCAGCCTCGTCAGTTCAGCTCACCGCTGTCGGCGCGGCGAGTGGGGATTGTCGCGGTGCATCAGCAAATCAACGAGGGCATTGCGCCCGGTTTGAGCGTGGCGGAAAACCTGCTGCTCGATGAGTTGTGCAAACCCGACGCCGACTTCTGGCTCAACCGCAAGCGCCTGCTGGAGCGCGCCGCGAGCATCGCCGCCGGACTCGGCCTGGTGTTGCCGCTGGAGCAAGGCATTGAACACCTGGGCCAGGCCGAACGGCAGTTGGTGGTGCTGGCCCGGGCCTTTGCCTTGCAGCCGCGTCTGCTGATTCTGGATGAGCCGACGGCGGCGTTGTCGGATGCCGAGGCCCAGCGCCTGTTTGGCCTGATCGACACCTTGCGCAGCCGTGGGGTGGCGATCGTTTACATCTCCCATCGCTTGTCCGATCTGCAACGGGTGGCGGATCGCGCCATTGTGTTGCGTGACGGGCGACTGGCCGGCGAGTTCAGCGCGCGACGGCTGCCAGAGGCGGTGCACGCGATGCTCGGGCAGGCGCTTGACGGGCGCACCTACACGCCCGCCACCGTGGGGCGAAAAGTCCTGGGTGCGCGCGACCTGCAGATTTTTTCACGCTCGAACAGTTTTGATTTTGACCTGCACGAAGGTGAAGTCGTGGTGTTGACCGGGCTGCTCGGCGCCGGCAAAAGCGAGATCGCCGAAGTGTTGTTCGGCCTGCGTAAAGCCGTGGCAGGTAGCCTGCAACTGGATGGCGTGGACTTTTTGCCGGGCTCGCCAAGGGAAGCGATTCGCAGCGGTGTATTTCTCGCGGCGGAGGACCGGGCCAGTCAGTCATTGGTAGCGGATTTTTCCCTGCGCCGCACGCTGACGCTGCCGTTTCTGGAACGCTTCACTCGCGCCGGGTTCATTCGCAATCGCGCTGAAGCCGCCGCGGTCGAGGCGCAAGTCGCGGCGCTGGGGATCAAGACCGCTGGAATCGAAGTGCCGATGAGCGCGCTGTCCGGTGGCAATCAACAGAAGGTCGTGCTGGGCCGTTGGTTGCTTGGGGCAGGGCGGCTGTTGATTCTCGACGAGCCGTTTCAGGGTGTCGATGTGCGCGCCCGCCGCGAGATCGGGCAACTGCTGCGCGACAGCGCTGGTGGCCGGGCGACGCTGGTGATTTGCGCTGACGTCGACGAAGCCCTGGAAGTCGCCGACCGAATTCTGTTGGTGCGCGATCACACGGTGGTCGCCGACTACCCGCGCGCCGGCCTGGAGCGCGCCACGCTGGTCGCCGCGCTGGCCGGCAGCGACGTCATCGAACACCCCTTTCATGCCACGCCAAGGAGCAGCGCGAGTGCCTGATTCGAGTTCACTGTTATCGAGCGCAGCGGCACCCGCCGAGCGCCTGCTGCAAGCGTTGATCCGCTACGGCCTGTTGTGGCTGCTGGCGCTGATCGTGGTGTTTTTCAGCGTTGCAGAGCCGGCGTTTCTGCGCATCGGCAATCTGTTCAGCATCTTGCAATCGGTGTCGATCGTTGCGCTGCTGGCACTGGGTGTGACGCTGACCATGGCGGTTGGCGGGCTCGATCTGTCGATCGGTGCGGTGGCGGCGATGAGCCTGATGATCGCCAGTTACGTGATGGTGGTACTCGGTTGGGGCGCGGTGCCGGCGGTGCTGATCAGTCTGGCCGGTGGCGCACTGGTCGGGCTGCTCAATGGCTGGCTGATCGTCAAGCTGCGGGTGCCGGACATTCTCGCGACGCTGGGCAGCATGTTTCTGGTGATTGGTGTGCAACTGATTCCTACGGGCGGGCGCTCGATTGCGGTGGGCATGACCTTGCCCAATGGCGAGGAAACCGAAGGTGCCTTCAGTGCGGCGTTTCTCGCCTTGGGGCGTGGGCGATTGTGGGAGGTGGTGCCGGTGCCGGTGTTGATCACCGCACTGGTGGCGTTGGCGGTGTGGCTGTTTCTCGAGCGCACGCGCATCGGCCGTTTGTTTTATGCGATCGGCGGCAACGAGCAGGCCGCGCGGCTGGCGGGGGCACCGGTGCAGCGCTTCAAGTTGCTCGCTTATGTGCTGTCGGCGCTGCTCGCATCGCTCGGCGGTCTGCTGTTGGCGGCGCGCCTGGGCCGGGGCGATGTCAGCTCCGGCAACGGTCTGGTGCTGGACGCCCTCGGTGCGGCGCTGATCGGTTTTGCCGTGCTCGGCGCGAAGAAGCCTAACGCCTTCGGCACGCTGGTCGGTGCACTGCTGGTGGCTTCGCTGCTCAACGGCCTGACCATGCTCAACGCGCCGTACTACGCGCAGGATTTCGTCAAGGGACTGGTGCTGGTGCTGGCCCTGATGTTCACCTTCGGCCTCGCGCATCGGGCGCGCTGAGCCGACATCGTTCAAGGAAAGTCGTATGCACGGTTCACTCAAACAGTTCGCGCGCCATTGCCTCGCCACGGCCATGTTCTCGGCGCTGGCCCTGAGCGCCCAGGCCAAGGCGTTACCGGGTGCGCCGGCGCCGTTCGACAAGGGCCAGGTGCAGATCGCCCTGGTCGGCTATCTGTTTTCCGGAGACTTTCCCGAGGCGTATCTGCGCGGCGTGGAGAAACAGACCGAAGCGCTGGGGGCCAACCTGCGGGTATTCGATGCGCGGCAGCAGGCGGCGAGTCAGGGCGAGATGATCGATCAGGCGATCGACCTCGGCGTTGACGGGATCATCGTGCAACTGGGGCTGGCAGAAACCCTCAAGGGGCCGATTGACCGGGCGATCGCCAAAGGCATCAAGGTGGTGGCGTTCGACGTCGATCTGAACAGCCCGCAGGTGACCCAGGTCGAGCAGGATCACCACGCATTGGCGCGACTGGCGCTGGATCAGGCGGTGAAGGACAACGGCACGCGGTTCGACGCCGGTTACGTGTACATCAGCGGTTTCACGCCGATGGAGCGCCGCGACGAGATCTGGAGCCAGGTGAAACAGGCCAATCCGGGCATCATCGAAAAGGCGCGGTTCGGCACGCTCAACCCGCCGATTGCCAACTCGGTGGCGGATCAGGCCAGCGCGGTGTTGCGCGCCAATCCGGGAATCAGCGTGATCTTCGCGCCGTTCGACGAGTTTGCCAAAGGTGTGAAGATTGCTGTCGACGAGGCCGGGTTGGGGCGCAAGGTGAAGATCTACAGCGCCGACATTTCCACCGCCGACATCCAGATCATGAAAGAACCGGACAGCGCCTGGGCGGCGACAGCGGCGGTCAATCCACAAGTGGCGGGGGCGATCAGCGTGCGCAGTCTGGCGATGTTGATTGCCGGCGAAAATCCGGGGCATCAGGTGCTGGTACCGCCGACCCTGATCACCCGTCAGCAGCTACTGGACCTGGACGTGAAAAACGTCCGCGACCTCGCGCAAAAACTCCCGGCCTTCGGTGATACCGCCAATGTGGCGCGGGCCGAGTGGATTCCTGTGGCGAACTGACAACCTCATCCAACGACAAATCCCTGTGGGAGCGAGCTTGCTTGCGAAGACGTCAGCCCAGTCAATATCTGCATGGACTGATACACCGCTTTCGCGAGCAGGCTCACACCTACAAAGGATCTGTAGCGGGTGCAGAATCTGTGTTCACCCCAATAAAAACTGTAGGAGTGAGCCTGCTCGCGAAGAGGTCAGCCCAGTCAATATCTGCATGGACTGATACACCGCAATCGCGAGCAGGCTCACGCCTGCAAAGGATCTGTAGCGGGTGCAGAATCTGTGTTCACCGCAATAAAAACTGTAGGAGTGAGCCTGCTCGCGAAGAGGCCCGCCCAGTCAATATCTGCATGGACTGATACACCGCAATCGCGAGCAGGCTCACGCCTGCAAAGGATCTGTAGCGGGTGCAGAATCTGTGTTCACCGCAGTAAAACGGTGGGAGCGGGCTTGCTCGCGAAGAGGTCAGCCCAGTCAACATCTTCATTGACTGACACCCCGCAATCGCGAGCAGGCTCACTCCTACAAAGGATCTGTGGCGGGTGCAGAATCTGTGTTCATCGCAATAAAAACTGTAGGAGTGAGCCTGCTCGCGAAGAGGCCCGCCCAGTCAATATCTTTATGGACTGATACACCGCAATCGCGAGCAGGCTCGCTCCAAAGGATCTGTAGCGGGTGCAGAATCTGTGTTCACCGCAATAAAAACTGTAGGAGTGAGCCTGCTCGCGAAGAGGTCAGCCCAGTCAACATCTTCATTGACTGACACCCCGCAATCGCGAGCAGGCTCACGCCTACAAAGGATCTGTAGCGGGTGCAGAATATGTGTTCACCGCAATAAAAACTGTAGGAGTGAGCCTGCTCGCGATTGCGGGGTGTCAGTCAATATCTGCATGGACTGATACACCGCTTTCGCGAGCAAAGCTCACTCCAACAGGGCCGGTGATTATGCTTGGGTTAGTTGTTGGTTAGTTGCATTGCTGTTGTTCTGGCAACACTTGTGTTGCCCTGAAAACAACTAACGGCTGCGATCTAACCTAAGCGTTATTGGTTCTTTTGCACCCGATGCCAGCTCGTCTAGCATCGGTTTTCAGGGGGAATAACTAACTTTGGGGATCCTGCGCTTCACCCACTAATCACGTTAAAACAGCCTTCACCGCCTTCCTGATTTCTAAAACTACAGCAGACATTGCCGTGCATTGATTGCCGACTTTCCATTGTCGGCAACGGCCGGGTATTAGCTGCGATAAAGGAGCTGTCACATGTATCAGCGTTCCCGTTCATTACTGGCCATCGCGGTTGTCGGTGCGATCTGGCAACTTCCGGCGCAAGCCGAAGACACCTCCCCACGCGTTGACGATGACCCACGGTTGGGTACCGTGCTGGTCACCGGCACCCGTGGTACCGCACGCACGGTGCTGGATTCACCAGTGCCGGTGGACGTGTTGACCGCCGCCGACCTCAAGTCCACTGGCGCTGCCGATGGCGAGCTGGGCCAGGCGCTGCAGACGTTGCTGCCGTCCTTCAGCATGCCGCGTCAGTCCAACTCCGGCGGTGCTGACCATGTACGTGCCGCGCAGTTGCGCGGCATGAGCCCGGATCAGGTGCTGGTGCTGGTCAACGGCAAGCGCCGCCACACGTCGGCGGTGGTCAACGACTCCTCGAAAATCGGTCGCGGCACGGCGCCAGTGGATTTCAACTCGATCCCCATCAGCGCGATCAAACGCATCGAAGTCCTGCGCGACGGCGCCGGGGCGCAGTATGGTTCCGATGCGATTGCCGGAGTGATCAACATCATCCTCGACGACGCCCCCGAGGGCGGCGAAGTGTCCACCAGTTACGGCGCCTATCACACTCATCAGGACGCGATTGGTCGCACCACCACCGATGGTCAGAACAGCGTGACCACCGCCAAGATCGGCACGCGCCTGGGTGAAGAGGGCGGGTTCATTCGCGGCGGCACCGAGTACAAGAATCGCAACCCGACCAACCGCGCCGGTTTCGACGGTTTCGCCGACGCCCCCGAGCAGCGCAACTACGTGATGGGCGACGGCCTGGCGCGGGACGTCAACCTGTGGTTTAACAGCGAGCTGCCATTGGCCGGCGGCAAGGCCTACAGTTTTGGCACCTACAACCAGCGCCACACCACCGGCGCCGAGTTCTATCGCTACCCTTACGAGCAGCCGCAGTTCTATCCCAACGGCTATCTGCCGCAGTCGCTGGGCGACAACAAGGACATCTCGGCCACCGCCGGTTTCAAAGGCATGATCGGCGAGGACTGGGACTTCGACAGCAGCGTCACCCATGGCCGCAACCGCTTTGACGGATCCACCCGTCGCACCCTCAACGTCAGCCTTGGTGAAGATTCGCCGACCCGGTTCGACACCGGCGATTACGAACTGCGCCAGACCACCACCAACCTCGATTTCAGTCGTGAATTGCGCCTCGGCGGGCGCTCGTTTGTACTGGCGCTGGGCGGCGAATACCGCTACGAAAACTACCTGACCTACGCCGGCGACGAGGCCTCGTACATAGGCTCCGGGGCTGACGGCGCCAACGGCTTGCGCCCCAGCGAAGAGTCGGACCTGGACCGCAACGTGTTCGCTACTTACGCCGAGGTCTCGGGTGATCTCACCGACCGCTTCTTCGTCGACGCCGCTACCCGCTGGGAACATTACGACGATGCCGGCAGCAAACTCACCGGCAAGCTCAGTGGCCGCTACAAACTGACCGAACAGTGGGCGTTGCGCGGCGCGGTGTCGAACAACTTCCGCGCGCCGTCGCTGGCCCAGAGCGGTTTCCAGAACACCACCAGCAACTTCGGCGAAGGCGGCACCCTGACGGACATTCGCGTGCTCTCGGTCAACGATCCGATTGCACGTGCGCTGGGTGCGCAAAAGCTCGACCCGGAAACCTCGAAGAACTTCAGCCTCGGCCTGACCTTTCAGTTGAACGAGCGCTTCGACGCTTCGCTCGATGTGTTCCGCATCGACGTCAAGGACCGCATCACCCTGTCGCAGCGCATCGGCAGCGACGCCATGGAGCAATACATCAACGACACCTTCGGCGTCGCCGGGGTCCACGATGTCAACTTCTTCACCAACGCCGCCGACACCAGTACCCACGGTGCCGAACTGGTGCTCAACTACCACCAGCCGCTGTATGACGGGACGTTGGGCCTGACCACCGCGTACACCTACAACCACACCAAAGTCACCCATACCAAAGGCACGCCGTCGCAACTGAGCGCGTTGGGCATCGGTGGCGACGCCCTGGTCGGCGTCGAAGAAACCAACACCCTGACCGACGCCGCGCCCAAGGATCGTTTCGTGTTTTCGGCCAACTGGGCCAGTGAACACTGGGGCTTGCTCGGCCGTCTGACCCGCCAGGGCGAGACCACCCGAGTGTTCGATTTCGGTGACTCGCAGCCGGAGCAGACCTACGGTGCGGTGTGGCAGCTGGACGCCGAGGTGACCTACAAATTCACCCCGAAATTCAGCGTGGCGCTGGGCGGCAACAACCTCACCGACAACTACCCGGAACGCTCCGGCTCGGCGATCAACTACGGCGGCAACCTGCCGTACGACGTGCTGTCGCCGATCGGCACCAACGGCGCCTATTACTACGCCAGCGCCACCTACGGCTTCTGAGCCGAACCGCCACGGATGGCGGACCTTCTGCGGGACAATTTATGAGTCACTCGAACGGCCCCAAGCGCCATCTGCCGGTGTTACAGGCGCTACTGATCACGCTGGGCATGGTGATCACCACCGACATCCTCAAGACCGCGCCGACCGTGGCGCTGAACGTCGGGCCGGAATATTTCTACTGGGTCTGGGTTCTTGGCGGCCTGGCGTCGATGATTGGGGCCTTATGCTTCGCCGAAATGGCCACGGCGTTTCCGCATCCGGGCGGCGACTATCACTTTCTGCGCACCGCCTATGGCGAGCGCATCGGGTTTCTGTTCGCCTGGTCGCGTTTTTCGGTGATGCACACCGGGTGGATTGCCTTGTCTGCGTTCATGTTTGCCGATTACTTCAACGCCGTGGTGCCTCTGGGGCGCTACGGCTCGGGGCTGTTTGCCGGTGGAATAATCGCCGCGCTGGTACTGCTCAATCTCACCGGCAAGCACATCGGGTTCATCACTCAGACCTTGCTGGTGGGCTTGTTGGCCCTGGGCTTTTTGAGCATTGCCAGCGCCGGGGCGTGGCTGGCGTGGCAGGGAATCGAAGCACCGCCGCCGAGCGTCTCGGTTACGCCGGAAAACACCAGCATGGCCGGGTTCTCGGCGGCGATGATTTTCGTGTTTCTCGCGTTCGGCGGCTGGAGCGATGCGGCAACGTTGTCGGCAGAAGTGCGCGACGGTCGACGCGGCATATTCATTGCGATGCTCGGTGCGCTGACGCTGCTGATGGCGATTTATCTGGCGCTGAACTGGGCGTTTGTGCAAGGCCTGGGTTTCGCCGGACTGGCCGCGAGCAACGCGCCCGCCGTGGAATTGCTGAACCGGGCGTTCGGCGCGCCGGGGGTGTTGTTGATTCTGCTGATGGTCGGCATCGCGGCCATCGCCACTATCAATTCGACCTTGCTGGTCGGCGCCCGCACCACCTACGCCGCCGCCCGCGATGTGCCGCAGTTGCGCCGCTTCGGCGAGTGGAATGAACGCGATGGCGTGCCGCGCAAGGCCTTGCTGGCGGAGGGCGCGGTGGCGTTGTTGCTGGTGCTGTTCGGCAGTTTCACCCAGAGCGGTTTCAACACCATGGTCGAGTACCTGACACCGGTGTACTGGCTGTTTCTGAGTTTGAGCAGCCTGGCGTTGATCATTTTGCGGCGGCGTTTTCCCGAGGTGCCGAGGCCGGTCCGGGTGCCGTTGTATCCGCTGTTGCCACTGCTGTTTTTCGGTCTGTGCCTGTACATGCTCTATTCGAGCGTGACGGTGGTGGGGTGGGGCGCGTTTCTGGGGATTGGTGTGTTGCTGGTGGGCGCGTTGCTGTTGGCGGGATTGAGCCGCCTGGCGTCGACGCCTCGGCAAGCTCTCGGGCAGGTCGCTGATTAAAACGAAACTTGCGCCGGTTGCGACAGGCGCAGCACCGACAAATCCCCGGTGATGCGTTTGTACGCCAGCCGAATCGCCTCGATGTTGCCGTCATTCTGCAGATTGTTCTCGTGCAGGATCACGATGACCTTGGTGCTCAGGCGCTCTGGCTCCTTTGCCCCATGATCGCGCCACTGCCCATAGGCATCGAACACGGTGAAGCCGTCGGGAAATCTCGAGGTGACTTGCTGATCGAGAAACTCGCGCCAGCGCGCGGGGCTGACTGCGCCTTCCTTGCCATCCACCGTGCCCACCGAGAAGTACAACTCGGTGCGGATCCACTGCGCCTGCGCCGGACGCGTGGCGTCACCTTGCAGGGTCGAACTGGCGGGGTCTTTGGTATGCACGGAAACCGCAGGAGGACTGGCGCACCCGGCGACAGCAACGAACAGCGCAGCCAGTAACAGGCGTCTTTGCATGGAACATCCCTTTTGATGAGTTGAGTGCAGACGCGCAATTATAGAGGGCGAGGTTAATAGCGATAAAAGATTAAAAAGTGGGTCTATGTGCGAGTTGTGGAATAAGAAAAGTAACCTTTCAGGGGTTGGATCAATAACGTGTATTGCGGCCCCACAGTGTTGCTGTCGTTCACCGGACGTGTGTGCGCGGCGAAATCTGTGGGAGCCGGGTTGGCCCGCGAAGGCGTCGGCACATCCAGCATCTCATTGACTGACACCCCGCGATCGCGAGCAGGCTCACGCCTGCAAAGGATCTGTGGCGGGTGCAGAATCTGTGTTCACCGCAATAAAAACTGTAGGAGTGAGCCTGCTCGCGAAGAGGTCAGCCCAGTCAACATCTTCATTGACTGACCCAGCGCAATCGCGAGCAGGCTCACTCCTACAAAGGATCTGTAGCGGGTGCAGAATATGTGTTCACCGCAATAAAAACTGTAGGAGTGAGCCTGCTCGCGAAAAGCTCAGCCCAGTCAATATCTGCATGGACTGATACACCGCTTTCGCGAGCAGGCTCACGCCTGCAAAGGATCTGTAGCGGGTGCAGAATATGTGTTCACCGCAATAAAAACTGTAGGAGTGAGCCTGCTCGCGAAGAGGTCAGCCCAGTCAACATCTTCATTGACTGACACCCCGCAATCGCGAGCAGGCTCACTCCTGCAAAGGATCTGTGGCGGGTGCAGAATCTGTGTTCACCGCAGTAAAACGGTGGGAGCGGGCTTGCTCGCGAAGAGGTCAGCCCAGTCAACATCTTCATTGACTGACACCCCGCAATCGTGAGCAGGCTCACGCCTGCAAAGGATCTGTAGCGGGTGCAGAATATGTGTTCACCGCAATAAAAACTGTAGGAGTGAGCCTGCTCGCGAAGAGGTCAGCCCAGTCAACATCTTCATTGACTGACCCAGCGCAATCGCGAGCAGGCTCACTCCTACAAAGGATCTGTGGCGGGTGCAGAATATGTGTTCACCGCAATAAAAACTGTAGGAGTAAGCCTGCTCGCGAAGAGGTCAGCCCAGTCAACATCTTCATTGACTGACACACCGCAATCGCGAGCAGGCTCACTCCTGCAAAGGATCTGTGGCGGGTGCAGAATCTGTGTTCACCGCAGTAAAACGGTGGGAGCGGGCTTGCTCGCGAAGAGGTCAGCCCAGTCAACATCTTCATTGACTGACACCCCGCAATCGCGAGCAGGCTCACTCCTACAAAGGATCTGTGGCGGGTGCAGAATCTGTGCTCACCGCAATAAGAACTGTAGGAGTGAGCCTGCTCGCGAAGAGGCCAGCCCAGTCGATATCTTCAGTGACTGACCCAGCGCTTTCGCGAGCAAGCCCGCTCCCACAGGTTTTGCGTGATTCTCTCGCTTTACGGGCGCCTCACTCCGCCGCTTCGATCTTGAACTGACCGTAGCCAAACTTGCTCCCGGCGTCGACCGGCACAAATAATCCGTATGTTTGCAGATAGGCATACATGGCGGTTTCGTTCTCGCCGGTGCAAGTGATGACCTTGGCAGTACCGCTCAACGATGGATAAAACTCGCTGGCAGGTTTCAGCGATTCCACCTGGCATGCAAATTTCGCATCCAGCCTTTGCGGCGCATCTTTTTTGTATGGTGCAAAGGACCATTGCACGGTGTAGGCCAAGTGCGCACCGACCGGCATGTTCATCCAGTCACCTTCGAATCGGAGATCGGAGATGCCGTCATTACTGACTCTGATTCCGTAATGGTCGTTGGTGTAGTCAACGCTGGCAAGTTTGATCAATCCACGAAAACTGACTTTGACCGCTTGCCGTGTTTGCCCATCGTAACGTTCGATCAGTTGTTTGCCGGGCTCGTAGGGCTGATAGCGAGTGTCACGCCCCAGGCGCCCTAGCTCACGGCGTCTGGCGCTCTTGAGAATCGACAGGTCCAGTTTGTTTTCGAGCGCTTGCTCATGTGCTTCGTTGAAGTCCTTGAAGGAAATGCGCAGTTGCGTAATGTCTTTTTCCGGTGCTGGCAGTTTCAATGTCTCAATGGATTTCACAACCGAGGCAGGCAGCTCTGGATCAGGCAACACAAAGGCGGTTTGCGCTCGGCCGGGGAAGGGTTTGTATTGATCCAGCGCCTGCTGCGTGCCGCAGGCCAGTATCAGCAGTTGACGCGCATCGGCATCCAGCGTTTGCAACGCCGCCGGTTGCTGGACCATCGCGCCGCCGATCACGCGGTTGTTCTTGTCCAGGTAAAACGTGCTGAGAGACGTCAATCGTTGCTGGGCACAATCGGCGCTCCAGCGTTGTCGTACTTGCGAGTACAGCCCCTTGAGCCGTGGCATCAGCGCCTCGGCAGCGGGAACCCGGGCCGACCAGAACAACGTCTGGCCGTCCTTTTGAATCAGGCTGGCGCGGTCGAGCAACTGCCAATCCTGCTGCTGCGGCGCGGCAATGACACGCCATTGAGGTACCGGAGTCTGGGCACACACCTGCTTGAGTTGGGCGCTTTGCAAAAACAGCTGTTTCTCTGCGCCAGGCATCTGTCTGCCTTCTGCCGTTGCACTTTTGCGATCAACCGCGAATTGGAGCATTCCTCCGCTGGTCAGGTGAGCCATTTGAGCGCCCGGCAAGTGACAGTCGGCATCAAAGCGCACGAGATGGCGAGTGTTGTGGCCGTCGAGTTCCATCACCACATAGGTGACGTAATCACCCTCACGCACGATGGAATTTGATTGCGGCTGAAGGGCCAGAGCCGCGTTGAGCTCCTCCCGGCCCATGGCGTCAAAGTCGGCCGCGGTCTGTTTTTTTGCAGGGCTTTGGCATCCGCCAAGCGCCAAGGCAAGGGTGATCAACGACAAACCACTGAAACGCCGAATCAAAGCATCCATGCGGGGGACATACCATCAAGACAAAAAGTGATGGCATATTAACATGTCGCTCAGCGTCCCTCATGCTGCTTGCGATACGCCCCCGGTTGCACCCCCACCGACTTGGCGAACGCCCGGGTAAACGCGGCAATCGACTGATACCCCACCGCCGCACACACCTGCTCCACCGTGTGATTGGCGCGCAGCAACTGGCAGGCGTGACGGATGCGCAGCGCCAACAGCACTTGCCCTGGTGATTGCCCGGCGAGTTCGTTGAAGCGTTTGAAGAACGCCGAGCGCGACAGGCCGATGCGCGCCGCCATGCTTTCCAGTGACCACGGCAATTGCGGCTGCTCGATCAATTGATCCAGCAGCGGTGCGAACTGCGGATTGCGCGCCAGTGCCACGAGGCCGCCGAGTCGCTGGTTGTCGGCCATTTGCTGGCGCAGCACGTAGAGAAACAGCAGATGACTCAAGCGCTCGAGCAGTGCCGAGGAGGGCGCCGGCAGGCGTTCGCATTCTTGCAGGATCAACTCGAACAAGGCCCGCGCCGCACTGGAACCCGGGTCGCCGGCACGCAGGATGATCCAGTCCGGCAAGCCTTCGATGATCAGCGATGACAACCCGGACTTGAAGTGGAAGAAGCCGCAGACCAGACCGACACCGTCCTGTGCCTGGCTGTCGAGCGCAGTCATGGCCATGCGCGGCAGCGTTTGAGCGATGGCCGGATTTTCAGTGTTGGAGAGCCGGTAGTTGAGGTCGCGCAGCAGAAATACCGCGTCGCCGCTGTCCAGACGCAATGCCGCCGGATGACCGTCGATGTGCAACCAGCAATGGCCCTGCACGATCAGGTGAAAACTGGCGCGCGCCAGCCCGTGCGTGCTGGCGTGCCAGGCACCGCAATAGCGGCCGATGTGGAACAGGCTGGCATCGAGTTCAAGGCTTTCTAATAACCAATCAACCAGTGGGCTGGACGAAATCATCTAATGGAAACACTCAGGAGCAAGTAATCGCTACTTTAGAATATGGATCGGAATTTTTATAACCAACAGACTGGCCGGACACTCAACAGCAGGAGTCCACTCCATGTCGCGCGTCACTCTACACACTGCGCAAAGCGCTCCCGAAGCCGCCAAACCATTCCTGGAGAATGCGCAGAAGAACTCCGGGTTCATTCCCAATCTGCTGGCCGTATTGGCTAACGCCCCGGCCGCGCTGGAAACCTACGTTACGGTATCGGCGCTCAATGGCAAAGCCGAACTCAGCCTCGCCGAGCGCGAAGTGGTGCAGCTGATTGCTGCGACCAACCATGGTTGCGATTTCTGTGTCGCAGGTCATACCGCGGTTGCGCTGAATAAGGCAAAACTGCCGCCGGAAGTGGTCAGTGCGCTGCGTGAGAAAGCCAGCGTACCCGTGGAAAAACTGGAAACCCTGGCCGCGTTTGCCCGCGAAGTGATTGCCACCCGAGGCAAGGTCAGTGATCAGACCTTCAATCAATTCAAGGCCGCCGGCTACACCGAAGGTAACGCGCTGGAGGTGATCCTCGGTGTCAGCCTGGCGACCCTGTGCAACTTCGCCAACGTGTTTGCCGACACGCCGCTCAACCCTGAGCTGGCCGCGTATCGCGCGTAATCGGCGAGCGCTTCAGGCCGCATCGTCTATGGTTGATGCGGCTGCGTACAAGGAGAGAAACGACATGCTCAATCCGGCATTGATTGAATGGCTGGAACACAACGCCCAGGCCCTGGATGCGGGCGACGGCGATCCGCAGCAGGTGCTGACGCAACTGGCGCAGGCCGGGGTGCTGCGCGTGGGGATCAGCCCGGCGCAGGGCGGCAGCGGTGGTCACGTCAGTGATGCCGTGGAAACGCTGGCGGCCGTTGCCAGCCATTCATTGGCGGCGGCGTTTGTGTTCTGGGGCCAACGCGCCTTTATCGAATACCTGCTGCACAGCCCCAACACCGCGCTCCGGGACAGACTGCTGCCGTCGCTGCTCAGCGGCGAGCTGGCCGGGGCCACTGGTTTGTCCAACGCGATGAAGTTCCTGTCCGGCATCGAAGCGCTGCAAGTGCGCGCGGCCAGTGCCACTGACGGCTGGACCTTGAACGGGCGCCTGCACTGGGTGACCAATCTGCGCCAAGGCGGGTTTGTCGTGGCGGCGGCGATCGAGCACGAGGAGGGCGGTGCGCCGTTCGTGCTGGCGATCCCTGATGGCGCCGCCGGCGTGCAGCGCTCGGCCGATCTGCAACTGATGGGGCTGCAATCGAGCAACACCGCGGCCATCGATTTTGCCCAAGTGGCGGTTGGTCGTGAATGGCTGCTGCACGAGGATGCGCGCCAGTTTCTGCCGGCGGTACGCCCGGCGTTTCTCGGCTTGCAGTGCGGCATGGCGATCGGTCTGGCGCGGCGTGCGCTGGCAGAGGTCGAAGGGCATTTGCAGGATGGTCGTTCGATTCTGCTGGAGCCGCTACATGAGCAACGCGAGCAACTGGCGCAGACCGTCAGCGAGCTCAAGCAAGGCTTGCAGGATGGGCGTTTCCTGACCCAGCCGGGTGCCTTGTTCCAGGTGCGCATTGCGCTGGCCGAATCCGCCGCCAACGCCGTGCAACTGGAATTGCAGGCCAGCGGCGGCAAGGCGTATCTGACCGCGCACGGCAGTGGTTTTGCCCGGCGCTGGCGCGAGTCGGCGTTCGTGCCGATCGTCACCCCGAGCCTGGTGCAACTGCGCGCCCAATTGCAGCGGCAGCAACGGGAAGCGACGGCATGACTGCAGCGTTGCTGGAGGCGCAGGGCGTCAGCCTCGGCTACCCACGAGAGAAGGGCTGGCACACCGTGCTGGAACACTTCGATCTGCAACTGCAGCCTGGCGAAGTGGTGAGCATCCTCGGGCCCAGCGGCGTCGGCAAGTCCAGTCTGCTGCGGGTGCTCGCCGGTTTGCAGGCGCCGCAACAGGGCCGGGTGAGCCTGCTCGGAGAACCGCTGACTGGTGCGCACCCACGGGTGGCAGTGGCGTTTCAGGACCCGAGCCTGTTGCCGTGGCTGACCCTGGAAAAGAACGTCGCCTTCGGTCTTGATTTCGCCCGTCAGCCGCACCTGATGGCCGAGCAACGCAAGGCGCGGATCGACCACGCGATTACTGCTGTCGGCCTCGAACACGCGCGGTTGCAGCACCCGGCGCAGCTGTCTGGCGGGATGGCCCAGCGCACCGCGTTGGCCCGCTGTCTGGCGCGTCAGCCGCAGGTATTGTTGCTGGATGAACCGTTCGGCGCCCTGGATGAAATCACCCGCGCCGACATGCAGCAGTTGCTCCTGCAACTGATTGCCGAACACCACACCGCAGCCGTCTTGATTACCCACGATATTGACGAAGCCCTGCTGCTCTCCGAGCGGATTCTGCTACTGGGTAACAGCCCGGCGCACATCCTCGGCGAATGGCGCATCGACTTGCCTCAGCCGCGGGCCGAGCTGGTCGAGGAACTGGGTGCGCTGCGTATCGACATTCTCAAAACCCTTCGGCGGGCGAGCCGCAATCCTCTCACTCAACCTGTGCCCGCTACGTTGGAGATTGACCATGTGCCTGGACGACTTCACTCACACACGTCGTGACTTCCTCAAACTCAGCGCCTTGCTGACCGCTGGCGGCGCGTTGCCGCTGCTCAACAGCCTGAACGCCCGCGCTGCATCCGAGCCGAACGCGCCGGTGCGCATCGGTTATCTGCCGATCACCGACGCCACGCCGTTGCTGGTCGCGCACAACAATGGCCTGTTCGAGGCCGAAGGGATTAAGGCCGAGCGTCCGGTGCTGTTGCGCAGTTGGGCGCAGGTGATCGAGGCGTTCATTTCCGGGCAGGTCAACGTGATTCACCTGCTGTCGCCGATGACCGTGTGGGCGCGCTACGGCAGTAAGGTGCCGGCCAAGGTCGTGGCGTGGAACCACGTCGGCGGCTCGGGCCTGACCGTGGCGCCGGGCATCACCGAGGTCAAGCAACTGGGCGGGCAGTCGGTGGCGATTCCGTTCTGGTATTCGATCCATAACGTGGTAGTGCAGCAGCTGTTGCGCGATCACGGCCTGGTGCCGGTGAGCAAGCCGGCCAGCGCCGCGTTGGCGCCGAACGAGGTCAACCTGCTGGTGCTGCCGCCGTCGGACATGCCGCCGGCCCTGGCGACCAAACGGATTGCCGGCTACATCGTCGCCGAGCCGTTCAACGCGCTGGCCGAGGAACTCAAGGTCGGTCGCGTGCAGCGCTTTACCGGCGACGTCTGGCGCAATCACGCCTGCTGTGTGGTGTTCATGCACGAGCAGGACCTGAACAACCGCCCCGAGTGGTCGCAGAAAGTGGTCAACGCCATCGTCAAGGCGCAGGTCTGGACCCGCGACAACCGCGCCGAGGCGGCCAAACTGCTGTCCAAGGACGGCGCCAATCGCTACACGCCCCACGCGCAACCAGTGCTCGACCGGGTGCTGTCGCCGGCCGCCAGCGACCGTGAGTTGTACCTGAGCAGCGGGGCGATCCAGCACAGCCATTGGGACGAGCAGCGCATCGATTTCCAGCCGTACCCGTTCCCCAGCTACACCGAGGAACTGGTCAAGCGCCTGAAGGACACTTTGATCGAAGGCGACAAGGGTTTTCTCGCCAGCCTTGATCCGCAGCAGTCCGCCAGGGATCTGGTGGACGATCGCTTCGTGCGTAATGCCATTGCTGCAGTCGGCGGGATGAAGGCATTCGGCTTGCCGGAAAGCTTCGAGCGCAGCGAGGAGTTCAGCCTCTGATGCGTCAGCGATCTTCCTCGACCTTGCACGGCGCGCTGGGTGTCGCCGGGCTGTTGTGCCTGTTGCTGTTGTGGTGGCTGGGCGTGCATCTGCTCGGCGGCAACGACAGCCTGGCGTTGCGCTTTTCCCCGGAAACCACGCTGGCCAGCCTCGGCGAACTGCTGCTGCGCCCGGAGCTGTACGAGCATGTGTTGGTCAGCCTGAAGCGGATTCTGCTCGGCCTGCTGCTGGCATTGCTGATTGGTGTACCGCTGGGGCTGATGATCGGCAGCTACCGGCATCTGGAAGCGGCGACCACGCCGGCGTTTCAGTTTCTGCGGATGATCTCGCCGCTGTCGTGGATGCCGGTGGTGGTGATGCTGATGGGGGTTGGCGATCAGCCGATCTACTTTCTGCTGACCTTCGCTGCGGTGTGGCCGATCCTGCTCAACACCGTGGCCGGTGTGCGTCAACTCGACCCACGCTGGCTGCAGCTCAGTCGCAGCCTCAGCGCCACCCGCTGGGAAACCCTGCGCAAGGTGATCCTGCCCGGGGTGCTCGGCCATGTGCTGACCGGCGTGCGGCTGTCGATCGGCATTCTGTGGATCGTGCTGGTGCCGTGCGAAATGCTTGGGGTCAGCGCTGGGTTGGGTTACTTCATTCTCGACACGCGGGACCGCCTGGCGTATTCGGAACTGATGGCGATGGTGCTGCTGATCGGCGTGCTGGGTTTTGCGCTGGACGCGTTTGCGCGGTGGCTGCACCGGCGCTGGGCGCCGGCCTGAACCCATTCGCGAGCAGGCTCGCTCCCACAAGGGATTTCTGCCAGCCATCGATCCTGTGGTTAGCAGGTACCCCCTGTAGGAGTGAGCCTGCTCGTGAAGAGGCTGTGTCAGTCACCATCTCTTTGCCTGCCCCGGCGCCTTCGCGAGCAAGCCCGCTCCCACAATGATCTTGGCCAGTCGCCAAATTCGTGTTCACCACAGAATCCTGTGGGAGCGGGCTTGCTCGCGAAGGGGCCGTGTCAGTCAACACCCCTTTGCCTGACCCGGCGCATTCGCGAGCAAGCCCGCTCCCACAATGATCTTGGCCAGTCGCCAAATTCGTGTTCAGCACAGAACCCTGTAGGAGTGAGCCTGCTCCCACAGGTTTTGATGGTCTGTCAGGGACTCGACGCAGGTTTCGCCAGCGCAATACCGGCATCCCCCAGGCGCTTGAGAATCTCGAACAGCAGATCACTCTTGGTCCCGCCAACTATCCGCGGGCTGCCGACATAGCCCGTCACCGTCAGGGTGATGCCCTCCGGCGAGAGTTTGCTGAAACGCACGTACGACGCCGGCTTATCCAGGATGTTCTCGTTTTCCCGGTAGGTATTGAGCAGCAGTTCCTTGACCTGCTCGGGGTCGATGTCCAGCGGGAACATCAGTTCCAGGCTCGCTACCCCCTGGGCACTGCCGCCGAGGGTGACGTTGCGCAGGTTTTGCGAGATCAGCTGTGAGTTGGGCACGATCACGATGGAGCGGTCGCTGAGCTGGATTTCCGTGGCCCGCACATTGATCCGGCGGATGTCGCCCTCGACGCCGCTGATGCTGATCAGGTCGCCGACCTTTACCGGGCGCTCGGTCAGCAGGATCAGCCCGGACACGAAGTTCTTGACGATCTCCTGCAGGCCGAAGCCGATCCCCACCGACAGCGCACTGACGATCCACGCGAGGTTGGTCCAGCGCACACCCAGTGACGACAGGGTCAGCAGGATGACTGCGGCATAACCGATGTTGGAAAACAGTGTGCTGAGTGACGCGCACATGCCCGGGTCCATGTCGGTCTTGGGCAGGAACTCGTTGTCGAGCCAACGGCGCAGGGCACGGATCAGGTAGATGCCAATCAGCAGCGCCAGCACCGCATTGATCAGATGGCCGGGCACGATGTTCAGCTTGCGTAACCCGGCGCCGCCGAGGATGCCCATGATGTTGGTGGTCAACTGGCCGAGCGTGGTACCGATGCCGCCGACGAACAGCGCGATAATCGCCAGCAACAACAGCCCGGCGCGGCTGACGCCAGACAGTACTGTCGAGATTTGCTCGAGTCGTCGATCGCCCATGCCCAGTGTCTGCTTGATGGTTTTGCCGGCGGAGTAGCGCGGAGAGAACAGGTATTCGCAGGCGTCCCTGACCACTTCGATCAGCAAATAGAACCCCGACAGCACGATATAGGCCCACACCAGTTCATAGGTGATGAACCGCGCCAGCGACACGTAGCCAGTGAGCAGCGCCAGTGCCGAGATGCACATCGACACCGTGGCAACGCTGTAGATCACCCCGGCAAACGTGCTGCCCGCCGCCGGGTCATTGGCGGTGATCAACGCCTTGCGAACCCTGCCGGTGCGCATCAGCATCGGCACCAGAATTGCGATCACTACAATGGCGATCACCCCGCGCTCGGCAATCACGATCTGGCTGCTCATGCCAGTGGCGTTGCTGACCTGCACCAGCGTCACCAGCACCAACAGGGTGGCGGCGAGAATCCGCGGATAGGGTTTCAGCGCCAGTGCCACGGCATCGGCGATCGCTGGCAGCCGCCACGACGGATGTTGCGTCGACAGTAGCGCGCGGCTCAGGGCGGTGATCAGGACGCAGGCGTACACGGCTTTTTCGAATTCTTCGGAAAACGTCGACAGCACCGGGGTCAATGGCGCGTGACGAGTGCAGGCATAAAACAGCAGGTGCAGGGCGATGGCGGTGGTGCCCAACGTCGCCAGTGCCGAGGCGAACGCCAGCGCGCTGCGGCGCAGACGTCCCTCCGGCATACGGTGAATGCACAGCCAGGTCAGCCCGCGTTCGGCCAGGCGACGTCCGGCGGTCCAGAACACCGCCGCCAACAGCACCAGCACGCAAGTGAAAAGCCGCTGCCCGGGTGCCCAGACCGTGGCCCAGGTGCTGTTTACCTGATCGATGAAAAAAATCAGCCGCTGCCGGTCGTCGGGCGCCGGCGAAACCAAAGGCGACCAGAAGTCCGGACTCAGAATACTGTCGGTGCGCAGTGTCAGTTCGCTTTCGAGCAGCGTGCGCCGGATGCCGGCAATTTGCGTGATCAGGTCGGCAGCGCTTTGTTTGAGCGCAGCGAGGCTCTTGAGCGTGGTATCGACCCTGGTCTTTTGCTCACTGAGCGTCGCCCGTTGCGCGGCGATGTCGACTTGTTCGGCGGCGATCTGCGTATCCGGTGCCGCGCCGAGCACTCCCAATTGCACGGCCAGTTGCGCCTGCTGCGGCAACAACGACGCGGACAAGCGATCGACATCCAGGATGAATGCCTGTACCCGGTCCTGCGGGCCTTCGAGCTGATTGTAATTGTTGGCAGCGGAAATCTGCTGCTTCAACCCGTCGAGGCGCAATTGCAGGGCTTGCAGATCACTTTGCGAGACTTCCACCAACGGTATCGTGGTGGTCATCGATGGCGTCAGTAAGTCCGCCGCCCACAGCGTCGAACCGCCCGGGGCGAGCAGGATCAGCGTCACAAAAAACAATGACTTCAAGGCATTGCGCATGGGTAGGGCCGGTTCTCGTTGATCACACAATCTATGAGGTTAGGTGATCGAACCGGCTGCCGAGAAAAATTTCCGGTGAGCCGGGCGGAGCGGTGCTTCAGCCGCGCCCGGTACGCTCCCGACTAAGGCGTTTTTTTCCGATTGTTGGCCGCCCGCGCTGCTTTGCGAAACGGCAGCAACATGCCGACGCGTTGCTGATAGTCCAGGTATTGGCGGCCGAAAGCGCTGACCAGATCTTTCTCTTCCAGATGCGCGCCGATCAGGATGTACACGCTACTGGTCAGGGCGAACAGCAGATGTCCGACGCTCATCACCGGCGTCGCCCAGAAGGCGATCAGAAAGCCCAGGTACATCGGGTGCCTGACCACCTTGTACAGCGATGGCGTGAGGAAACCCGAGGGCTTTGGCTGGATGTCCTGAAAGGCCCGAATGGCCTGCTTCAGACCAAACAGCTCGAAGTGACTGATCAGAAACGTCGCCAGCAACACCAGCCCCCAGCCTAGCCAGAACAGGCCCGTAAGCACGGCGCCCAGGGCGGGCGATTCAACGCTCCAGACCGGTAGGGCAATCGGTCGCCAGGCATACAACAGCAGCGCCAGCGCCAGACTGCTGCATAACACGTAGGTGGCGCGCTCGATGGCGGCGGGGATCACCCGGGTGAGCCAGGCCTTGAAGCCTTTTCTGGCCATGATGCTCTGCTGAAGGCCGAACAGGGTGACAAGCAGGATATCGACGACTATCGATATAGCGAGGGGGGATTGTGGCCCCGAGTCGATGTGCCTGGGCACCAGCAGTCTGCCAAGAAAGCCGATCAGGTACAGGGTGGTGACGAGAAAGAGCAGATAGCTCGTCAGGCTGTACAGCAAATAGAACAGGTGGGTGAGCCGGCGAACGGGTCGCAGGGATGTTGGGGAAGAGGTATTCATGATCCATGCCTCGCGGTCATGGCGTGGACTGCAAACTCGCACCTTGGGGTCGGGATTGAAGAGGGTTGATCCTTCAATCTGGCAGCGTATGCCGATTCCGGCCGGGTGACGAGGATAAATCGGTTTGCGCCCTCAGTCTCAGCTAAGTATCGGGCCGTATCGTTCGTTCAGCGCAAGTTCGACGCTGCTCAGGAGAGGTTACCCGCACATGAATTCCGCTAAAACCGGATGGCTGAACAAAGTCCCCGAAGTGACACTGGCCTTCTGGGTGATCAAGATTCTATCGACGACGGTGGGTGAAACCGGCGCCGACTTCCTGGCCGTGGATGCGGGTTTCGGCGCTGGCTGGACCAGCATCGGCATGGCGTTGCTGCTGGGCGGCGCGCTGTTCCTGCAAATGCGCAAAACCGCCTACTCGCCGTGGATCTACTGGTTGACCGTGGTGCTGGTGAGCATCGTCGGCACGCAGATCACCGACATCATGACCGACATGCTCGACATCAGCCTGTACGTCAGCACGGCGGTGTTCTCGGTGCTGCTGGCGTTGAATTTCCTGCTCTGGTTCAGCCTGGAGCGCAACCTGTCGATTCGCGAAATCAACACGCCGCGTCGCGAACTTTTCTACTGGTCCACCGTGCTCTGCACCTTTGCCCTGGGCACCGCTGCCGGCGATCTGGCGACCGAAGCGCTGGGCCTGGGCTTCACCGTGGGTGCGGTGATTTTCGGCGCGCTGATTGCGGCGACGCTGCTGGCGTGGCGCCTGGGGGCCAACGTGGTGCTGACGTTCTGGATCGCCTACATCCTCACCCGTCCGTTCGGCGCCTCCCTCGGCGACCTGCTGACTCAGGCCAAGACCTATGGTGGCCTCGGTATGGGCGCTGCCTGGACCAGCGCGATCTTCCTGACCGTCATCGTGCTGTTGGTGGCCGTCGCGCAAATCAGCCTTGGCAACCGTAAAACCGCCATTCAATAACGTTCAGACATCTATCAAGGAAACCACATGCGCGCCTTTCAAACGACTATTCGTCACGTTGCGATCATCTCGTCTCTGGTACTGCTCGGCAGCCTCGCCGGTTGCTCGAAACCCGCCGACAAACCCGCTGCCGGCGCATCGACCAGCTCGATGAGTGCCCCGGCGCAGTCCGGCTCGAAACTGGGCGACCTGAGCGAGTTCCGCAGCATCGCCGCCGACGTCAGTGCACTGGTCGATAAAAACGACCTGCCCGGTGCCAAGACCCGTATCAAGGATCTGGAAACAACCTGGGACTCCGCCGAAGCCGGCATCAAGCCTCGGGCCGCCGCTGACTGGCATGTACTGGACAAAGCCATTGACCGTGCGCTTGATGCCCTGCGCGCCAGTACGCCAAAGCAGGCTGACTGCAAGTCGGCCATGGACGACTTGCTCAAGGCTTTCGATGCGATGAAAGGCCAGCAGTAAGTCGGCACGGAACCGGCGGCGGACAAACGCCGGTTCAAGTGCTTCAATACAGGCGCGACGGGAATCACCGTCGCGCCTTTTTCTGTCGGAGCGGTGCATGCGGATTCTGCTGGTCGAAGATGACCCGATGATTGGGGATGCCATCGAAGGTGCGCTCAAGGACGCGAGCTACGCCACCGACTGGGTAAAAAACGGCCTCACCGCGTTGGCGGCGCTGGACACGCAGACGTACGACCTGGTGCTGCTCGACCTCGGCCTGCCGGGCAAGGACGGGCTCGATGTGCTGGATGCCATTCGTGCACGCAACAACCCGGTGCCGCTGCTGATCATCACCGCCCGCGATGGCCTGGATGACCGCCTGCGCGGGCTCGATGGCGGCGCTGATGACTTCCTGCTCAAACCCTTCGCCATGGCCGAATTGCTGGCGCGCATACGCGCGGTACTGCGCCGTCGCGGTGGCAGCGCGCAATCGCTGCTGGATAACGGCGAGGTTTCATTGAATCTGGTTTCCAAACAGGCCTCCACCGCTGACTTCGCCGAGGTGCAACTTTCCAGTCGCGAGTTCGCACTGTTGCAGGCGCTGTTGATTCGCCCCGGGGCCATTCTTTCGCGCAGTGAACTGGAGGACCGGATTTACGGCTGGGGCAACGAAGTGGAAAGCAACGCGGTGGAGTTTTTGATCCACGCGTTGCGGCGAAAACTGGGGAACCATGTCATCAAGAACGTCAGGGGGATGGGATGGATGGTTTCAAAAGGCGTCTGAGCGACTCGGTGCAGTTGCGGCTTTCCGTCACGCTGTCACTGGCGATTCTCATCGTCGCCGTGCTGGCCGGGGCGTTCGCGTTCATCTCCGCCCTCAAAGAAGCGCACGAGATGCAGGACGAAAGCTTGCACCAGGTGGCGGTGTTGTTCGATCGCCAGCACATGACCCTGCGCTATCCCGGTGCCGAACGGATCGTCGGCGATGACGAAGAGTCGCGGATCATCGTGCAGTACCTGGCCGATAGCACCAAAGCGACCGGCAACGACGACGCCAGCATTCCGTTGCCGTTTCCGGTGACATTGGCCGATGGCTTGTCGACGCTGAACATCGCCGGTGAAAACTTTCGCGTTCTGGTCAGGACCACCTCGACAGGCGAACGCATTGTGGTCGCGCAAGAGGCCGACGTGCGCGACAAGGAGGCGCGGGAAAGCGCCTGGCGCAGCCTGCTGCCGTTTCTCATTCTGTTCCCGGTGCTGCTGTTGGTGGTCGGGGACCTGGTGCGCAAACTGTTCCGGCCCATCGCGACGCTCTCGGCAGAGATTGATCAGCGCGACCAGCAGGCGCTGCACCCTGTCGATGAACAGCACTTGCCGAGCGAAATCCGGCCTTTTGTCGTGGCTATCAATCGGTTGCTCAAACGCGTTGCGCAGGCCATGGAAACGCAACGGCGGTTTATCGCCGATGCCGCCCATGAACTGCGTTCGCCAATGACCGCACTGTCGCTGCAGGCAGAGCGGTTGGCGTCCACGCCCATGTCCGAGGCAACCCGGCAAAACTTTATGCCTTTGGCCCAAGGCATCGAGCGCAGCCGCAAACTCATCGAGCAACTGCTGGCCCTGGCCGCCGCGCAATCAGTTACGCAACGAGCCGAGACGGCGGTTTCGGTGCATGCCGTGTTTCGCCGGGTGCTGGAAGACCTGCTGCCACTGGCCGAGAACAAGGGCATCGATATCGGCGTGGAAAGCGTCGAGGACGTGCAGGTCGTGATCAACGAACTGGACCTGTTCATCCTGATCAAGAACCTGGTGGACAACGCCATCCGCTACACCCCGGAGGGCGGCCGGGTCGACTTGAGTGTCGAGCCAGCGGAGCAGGGCGTGCTCATCGAGATCAGGGACTCCGGGCCGGGTATCAGCGTTGAAGAGCAATCGCTGGTGTTCGACCCGTTTTACCGCAGCCTGGGCACGGGGGAGGCGGGGTCTGGCTTGGGGCTGTCGATCGTCACGGCAATCGCCGAGCGAACCGGGGCGCGGGTGGGCCTGGGGTTTGTGGATGAGGTGGGACAGCGTGGCCTGCGAGTTTCGCTGTGGTTGAAAGGCCGGTTGTGAGGGATCGCTGCGTCCGAATACGGCCAGCGCTCACTCCTGCCGGACAATATCGACCGAGATCTCCACTGCCGCAATCGTTCCTCTGTTCTCCAGCCAGTGCGTGGTGTTCCTGTCCTCGGGCCAGCCCACTCCCGGCCCGTAATCCCTGGCGACGCCATCGCGATGATCTGTGATGGTGCCTTGCAGAATGTAGACGGTGCCGGGCCTGTCTACATGGTTATGAATCGGGCCAAAGACGCCGCCAGGCTCGATGGTCACCCTACGCATCCTGAGTTGGCGCCCGGCCATGCCGTCGATCTCCGGGCCAAGGTCAACTGTTGCCAGCAACTGCACCGAAACGCCTTTTGTCTCGGGTGCCATCTGGTCGTTGTTCATCGCATGCACCTCGTTTTAGCGACAGGGTTTAACCAGAAGTACAGACCGAAAAAGGCGGGGTGGGCGCAGAGGCGACAAAGGGTCGATTGCAGCGCTCTATTGGATGGCAGCAAACGGCCAGAAGCGTCCTTTTAGAGCAGATAGGCATAAATTGGAGGGAACCAACAGATATGCGTCAAATTAAGCGCCTTTTTTTGATATTGATGCACTTGTTGTTCTAAGTTGTATATTTTTCCCTTTTTTGTTTAGAGTTAGTCGCTTAGAGAAGCCTGTACTTAACGATACTAAAAACAGGATGCCAAAAACAACTACCACCCAACCTGCATATGTTTTACTCGCCGAGTTAGCATCAACCGCTTGTAAATAGGCAACCAGGAATCCGACAAACGCGCTAGATAAAAGTGACGAAATGAAAACCCAGACCTCGTAGTCAGATAGAGCGGATGCGTCAACCATTTTTATGTTTATGGAGTCCGGAATCGACACCGTGACATTAAATGCATCTCCTGTAGGGTTTTCCGAAGATGGCGTTCCTTCAAAGCGCTCTACTTCATCATGTAACGGCGGGTTTTCTAGTTGATTATCAGAGGCGGTCATTATTTAGTCCTCTGGTCGAGTTTTTCCCAAAGACTTTTGGGAAGCCACCCGGTGTAGCTCCCCCCCTGCATAAGAGGAGTTATGAGCAAATGAATTTTCTTATCCTTATTCTTCTTAATGATACTAATTAGTGCATCTTTTAACTCTCCGCGCTCTTCTGGTGAGTCAACTTTCACCACATACAGTGATTTTAGAGGTCGAACCCATGAGTACCCTTGAAGAGTACCTTTCATTTCGTTATTTATTTCTGTCCATTTTGTTCCTGTAGCAGATATATCCCAACTAACAGTTACGTGCATACATTTATTCCATGGTTGCTAAAAATTTGTAAACTCTTCAACTTGATTTTATGAATTGTCCATAGTATGCAGATTTTAGTCTATTATAAAAGATCCTCAGCTTGACTCGGTAGTTTTATGATATCTGGCGAGGGTAGCGCGTGGAAGGATAGGAAACAACCGATATGAATCAACCCTAGTTTCATAGATGCCTTCAAGCTTCAAGGAAGGATTGCTAACCTGAATAACTGTCCGCTTTTGGCCGATTACAGACGTGACCAACGCAGCCTTCCAGCGGTGCAGCTTACAATCACACCAGCAGAAGTACCTTCGAACGAGGGTATGGTTTCGAACGTAGCAACCCTCCATGAACGGTCGAGGCAGGTCGAAAACAGTGGCCACCGCTGACAGCTATCGAGCCAGAACGGCCACCAACACATCATTCGGACATATCTTCGCCTTCCAGTATCCATTTCAGTGTACTGCCGTGGTTTTCTATCCGGCTCAAACACAGGTACCATCGCATTGCCATTACCGAGCCAAGAACGGAAATAACATGAGCAGGAAAGCGATCAACGAGGTTTTCACGCCGCGCTCAAGGGAGCTGAATCCTGCAATGTATGTCGCACGCCCTAGGTTAGAAAAAGATCTAGCCAAGGCATTTGGCCGGCACAGCCATACATTGTTATTCGGTGAAAGCGGCAACGGGAAGACCTGGCTCTTTAAGGTAGCACTCTCCAACAATGGCCTACCTTATGTGGTGGCAAACTGTGCGAACGCCTCTCGCAATAAATCCATTACCGAGGAAATTTGCGGGGCGATCACAGAGCCAGGTACTGCGTCCAAGCTTGGCTACAGCGAAGAGAAAGCCGCGGAAGTGAACGCGGCAGTCATGAAGGGTGGCCTGAAGCATACTGATAGCTATACAGTAGCGCAGGAGGACCCGCTTCTCAGGGCGTTTCGGCTTTTCGCAGATAGTGGTTCCGCTGGCAGAGCACAGAAGAAGATAATTGTTCTCGACAACCTCGAGTCCATCTTTGACACGCCTGAGCTGATGTCCGAGCTGGCCGATCTGATCATCCTCCTAGACGATAGTCGTTATTCTCAATGCAACATCAACTTCCTAATTGTTGGGGTACCCAATGGGGTCCTACAGTATTTTCGAGAGACGAAGAACTCTGACTCGGTCGCTAACCGAATTTTCGAGATCCGGAAGGTAGAAGGACTCGATTCGGGGCAGGTTCAAGAAGTCATCCGAAAGGGTTTTGCTCAGCTCGACATTAACCTGACTGGCTCACAATATATTGAAGTTGCCGACCATATCTGGTCTGTAACGTTAGGCATCGCACAACGTGTCCATGAATACTGTGAAGCGCTCGCCCATGAAATCGAGGACAACAGCTGGGTATATGACACCAAACTCTTAGAGAGAGCTGACGAAGAGTGGTTGCTCAGCGGGCTTCGGGCTTGCTATACCGCTATTGAAGGACACCTTAACAGCCGTGACACAACGGTGGCTCGCAGAAACCAAGCGATCTACTGTATCGGAAGAATCTCGAGCCACCAATTCGATGCCAACGACATCGACAGACGTATCAGAATCGAGTTCCCAAGTACGGCGGTAAAACACATGGGGATAGGTAACATCCTTTCCGATTTGGCCGCTGGTGCAAATCCTCTGCTGACCAGAAACGAGCAGTCGGGTGCTTACACTGTCCGCGACCCTATGTACTTGATGTGTATCAAGCTCATGCTGAAAAAAGACACGTCCAATTCGAAAGTCATCAAGAAGAACTTCGGTAGGTGATTCCCGCTCCGTTGAACGTCCGCTTTTGGCCGATTGCTGCCTGTCATGACTGCCGAAATCGATTTCTCACGGCAGACAGCCCGGCCACTGGTATCAAGTGTCAGCTTGATGAGCAGCCCAGTGCTTCATCTCTTCTGCAATGAAGTGATTCACCAGGTCGCTGTACATTTTCTCGATTGCATCCGGATTCAGGCCCTCCGCCTCTGCCCATTCGCGTCGAGTTACCAGCATGGCCTTGAACCGCTCTGGCGCACGCACTGAAGTCGCCGAGGTCTTGAACTTCGAGGCCGCGAGTACGTAGTGAAAGCGCTTGCCCAACAGCTGGATGACAGCCTGATCAAGGGCATCGATCTCGCGCCGGATTTCCTCCATGCCTGCACACGCTTCGGGCTGCAAATTATTGATGACTTCCATGTAGGGAGACTCCGTTTGTTAAAAAAATCTTGGGACTTCACCGTCCGGTTCCGACCAGAAGCGGCCGTGCGTGGCTGACTCCTTCCGGCCAAGAGTGGCCGCCCACGCATGGCCTTTTCCAGCCAAAAACGGTAATAATCGGAGCCGAGACGGCCTATTCAAAACTGGCTACATGGCTGAATCCGTCTCTTCTTCATAGCATTCCATTATCGAAATCAGGGTAAGACTCATGGGCGCGCCCATCATCATCGGCAACAGCTATGACCTCTGGGTCAGCAACAGCATGAAAGATACTTTTTGCGAGGTACTAACCGCTGTCGCGACCTTGGAAGGTCATAATGTGAAGGCCATATATGAGGAGGCGCCAGGTGTCGCCGGCACCTATGGTGTTTCAGGCGTGGGTATCGTTCTCGACGAGTTCTATCTCTATCTCGGTGGATTTTCAGGCGTTCGACGCCTCCTCGATGTTTGCCGAGTGCGGCTAGACGAAGTCAGAGAGTCTTGCGGACTGTCGCCAGTTGCTGCAGAACGCATGGCACACCTATTGGCATGGGCTGCGTACCATATGGATGGCCACCCGATCCCTGTAGGCGGCTCTTTCTATGAGGACTGGCCTCCTGACGCAGCTGAAACAAGGTAGTACCCGCCTGCTTTCGGTCAAAAGTAGCGACTCGAATACATCACCTGATCGGCTGTTTTGTAGGACGTGGCGGTCACCGATGTTCCGCTGCCAACATTGACCTGAACTGAGAAATGATCTCTGAAGATAGCCCGGCTCCTTCGAACACTGCGCAGGTGAAATTAACGGGTGCAGTGCCTGGAGCGGTTATGATGCGGTCTGCAACCACCGCTACTGGACTGCTTCGATAAAGAGTGCGCCCTTCATAACCTACGGCATTTTGTTGTAAGAAGTCAGAGCTGTTCGAGGTATGAGGAACCGTGTCGAGAAGCCCGGCCCTCGCAAGTGCCAGCGTTCCCCCACATATACCGGCAATTGTTGCTCCACTTGAACGACTAGCATGAAGAAAGTCTCGAATATCCGGTGCTTCTGCACGTTCCCAGACCATTCCTCCAATGACGACGACAACGTCCGGTTTCCAGTCCAGACATTGTTGCAAACTGCTATCGACAGTTACATCCAATCCACCCTGCGAGCGGAACTGCCCCGTAGCAGAAGCGAAAAACCTGACGTCGATCCCGTAATACGGGGACGCAGTTCCAGCAATGAAAGCATATTCCCAGTCCGCAAAACCGGGTGTCAGTATCAATCCCACGCGTGCCATCAGTCAGAATCCTCCTTGAATGCCAGTAACATATGGCGACAACGAACATACATCAAGGACTGCTTTGGGTCGGATTGCGGGCCTCACTCACCGTGACTGATCCACCCTTATCCTCCCTCAACGTGGAGGATCAGCCATGAACACTAATGCCGCACACAGCCATCAGCCTTGGAACAAGGGAAAAATTGTCGGGCAGAAAGCACCGCTTCAAGTCAGAGATATCTGGGCCATTCGGGTCAGACTCCAGCTAGCGGAGAAAACACGGGATTTGGCACTCTTCAACTTGGCTATCGACAGCAAACTGCGTGCCTGTGCCTTAACCCAGCTGCGAGTGCGAGATACCGCCCATGGAGAACATGTGTCGTCACGGGCCGTCGTGATGCAGCGCCTTGAGCGTGCCTCCGGATCCGCCAATGACGGTGACAGCCAAAGCGCTGGAGAAACTCGCGGTGGATTTGCGGCATGGGGTTGATTGGTTTCCCTGAGTCGTTACCGAGATTGCCATCGCGAGCAGGTTCGCTCCTGCAGTTGATCTCGAATGTGCACAAAACCGGTGTTCACCTTCGATCTAATGTGGGAGCTCGAGCCAGCCCGCAATGGCATCGACTCGTTTTTCCGGTTTGTCCCAGATCTTTCTTGGTATTGACTGGTGTTGTGTCACTTTTTAAGCTTGCTGAAACGTTTCATCACGTTTATAAAAAGCGCACAACTCCAAGAAAGGCTGCTGCCATGACCCCGCTCAAACTCGTTGTTGCCCTCAGCGCACTGTCCGCTGCCTCCCACGCCATGGCCTGGGACTACGTTCTGCTCGATACCGACAAAGCCGCCCAGAACTGGCAGATCACCAGCCAGCAACTCGGCGTAAAAACCGAGAAACCCTTCAGCGTTACCCTGCGCACCTTGCATGGCGGTCGGCAGGAGGGCGTCAGCATCGTCGACATCGATAACGGCACGATGAAACTCTCGGTAGTGCCGACACGGGGAATGAACGTCTTGCAGGCCTCGGTCGGCAATGTGCGCATGGGCTGGGATTCGCCGGTCAAGGAAGTGGTCAATCCGTCCTTTATCGAACTCAATGGCCGCGGTGGTCTGGGCTGGCTGGAAGGTTTCAATGAGCTGGTCACCCGCTGCGGATATGAATGGGTCGGGCACCCCGGCGTCGATAACGGCGAACTGCTGACTCTGCACGGTCGGGCCGCCAACATTCCTGCGAACAAAGTCACCCTGCACATCGACGAACTACCACCGTACGCCATCACCCTGCGCGGCGAACTGAAAGAGCAGGCGTTCAAGAAGGTCGACTTCTCCGTCGCGACTGAACTGGTCACCGAACCCGGCAGCGTAGTGTTCGCCCTGAACGACACCCTGACCAACAACGGCGACTATCCGAAGGAATACCAGGCGCTGTATCACAGTAACTTCAGCACCCCGTTCCTGGAGCAGGGCGCTCGTTTCGCCGCGCCGGTGAAACAGGTGTCGCCGTTCAACGACAAGGCCAAGGGCGATCTGCCCGAATGGCAAACCTATCGCGCACCGACCAAGGACTATGACGAAACGGTTTACAACGTGGTGCCGTATGCCGATGCCAAGGGCGATACGTTGACCGTGTTGCATGACAAGGCCGGCAGCCTGGGCGTTTCGGTCGGCTTCAATACTCAGACATTGCCGGTGTTTTCCCTGTGGAAAAACACCGATACCCAAGGCCAGGGTTATGTCACGGGGCTGGAGCCGGGGACAAGTTTTTCCTACAACCGCCGTTATCAGCGGCCATTGAACCTGGTGCCCACAATCGGGCCGAAGGAACACAAGCAGTTCCGCATCAGCTACAGCTTGTTGGCGGATAAGGCCGCTGTGGATAAGGCCTTGAAGCAGGTGAGCGAGATTCAGGCTGGGCGCGAGACTGAGGTGCGGCAGACGCCGTTGGTTGATCTGACCAAGGGATGACACGGGCGCACCTTGACGTCGCCTCGTAGTTTCCTGGCTCATCGAAGGCCCGGGTTCTGGTTTACTCGCTGCCGGATACCCGGGCTTCGTGCTTTGACTTCATGTACGCCCGCAAAGCGTCACAGCGTTTATGCATCGAGCAACAGGCTCTGGTGCGTGCCCACACACGTCACGCACCAGGCTCGCCTGAATAGTTACCACTGGCTGCTTCCGAGACAAGCGACGATTTCCCAACCGCTGTATTCCCACCAGGAATATCGATCATCGGAGCAACTTCTGGCCAGGCTGGCCATCTGGATTGTGCGCGCTGTTTTATGGGTTCCGAATGTAGTGTCAATAGAGGCGGTCACCTGATTGACGGGCTGGGGAGCCTTGAGGGGGGTCGGATGCACGGAGGCGTTTGCGACAGTTGCGGTGAAAGCGAGCGTCGCGGATACGGCCAGAGCAGTAATGGACTTTTTCATGTTCGAATCCTTTCAGTTATCTGACATGCGGCTTAAACAAAGGCCTGACCTGCCTTTATCAATAATCTGAACAGATCGGGCACTCGCGTCGTGTGACGCCATGAAAGCCTACTACCGCGCTACCTCCCGCACAGTCGCTCAACCGTACTATTGACAAGCTGTTAAAAGTCCGGGTTTTTACATCGCGAGAGCGGCCCAAGCGTTCAAGTTTGACGATTCCTCGGCAGACGAGCACAGACAGGTAAACACCCGCAGATACTCGTTCAAAGCGCCACCCGTTCCAGAAACTTCCTGACCTCCAGCGAATACGCTCCCGGATGCGAGAACCTGAACATGTGGCCGGTACGCGGCAGGATGAATTCCTGTGAACCCTTGATGCCCTTCAGCAGGATCCCCGCAGCCGCTTTGCCGATCAGCTTGTCCTCTTCGGGGGTCAGGATCAGCGTCGGCACGTCGATCTTCTTCAGCAGGGGCGTGTAGTCGACTGTCTCGATCGAGCGCACGCGATTGACGTAGGCTTTGTGCGGCGTTTCCTTGATGAAGAAGGCGCGGCTCTTGGCGGTTGACCAGGGGATTTCTCCTTCCTGGTCGAACGATGAAGCGAGTTGCGCGGCGTGGACGCGCAGGGTTGTCTGGCGGTAAAACGGCCCGGGGAAGAACGGTGCCAGCGCGGCGAGGGTCTTGAGCAGGGGCGAGGTGATCGGGCTTTTGGCAAACCCGCCGGACAGCACCAGTCCCTTGAGGCCTTTGGGTTGGCGTGTTGCAACCGCGATCGAGGCAACCGCACCGTAGGAATCGCCGACCAGCACATAGCTCTGCAGATCCTTCACCTGATCAACGATGAAGTTGGCCAGTGTTTCCAGGTCGCGCACGTCGTCGGGCAAGCGAAGGGTGCGCATGGAGCGGCCCTGCAAGTGGGTCATTTGTTCGAGGTGCCATGGTGCCCCTGCGAAGCAAGGGATCATGACCAGCGTGGGTTGGGTTTGCATGCGGTACTCCGGGCGGGCGGGATGAACGACACCCGCACTCTAGGAGGACCGAGGCTTGCGATCCAATGGCATTGGCGCAGCATCTCGATGCACGAGATTGATCGTCAGTCGGCGATCAACATTTGGGTGAGCCATTCGACGGCGGGCTCGTTGGCGCGCCCCCGTGCGCGGATAACGAATACCTCCCAGGTGGGCAGCGCCAGCGGCAATTCGAAGAGGCTCAGTTGCGCGGTGTCCTGCATCTGCAAGGCGACCCGTTCGGCCAACACGGCGATCGATTGTGAAGCGCCGACCAGGAACGGCACCGCCAGAAAGCTGGGGCAGGTGACGCTGACCTGGCGGCTGTGGCCGAGCAGCTCCAGCGCATCATCGACAGCGCCCCGACTATCGCCGCGAGGCGAAACCAGAATGTGCGGCAGACGGGTAAAGTCATCCAGTTCCATGTGCAGTTTCTTGCCACGCTTGACCAGCGCCGGGTGGCCCTTGCGTGCAATGCCGACGAAGCGCTCCTTGTGTGCCAATTGGCAATCGAAGCGCTGCGGGACCTGAGCAAACGAGCCCGAACCCAGCACAAGGTCGATCTCACCGGCGTCCAGCTGACGCATCGCCGATTCGCCATCCGCCGACCCGAGCTTGAGCACCACACCCGGTGCTGCTGCCTGAATGTGCGCCAGCGCCGGGGCTATGACGGTCAGCACCGCGTGGTCGGTAGCCGCCACCGAGAGCGTCGCCTGCAAACGTGCCGGATCAAAAGGCCCACGAGGGCTGGCAACCAGTCGCACCGATTCGAGCACTGCCGCGACTCTGGGCATCAACTCGACCGCCAGCGGCGTCGGCGCCATCCCGCGCGGGTTGCGAATGAACAGTTGATCGTCAAAAGCCGTGCGTAACCGTGACAGGGCGTGGCTGGTGGCCGATTGCGACAAATGCAGTTTTTGCGCGGCGCGACCGACGTGTCTTTCAGCCCAAAGTGCCTCAAGCACCACCAGAAGATTGAGGTCGAAACGCGTCAGATCCAGGGGCTTCATGGAGTATTGGCCTTTTCATTCACCAGTCGATGCACGCCACTGTCCTATAGCTTTTGGCTGAAAGCTACCGTGCCTGTCGATGTCTGCCGAGAATGTAGTCATGACAATTTTTTGATTGTATTGATCGGCCGATTCTACGATGCGCCACCGGCAATCTGACCCGAGGCTCATCATGCACGTCGCGATCCTGACTTTTGAAGGTTTCAACGAACTGGATTCGTTCATCGCCTACAGCATTCTCAACCGGGTCAAGCAGCCTGATTGGCGTGTGTCGATCGCCGGCCCCACGCAAAAGGTGCGATCAATGAACGGCCTGGTGGTCGAGGCACAGGTCTCGCTGGAGGAGGCCAGCGACGCGGACGCGGTATTGGTCGGCAGCGGGAGCCTGACCCGGGACATCGTGGCGAATGCCCAACTGATGTCGCGTCTGCGGCTCGATCCGGCGCGGCAACTGCTGGGTGCGCAGTGCTCGGGCACGCTGATTCTGGCCAAGCTCGGCTTGTTGAATGAGGTTGCGGCGTGTACGGATCTGATCACCAAACCCTGGGTGGAAGAGGCCGGCGTGGCGGTGCTCAATCAACCGTTCGTGGCCAAGGGCAATGTCGCCACTGCCGGCGGGTGCCTGGCCTCGCAGTATCTGGCGACCTGGTGTATCACCCGTCTTGCCGGTGAGGAGGCCGCCCGCAATGCGCTGCACTACGTGGTACCGGTTGGCGAGAAAGACCTCTACATCACGCGGGCGATGGAGAACATTTCGCCGTTTTTATAAGGCGCGTGGAGCGAATCAGGCCTCTGTGGTTTCGACCGGCTCCAATGCCGCTTCGGCGGCGATTTTCAAACGGTCGGCCTTGCTGATGTACTTGGGCTTTTTCGGCGCCAGCTTGGCGCTGGCCTTCTTGGCCTTTTCCTTGAACAACTGCTGCAGTTTCTTTTGACGGTTCATGTTTTCTACTCGGCGTGAGCGTTCTTGAGAAGGGGCCGGGACGTGGGGGATTAAAGCCAGGTCGGCGGCGCCACCGGGTGCGGCTGCAGACGAACTGGAGACTGGTCATGATTGATCCAGCAAGAAGCGGTCATACGAGCGGTGAGTATGGTAAGCGTGAACGTCAATCGAGGCCAGTTTGTCATCATCGAGCAACGGGCTACCCAGTAACGTTGCCTTAATCCTGACCCGTTGATATCTCGCGCACCTCATAGGCAGCCGACGATCCGCGGACTACACTCCAACACCATGAAACGTCAATTGCGGTTATTGCTCATATTCGTCATCAGCCTGGCGCTTCCCCTCAGTGGGATGGCGGGTACTCAGGTGCCGAGCGAACCGTGCCCGATGCAAGCCATGGGCATGGCGATGATGGATGGCATGGGCATGGACTGCTGCAATGATATGAAAAGCCCGGTCGAGCACGGTAAACCCTGCAAGCCCGGGCAGGAGTGCAAGACTGGGGGCATGCTTGAGGTCTCGATCATCAAGCCCGCCGTGACGTTGTTCAGCCCCGTCGTACTGATGCCTTCGGGCGACTCTTTCCCTGTCTCGACCCCGTCCGGGGTCTGGCGACCGCCACGCGTTTGATTCCTGTCGCAATTTGAACCTCATCCCGGTCCATCGGGATGGCTTGGCTGTGCGCGTGTCGTTCACGCGGGCAGTGGCTCATTACAGGAATCGTAAACATGAACTCCAAGTGCTTTTGCACCGGGCGGCCGCTTGTGGCAGGCCTTGTGGCAAGCGTGTTGGCGTGGCCGGGTTTCGCCAGTGCGTTGACACTCGACGAAGCCTTGCGGCTGGCAGAAAACACGGCGCCTTCGCTGATCGCGCAAGACGCAAAAATCCACGCTGCCAGCAGCGCGGCCATTCCCGCCGGGGAATTACCTGATCCGAAACTGCTGTTAGGGGTGCAGAACTATCCCGTCAGCGGCCCGAATCGCGGCAGTCTCGACGCTGATTTCATGACCATGCAAATGGTCGGAATCCGTCAGGAAATGCCCAACGAAGCCAAACGCAAGGCGCGTGTCGAAGTGGCCAGTGCTGCTGTTGACCGTGCGGCAGCCGAACGCCGGATCGAGCGTCTGAATGTGCGCCAGTCCACGGCATTGGCGTGGATCAGCAGCTATGCGGTGGAGCGCAAAAATGCATTGTTCCAGGACTTCTACAAAGAAAACCGCCTGCTCGCCGAAACCGTCAATGCGCAGATTGCCGGTGGTCGTGCGCAACCGGCGGATGCGGTAACGCCTCGGCAAGAGGCGGCACAACTGGCGGAGCAGCAGGACGATTTGATTCGCCAGCGTGCTCAGGCACAGGCAGCGCTCAAGCGCTGGATTGGTCCGGTGGCGGATGCCACACCTCAGGGCCGACTGCCCGAATGGCCGGTGGACACCTCGGGCATCGCCCACAACCTGCAGCACCACCCAGAATTGGCGGCGTTTGCGCCAATGACTCGCGAGGCGCAGGCCAGAGTCAACGACGCCCAGGCGCAGAAAAAGTCCGACTGGAGCTGGGAGCTGGACTATCAGCACCGTGACCGCCAGTTCGGCGACATGGTCAGCGTGCAGTTGTCCTGGGACTTGCCGTTGTTCCCCGAGACTCGACAGAACCCGGTGATCGCCGCCAGGCTAGCGCAACTCGACCAGCTGGAGGCTGAGCGCGATGCCTTGTCGCGCGAGCACACCCAGCAACTGGAAAGTGAACTGGCCGACTATGAACAGCTCGATCGGGCGGTGCACCGCAGCGAGGACAGCCTCTTGCCGCTGGCCCGGGAGAAGGTCGAGTTGAGCATGGCGAGCTATCGCGCCGGCAAGGGCGATTTGAATGCGGTGGTGGCGGCCCGGCGCGAGCTGATCCAGGCGCGCCTGAAACAGGTCGATGTGCAAGCGCAACGAGCGCTGAGCAACGCGCGGCTTTATTTTGCTTACGGGGAGAGCGGCCAATGAACCTCAAGGGGAACAGGTGGGTGTTGGCGGGCATTTTGCTGTTGCTGGGCGGCGTCGGTGGTTACCTGGCGGCGCACTTGCAGATGAACGAGTCAACTGAAATGGCAGCTGCGCAGAGTGTCAATGCCCCGGCCGAACGCAAGGCGCTGTATTGGTACGACCCGATGTACCCGCAGCAAAAGTTCGATAAACCGGGCAAGTCACCCTTCATGGACATGCAGTTGGTGCCGCAGTACGCCAGCGGGGCGGATGACCGCGCGACGGTGAATATCGATCCTGCAGTGGCGCAAAACCTCGGCATGCGCTCGGCGCCGGTCAGGCGCGGGGTCTTCAGTTCCAGCCTTGATGTCAGTGCGATTGTGGCGTTCAACGAGCGTGACGTTGCGGTGGTTCAGGCGCGCACGCCGGGTTTTGTCGAGCGCGTCTATGACCATGCGCCCGGCGATGTGCTCAAGGCCAACGCGGCGCTGGCGGACATTCTTGTGCCTGAGTGGGCGGCGGCCCAGACCGAGTTTCTGGCCATGAAACGCAGCGGTGATGCCGATTTGTTGCGGGCTGCCCGTCAGCGTCTGCGCCTCACAGGAATGCCCGATACGCTGATTGCCCGGGTTGAGCGGCAGGACAAGGTTGCGCCTTACCTGACGCTCACCAGCCCGCTGGCGGGTGTGTTGCAAGAGCTGAATGTACGTGCGGGCATGGCCGTCGCGACTGGCGAAACACTGGCGCGGGTCAACGGCTTGAGCCGTGTCTGGCTGGCGGTGGCCGTTCCCGAATCGGCAGGCGCAGCACTCTCCGTGGGGCAAGCCGTCGAGGCCCGTCTGCCGGCGTTCCCGGGCGCCACGCTCAAGGGCCGTGTAGACGCCATCTTGCCGCAGGCCAATGCAGACAGTCGGACCTTGCGTGTGCGGGTTGAGCTGCCCAATCCAGATGAACGCCTGCGGCCAGGCATGACCGCGCAGGTCAGCCTGCAGCAGACAGGCACCGCCAGCGTCTTGTGGGTGCCAAGCGAAGCGGTGATTCGCACGGGGCGCCGGGATCTGGTGATGCTGGCCGAAGCCGCCGGGCATTACCGGCCGGTGCACGTGCAAATCGGCGAGGAAAGCGCGGGCAAAACGGTGATCTTGAAGGGCCTGGAGGAAGGCCAGCAAGTGGTGACGTCGGGCCAGTTCCTGCTCGATTCGCAGGCCAGCCTCAAGGGCATCGTTGCAGGTGATGGCACGGACAGCATGGAGCCCCGGCCATGATCGCCGCGCTTATTCGCTGGTCCGTGGCCAATCGCTTGCTCGTCCTGCTGGCGACACTGTTTGTCAGTGCATGGGGCGTGTGGTCGGTACAGAACACGTCGATTGATGCACTGCCGGATCTGTCCGACGTGCAAGTGATCATTCGCACGCCTTTTGCGGGGCAGGCGCCGCAGATTGTCGAGAATCAAGTCACTTACCCGCTGGCCACGACCATGCTCTCGGTGCCGGGGGCGAAGACCGTGCGCGGTTATTCGTTCTTTGGTGACAGCTTCGTTTACGTGCTGTTCGAAGATGGCACCGACCCGTACTGGGCACGCTCGCGAGTGCTGGAGTACCTGAGCCAGATCCAGAGCCGCTTGCCAGCTGCTGCCAGACCGGCGCTGGGCCCCGACGCGACAGGCGTCGGCTGGATCTTCCAGTACGCCTTGGTGGATCGCACCGCAGGACATGATCTGGCACAGCTGCGCGCACTGCAGGACTGGTTCCTCAAGTTCGAACTCAAGACCCTGCCCAACGTCGCCGAAGTGGCCACGGTGGGCGGCATGGTCAAGCAGTATCAGGTGCAGCTCGATCCGCTCAAACTGGCCGCTTCCGGCATCACCCAGGCACAGGTCGGCGAGGCGATCGGCAAGGCCAATCAGGAGACGGGCGGGGCGGTGCTGGAGATGGCGGAGACCGAGTTCATTGTGCGCGCATCAGGCTACCTGAAGACGCTGGATGACTTCCGGGCGATCCCGCTCAAACTGGGTTCCGGCGGTGCCCCGGTGACCCTGGGTGATGTGGCGACGATTCAACTGGGCCCGGAAATGCGCCGTGGTATCAGTGAACTCGATGGCGAGGGCGAGACGGTTGGCGGCGTGGTGGTGTTGCGCAGCGGCAAGAACGCTCGCCAGACCATTGCGGCGGTCAAGCGCAAACTCGATGAGCTGAAAAGCAGTCTGCCGCCCGGCGTGGAAATCGTCACGACCTACGATCGCAGCACCCTGATTGATCATGCCGTGGAAAACCTCAGCCACAAACTGCTCGAGGAATTCATCGTCGTCGCGTTGGTCTGCGGGATTTTCCTGTGGCATGTGCGCTCATCGCTGGTGGCGATCATTTCCCTGCCGGTGGGTGTGCTGATGGCCTTCATCGTCATGCATTATCAGGGGATCAACGCCAACATCATGTCGCTCGGTGGCATCGCCATCGCTATTGGTGCCATGGTCGATGCCGCCGTAGTGATGATCGAAAATGCCCACAAAAAGATCGAAGCGTGGCATGCGGCCAATCCCGGTCAGGCGTTGGAAGGTGAGCCGCGTTGGCGGGTCATTACGGACGCGGCGCAGGAAGTCGGGCCGGCGCTGTTTTTCTGTCTGCTGATCATCACGCTGTCGTTCATTCCGGTGTTCACGTTACAAGCCCAGGAGGGGCGACTGTTCGCTCCACTGGCCTTTACCAAAACCTGGGCCATGGCGGCAGCGGCCGGATTGTCGGTGACGCTGGTTCCGGTGTTGATGGGGTACTGGATTCGCGGGCGCATCCCCGGTGAGCGGCAGAATCCGTTGAATCGTTGGCTGATCGGGCTGTACCAGCCCGCGCTGGATGCGGTATTGCGGTGGCCGAGGCTGACCCTGCTGGTGGCGTTGCTGGTGATGGCCAGTGCGTTATGGCCACTGTCGCGTTTGGGGGGTGAATTTCTTCCGCCGCTGGACGAGGGCGACCTGCTCTATATGCCGTCAGCGTTGCCGGGGTTGTCGGCGCAGAAAGCCGCGCAACTGCTGCAACTCACGGACCGCCTGATCAAGACCGTTCCGGAGGTCGAACACGTCTTTGGCAAGGCGGGCCGTGCTGAAACGGCGACGGATCCGGCGCCCCTGGAAATGTTCGAGACCACCATTGCATTCAAGCCTCACGACCAGTGGCGCCCGGGAATGACCCAGGAAAAACTGGTGGAGGAGCTCGATCGCGTGGTGCGTGTACCTGGCCTGACCAACATCTGGATTCCGCCGATTCGCAATCGCATCGATATGCTCGCCACCGGTATCAAAAGCCCGGTCGGCGTAAAAGTCGCCGGCAGTCGCCTCGCGGACATCGACGCGGTGACCCAGGCGGTCGAACGGGTCGCCAGGGACGTGCCCGGCGTCAGTTCGGCGCTGGCGGAACGGCTGACCGGAGGCCGCTACATCGATGTCGATATCGACCGTCAGGCCGCTGCCCGTTATGGCTTGAACATCGCCGATGTGCAGTCGATCGTCAGTGGCGCCATTGGTGGCGAAAATGTCGGGGAGACCGTCGAAGGGCTGGCGCGCTTTCCGATCAATCTGCGTTATCCGCGTGAGTGGCGCGATTCGCCGCAGGCCTTGGCGCAGCTGCCGATCTACACCGCGAACGGCAGCCAGATCACCCTCGGTACCGTGGCGAAAATCAGCATCACGCAGGGACCGCCGATGCTCAAGAGCGAGAATGCGCGGTTGGCAGGCTGGGTGTACATCGATGTGCGCGGCAGGGACATTGCGGCGGTGGTCGCAGACCTGCGCGAGGCAGTCAATGCGCACGTCAAGCTGCAGCCGGGTATGAGCCTGAGCTACTCGGGGCAGTTCGAGTTTCTCGAACGGGCCAATGCGCGACTCAAAATAGTCGTGCCGGCGACGCTGGCGATCATTTTTGTGCTGCTGTACCTGACCTTCAAGCGTTTCGATGAGGCGGCACTGATCATGGCCACGTTGCCGTTCGCGTTGACGGGGGGCGCATGGTTTCTCTATTGGCTGGGGTACAACCTGTCGGTGGCCACGGGCGTCGGTTTTATCGCACTGGCCGGCGTTTCCGCCGAGTTTGGGGTCATCATGTTGCTGTACCTGAAGCAGGCATGGGCTGCACGCAATGACCTTGGCGAGCACTCTGATCGAAGTTTGCTTGCGGCGATTGGTGAAGGCGCTGTGCAACGGGTTCGCCCAAAAGCCATGACCGTGGCCGTCATCATAGCTGGCCTGTTGCCGATTCTGCTGGGCAGCGGCGCCGGTAGCGAAGTCATGAGCCGGATCGCTGCCCCCATGGTTGGCGGCATGCTCACGGCGCCGTTGCTTTCGCTGTTTGTCATCCCGGCGGCGTATCGCCTGATGCGCCGTCGTACCCTCGATGTTGAACCCTCCACCCTTGAAGGAAAAACCCGATGAAACTGACACTCGTTGCAGTGGCCGGCAGTCTCTTCCTGTTCGCGTCTGCGAGCCACGCAGAAAATCGATCCGCAATGAAAATGGACGATATGCCGGGCATGGACATGCAGCAGCAAACGCAGCAAACCCCTTTGGCCAGTGCCGAGGGAACGATCAAGGCGATTGATCCGGCAAGCCACACGGTGACCCTCGCGCATGACGCTGTTGCGGCGTTGCAATGGCCGCCGATGACGATGGCTTTTGCCGTGACGCCTGCTCAGTTGAACGGCCTGGTGGTGGGGGATCGTGTGACGTTTTCCTTCCGGATGGAGGGGAGTAGAGCGACGATCGTGTCGATCAGCAAATAACGGCTGAGGCCCTCAGCAACCGGCGCGCAGGGTTGCGTTCCGGTTGCTGCCGACCTTGCGCACGGCGCCGGACTATGGCCTGACCTGGCGAAACTGCGCAGGATCAAATTGCTCGCGGGTGTCCATGCGAACACCTCGCAGATCTGCAGTTTCCAGATGCGTCGCCTGCAACGTCTGTGCGCAGTAGCTGATCAGAATCGAACGCCGGCGGGCGCCACTTGCGTTGCGACTGCCCGCGTGCACCAGATCGACATCAAACACCAGAATGTCGCCCGCAGCGCCTGCCAGCTGCACGGCAGTGCTCTCGTCAGTGAACTCCAGCTGCGCATGGCGCCAGTCCATGCCGCGCGGAACCGGCCATTGTTCTGGCGGTTTGAGATTCGCATCGAACACCGCGCGAAGCCCGGCGAGCCACTCCAAAGGGATCGCCTGGCGCAGCAACGCATAACCCTCCCGATGAAGCTGCTCGCGGTCGATCAAGGCTTCGGCGTCGCCAGGAAATCGCTGATCAGCGCGACCACTTGCTGCTGGATGACCTCACGCGGGCGCGCCTTGTCGCCATCGCGGCAAATGATGCCATCGCCTGGAGCGTCTTCCTCGAGCATCTCGATCGCCCCCGGTTTGCAGATCGACGTGAAGCTGAAGTGAGTGGCGTCGCTGATCTCGACATAGCGCGTGCTTGCCGGTGGCAGACGTTTAGCCAGATTGGCGGATTCCAGCTGCGCAGGCAGGTCTTCGGACGGGGCGCCGGCGGCAATCACCAGCGACGGTACGGCCAGCGTCGCGAGGCTGGCGTCCGTCATGCCGCGTGACAGGCCCAGGTCCAGCGAGACGATGGCCGTGACCGCTGGGTAGCGCCTGTCAGCCGCCAGATCCGCCTTCGCTTGTGAAGTGCTGGCCGGATTCATTTTCTGGTAGACGCTGCAACTGGCCAGCTTCGAATGGACCTTGCAGTCCTCGGCAAAACGCTCGGGGTCGAAACGTGCACCGGCGATTTCCAGGGCCGTCCAGCCACCGAGTGAATGGCCAACAACGGCAATGCGCTGTGGCGCGACCGCGCCAAACTGTCCAGGCTGCGCCAGCACCGCATCGATCGCCCGACGCAGGTCGACCGGTCGCTGCCACAACTGCGCCGCCGCTTGCGGGCTGCGGTCGTGGGTGGTGCTGCCGGGGTGGTTGACCGCCGCGACGATGTAACCCTGATCGACCAGGGCAGTCGCCAGCCACATCTGGTTGCTCCAGTTGCCGCGGTAACCGTGGGAGAGCACCACCAGCGGATGTTCGCCGGCCGTCGGTGGTGCATCGCGCACCGCCGACGCACTGAGGAATACCGGACTGTCGTCGATCAATTGTGCGGGCGCGGTGGTGGTCGCGGGGTACCAGACGACCATTTCCAGCGGACGCTGCGGGTCCGCCAAGGTTGTGCTGTGGAAGCCGATGGGGTTGGCATCAGCGAGAGTGTGGGTGCTCAGGCCGATCAGAAACAGGGCGCCGTATGCTGTTTTCAATGGGGGTTCTTCCTTGATTGAATCGCTATGTGATTACAGCGCTCTGCGCGGGCGCAACGTTAGATCCGACTGTTACATTGCGTTCGTAAAAAGATCTTCACAGATCGAATGAAGGGGACCGGCACCGAAACCTCTGAGGGGTTTGGGTGTGGCAGGAAGGCCTTCTTCCCTGCACTTGCTTGCGATGACTTCTGACTCATCGAAAAACCTTTCAATAAGACAAAGCTTCATTTTTGCAATGTCATCCCCTGGCTGTTCGGGCGTCAAGTTAAGCCCACGTGCGAGCGAGATGCGAATATTTGTCGCCGCTACTCTGATGACCGGATCATCGCTACGATTGGCGAACTCCGTGACTTTTCGCACATCATGCTCCAACTGATCCCTGGACTTGGAGCGTCCTGGCTCTGTGCGTGACATAGCTTCAGCCCCCACTTCAAGAAACGAAGATCGTGCATCTACGACGGCTGCACATGTCTGCGCAAAGGGATCGCTGCTATCTCGGGTCAACTTGTATCCCTTGTAAGCGTATACAGCGGATGCAAGCGCAATCACCATCATCACGAACCATGCAACGATTTTGCCGTTGCGATCCGAGCTGTGACCGCGCATAGAGGTCAACAATGATCTCAGGGTGTGTAGCCTCATTTACTCTCCATCATGGAATTGAACAGCCAATACTGTCATTTCTGGCTGGATACTGTACTGGTATCGGGCCATCACGTGCATGACAAGTTGAACGCTATTGGTGCTGAGGTCTCGGCTACGGATGGACAGGTAGCCGCAGGATAGGGCGCTTGGCACGCCCGGATTTGAATTGCCAGCCACAGCCCGCTAGAGTCGCGCCCCTTGTCCGGCCCGCAGTGCCGGTTATTGCTGGGAAAAGGGGCGGCAGTTGAACGAACACACTTTGTCCATGCGCCTGGAGCGGGTGGCGGCGCAGGTGCCGGCGGGCGCGCGGCTGGCGGATATCGGCTCGGATCACGGCTATCTGCCGGTGGCCCTGATGCGCCGTGGCGCCATCGCGGCGGCGGTGGCCGGTGAAGTGGCGTTGACGCCGTTTCAGGCGGCCGTGCGCACGGTACGCGAGAACGATCTGCAGCCGCACATTACCGTGCGCCTGGCCAGTGGTCTGGCGGCGATCGAGCCGGGTGACGGGATTACCGCAATCAGCCTGTGCGGCATGGGTGGCGAGACCATTCGCGATATCCTCGACAGTGGCAAGGCGCGCCTGAGCGGGCACGAGCGGCTGATCCTGCAACCCAACGGTGGCGAGCAACCGCTGCGCCAATGGCTGATGGACAACGACTACCGCATCCTCCTCGAGGAGCTATTGCAGGAAAACCGCTTCTTCTACGAAATCATCGTTGCCGAGCGCTCCGGCCCGGTCGACTACAGCGCCGAACAACTGTACTTCGGCCCGTTGCAGATGCTGGCGCGCAGCCCGGCATTTCTCGCCAAATGGCAGCACCTGTTGCGCCAGAAACAGAAAACCCTGAACAGCTTCACCCGTGCGCGCCATGCTGTGCCCGAAGAAAAGCGGCAAGAGGTCGCGCAGCAGATTCAGTGGATTACCGAGTTGCTGGCGTGAGCTGAGCGCAACGATCCACGGGCTCCTGCGCGGCGCTTCGATGGTTGATCCATGCCCGGCTGTGAGCCAGCACCTTGTCGGCCATGGTCGTCGGAAAATGGATAAACCCATGGGCGCAAGCGGGCAGCAAGTGCACCTCAACCACTGCCGACGCTTTCCAGCGTGCAGCCAGTTCCAGGGTGTCGTCGCGCAGCGGGTCCAGTTCGCCGACAAACATCAGCGCCGGTGGCATGCCGGCAAAGTCGCCGTACAGCGGTGACAACGGCGGCTGTTGGCGTTGCGCATCGCTCAGGTCCGGGGTCAACTGGCGTAGCGCCTCGACCATGCCGGGGCCGTCCAGCAGCAGGGTGTCGGCAGTAGCAGCGCGCACACTGGCTGTTCCGGTCAGGTCGTAGACGCCGTAATACAGCAGCGCACCTTGGATGCGCTGCAGCAATTCTGGCGACGATTGCAGCCCCAACAACGTCGCCGCCGCCAGATGGCCGCCTGCCGATTCCCCAACGACGATTATCGGCAGATCAGCGAATTCGTTGCAGCCGAGCAACCAGCGAGCGGCACCCAGACAATCCGCCAGCAACCCCTCCACTGGCGTGTTGACCGCCAGCCGATAATCCACCGAGACCACCGCCACGTTGCACGCATTGACCATGCCCGCATTGAGCTCGTCGTTCATCTGCGGGTTGCCGATGACCCAGCCACCGCCATGAAAATCCAGCACCACGCCTCGGGCTTGGCCTTTGGGCCTGATAATTCGCAGCGGTACCGGGACGCCGTTTGAATCAATCACGATGTCTTCGGCCTCAAGGCCGTGTTTGCGCAGCTTGTCTGCGCCGGCCTTCTGACTGACGCGCAGCAGCGTCTGGATCAGTCGCGGCACGACGCGATTACGGACTCGAAACCGCGGCAGCCAGGCGAGGGTCTTGTTGAAGCGCTGCATCTGCGCGATTTCATCTGTGCCGAATTCGAGTTTTTTGGTGTCCATGCTGGTCCTCTATGACGTTCGCTGCGGCGTGCCGACACCGCTAAGCACTTGTGCAATCCGACAGATGGCCGGCAAGCACGTTCACTCCAGACAGGTTGTGGACGTAGCAGTCAATTCATCGACAAATGCAGCAATCTGCCGCTTGTCTCGCAGGTGTACCACAGGAATGTTCGGGCCGATGGCCAGGCGCACTTTTTCAATCCCCGGTCGGTAGCCGCGATCAAACGTCCAGACAAACTTCAGAAATTCCAGAAACGCCCGGTCGAGCGTCTCTTCGCAACCTGTTGGCTGGTCAGCGCGAGGGCGCTTCAGCACGCTGCGCTGGATCACTCGGGTGAAACAGGTGAGGCGAGGGGTATCCAGCCAAATGATCAAGTCGGCGCGTGGCAGGCGCAGGTCGAAGGTTCGCCGCGCGTAGTTGCCTTCACACACCCAGGCATCCGCTGCCACCGCTGCGCTGACTCGGGTGCGGAACTGCTCGGCATCTGGCTCGACCCAGCCTGGCTCCCAGAACAAGGTGTCGAGGTGAACGACGGGCAGGTTCAGGCGCTGACCCAGGGCGCGGGCCAGGGTGGACTTGCCGCTACCGGCATTGCCTAGAATCACAATCCGTTGCATGGGGACTTCCTGTCGAGAAAAGCCGGCCATTGTGCAGATTCCGTGAGCGTAAGCAACGCTCGAGGAGGCGGCTGGATTGCGCTGGTCGTCGACTGCGATAAAACCTCTGCGCCGATTGGCCGCCGAATCAGTTCAGGTTTAAAGTCAGCTTCAATGTTAATGCGTCTGCGGAGTGGAACATGAGAATCGGTGAATTGGCGAAAATCAGCGGGTTGGCGCCGTCTCGCATCCGCTTCTACGAAGCGAGTGGTCTGATCACCTCGGTCGGGCGCAAAGCCAACGGCTATCGCGATTACGCTCCCGACACCCAGTGGCTTCTGGAGCTCATTACCGGTGCGCAGGCGGCGGGATTCTCATTGGAGGAAATCCGCCAGTTGATGCCGATGAATGCGCAGGGCTGGCAGCATGAACAGTTGCTCAGTGGCCTCAAGCAAAAGGTCGAGGAAATCGAAGTCCTGCAGCAACGGCTGGCCCGGAACAAGGCGCAATTGCTGCTGGTCATCAAGGGTGTCGAGGGCAAGCCTGAGGGCATGGCGTGTGCGGACAATGCGCAAATGCTGATGAATCGCTTGCGCGAAGAAGGCGTGGTGGGTTCTTCAGACCGCCGTGATGTGGCGCGCTGAACATCGAATATCCTTAAAAAAGCTATTGACCTTAAAGTTGGCTTTAATCTTATGGTGGCCTCATCTCAGTTGAGGACTGCCCCATGAATGTGTTCGACCCCCTGCTACTTCCCAACGGTTCGACCATCAAGAACCGAATCGCCAAAGCCGCCATGGAAGAGAACATGGCCGACGCCGATCAGGCGCCCTCCGAGGAACTGATGCGGCTCTACCAGGCCTGGGCCGATGGTGGGGCCGGGCTGATCATCACCGGCAACGTGATGGTCGACGGCTGCGCCATGACCGGCCCGGGCGGCGTGGTGCTGCAGGACGACCAGCAACTCGCCAAGTTCCGGCGCTGGTCGAGTATTGGTCGCTCCGGCGGCGCGCAATTCTGGTTGCAGATCAATCACCCGGGCCGGCAGATGCAGGCCAACCTTGGGCAAAAAACCTGGGCGCCGTCAGCCGTGCCGCTGGAGCTGGGCAACATGTCCAAGCGCTTCGCTACGCCCCATGCCATGACTCCAAGTGTGATTGAGGAGGTCATTCAGCGCTTTGCACGCACCGCAAGCCTTGGCGAACAGGCCGGGTTCACTGGCGTGGAAATCCACGCCGCGCATGGTTATCTGTTGAGCCAGTTCCTGTCGCCGCTGACCAACCAGCGGACGGACGAGTGGGGCGGCTCCCTGGAAAACCGCGCGCGCCTGTTGCTTGATATCGTCAGAGCGGTGAGGGCGGTGGTTGCGGCGGATTTTGCGGTGGCGGTCAAACTCAACTCTGCCGATTTTCAGCGCGGAGGCTTCACCGCCGACGACGCGAAAAAGGTGGTTGAGCTGCTCAACGATCTGGGTGTGGATCTGGTGGAATTATCCGGCGGCAGTTACGAAGTCCCTGCCATGCAGGGCGAGGCGCGCGATGGCCGGACCCTGGCCCGCGAGGCTTACTTCGTCGAATTTGCCCACGACATTCAGACTGTCGCGAAAATGCCGGTGATGGTCACCGGCGGGATTCGCCGCCGCCCGGTGGCCGAACAGGTCGTTCAGAGTGGCGTCGACATGGTGGGGATCGGCACTGCGTTGGCCATCGATCCGCATCTGCCGCGTGACTGGCTGCAGGGCAAGGACAACGCCCCACAGTTGCCGCCGATCACTTGGAAAAACAAAACCATCGCCGCGCTGGCGAACATGGCGGTGGTCAAGTTTCAGCTGGGCAAACTCAGTCAGGCGAAAAAGCCCGACCCGGGCGTGTCGCCGCTGCGTGCGCTGATTCTGCAGCAGGTCGGCATGGCGTTTCGCACGCGCCAGTATCGGCGGTGGGTAGAAAAACGTTCGACGTGAGGCGACTGAAACGGATGCAGCGCAGGGTGAAATACATTCCTGTGGCGTCGCCCGCGTTGGCTATTCGCGCAAGATGGCTTCACCCGTGCGCGGGTTGGTGAGCGTCACATTCTCCAGCGCCCTGATGCGCCAGGCCTCGTTGTGTCGGGTCAGCACCGCGAGAATCAGTGTATCCACCGCATGCGCCCCGGCCGGATGTGCAGCACCGGCCGACAGACGACTCCAGAAATGAACGATCGCCACTCCGTCAGCGACGTGATCGACATCGATTAGTGCGTTTTCAAGGGTGGAGTCGCGGTAGATTGTCTGGTGAATGGGCGCGTGCAACGCGACAATTTCCTCGATGCCCCGAACGAAGTGGCCGAAGCGATTGACGAACGTCGCCTGCGGATCGAACAGTGCGCCGAGTGCGGGCATGTCGTGGGTGTTCCAGGCCGTCTGGAATGCACCGGGGACGTCTTCGGGGTTTTTCATCTGAGTCATGGCTGAACGCTCGCCGATGGTTAGAATGCGGCCTTGAACATAAGAAACTTCAGCATGGATGTGCAAGCGCTCGTCCACAGGAGATTTTCATGACAACAGGGCAGTGTCTATGCACCGCTGTACGCTTCAGCCTCTCGGTTGTGCCTGGTTTTTTCTATCGCTGCCACTGCACCCTGTGCCGCAAACAAACGGGTGTCGGCCACAACCTCGCCACGCTGGTCAACGCTCGCGACTTTCACTGGGAAGCAGGGCAGGACTCGATCAAAAGCTGGGTCAAACCCAGCGGTTACCGAAATGACTTTTGCGCACAATGCGGTTCGACCGTGCCCAACCCGCTTCGCGGATCGCCTTACGTGTGGGTTCCGCTCGGCCTGCTCGATGACGATCTGAGCATGGAGTGCGCGGGCGATTTTTGCGTTGACGATGCCATGTCGTGGGATGCGCAACGCTCGGCCAAAAGTCATTGTGGCGCCGTGGAGTCGTTGGCGTTTCTGGTACAGGAGCTCCGGGTCAACGGTGGTTGACGCCGGAGCCTGACCTGCAATTATTTTCGCAGATACGCAAACATGTGCTGCACATAGTCCGCCTTGCCCAGCGGCACGCCGTTGTGCCGCAGGATGTTGTACGCCGTGATCAAGTGGAAGTAGAACTGGGGCATGGCCCAGTCCACGGCATATTCGCTGCCGGTCATGTCGAAAGCGATGCCGTTGGGCAGTTCGATGGCGATTTTCCTGTCCGCGCTGGCGTCGATCTGCGCCGGATCCGCTGCTGCCAGCCTCTCCAGTGTGCTTTCGATCAATGCCTTGGCCGCCGCCATGTTTTCTGGCGGTGTGAGCGCGCTCAGCGGCTGTTGCGTCAGCCGTTGCACGGCGTCCTGCGCCTGAGTGCAGGTGTACTGAATTTGCCGGGCGAGGTTGTGCATGTCCGGCGCCAGGCGTGCTTCGAGCAGAACCTGCGGGTCGTAGCCGCGCTCAACGGCGCAAGCTTCGCCCTTGGACAACAGCGCTGACAAGGCGCGCAGCATCTGGGCAAAACGAGGAATGGTCACTGCATGGATCGACATGGTTTTTCCTTGCGTAGTGTCTCGGGGTTTGGCGGGGGAACGATGAGGCAGCGCTCGCGCATTTTCCGGAGGGTAACCCTGTTTTCAGCGTCGCGCGAGATGCTGCTGGGGCGCCAGAAAGGCATCGTGGAAATAATTGCGAAACGCGTGCATCGCCGGGCTGAACTCCTGTGCGCGGTGCCACGCCAGGCCGACACTCATCGGCGTCACCTTGTCAGTGATGGTCAGAGTTTCGATGCGTTTGCCTTCCAGCGACCAGGGGCGGTGCACCAGGTCCGAAAGGATTGCCACGCCACTGCCGTTGGCGACCATGCTGCGCACGGCTTCCACGGAACTGGTGCGGACCCGCACGTTCGGCTGCTGGCGGGCGTTTTCCCAATAACGCATGGCGCTTTGTTCGGCCTCGTCGACGGTCAGCAGGATGAACGGCTCCTTTGCCACATCGGCCAGGCTGACCGCCGAACGCTCGCACAGCGGATGGTGACTGGGCAGCCATAACCGGCGCTCAGAGTTGAAGAGTGTCTCGGAGACGATATCCGGGTGAGTGAGATTGGCGGTGAGCACCACGGCCATGTCGAACCGACCTTCGAGCAGCCCCTGTTCGATGGCTTGTCGTTCCTGTTCGTGAACTTCGATGGTCACGTCGGGATGCCAGTGTTCCAGGCGCTGCAAATGGTGCGGCAGGAAGTAGCCGAACACCGTATAGCTCGCCGCCAGGCGTAACACGCCACTGGCGCGGATGTCCGGCAGCGGGCTGTTCAGCGCGTCATCGACGCTGCGCAAAATCACATAGGCCCGGTTCAGAAAGTGCCGCCCGGCATCGGTCAGGCTCATGCCTTGCGCCGAGCGCTGGAACAACAGCGTGCCGAGAATGCCTTCCAGTTCCTTGATCGCGGTGGTCACCGCCGACTGCGAAATATTCAGATGAATCGCGGCCTGGGAGATCTGCCCGATCTCGGCGGTGGCGACGAAATAGCGCACTTGGCGCAAGGTCAGGGACATGGACACTCCGGTCAGCGAGGAAGCGATTTTTTCAAGGCTATCTGTTTTTCAGAAGATGGCCTATCTGTTAATAGATCTTCCCAAGGGGTTAGCGGAAATCTAACTTGGCCTGCATGAAGTCACAAGCGTCAGGAGCAAGCGTCATGCAAGCAGTAGATTTCAACTCGGACATGGGTGAAGGCTTCGGCCCATGGACCATCGGTGATGGTGTCGACAGTGAGCTGATGGGCTTCATCAGTTCGGCCAACATCGCCACCGGTTTCCATGCCGGCGACCCCGGCACCATGCGCCGCACGGTCGAACAGGCCAAGCGTCTGGGCGTGGCCATTGGCGCGCATCCGGGGTTTCGTGATCTGGTCGGTTTTGGCCGTCGGCACATCAACGCACCGGCTCAGGAACTGGTCGACGACATGCTCTATCAGTTGGGCGCCCTGCGTGAACTGGCCCGGGTTCAGGGTGTGGCCCTGCAACACATCAAACCTCACGGTGCGCTCTATATGCACCTGGCGCGGGACGAGGAGGCAGCCCGCCTGCTGGTGGAAAACCTGCAGCGACTGGAACCGGAGCTGCTGCTGTACTGCATGCCCGATTCGGTGATCTGGCGTGTCGCCACCGAGCTCGGCCAGCCAGTGATCCGCGAGTTCTACGCCGACCGCGAATATGACCTCAGTGGTTCCATCGTTTTCACCCGCAACGTGCGCGCCTACGACCCGGCGCTGGTTGCTGCGCGGGTACTGCGCGCCTGTCAGCAAGGTGTGGTGCGCACGGTCGAGGGTGAAGACCTGGCGATCGAGTTCGATTCGATCTGTCTGCACAGCGACACCCCGGGTGCGCTGGCGCTGGTCGAGGCCACACGTACAGCGCTCGACAACGCCGGGATCAAGGTGCGCGCCCCGCGCTGATGACCGGCGAAACACCTGGTCCACAGACGCCGGGGTTTGCCCAACGATGCACTTTTTGCCTGCCTTTCTACAACTATTCCAAAAGGAACAGACATGGCCGAACACACTGTAATCACCCCGTTGCCGGGGACCTTCTACCGCAAAGCCACACCGGAGTCGGCGAACTACGTCGAGGTGGGCGCGCAGGTCGGCGCCGACACGGTGATTGGCCTGATCGAGGTCATGAAGCAGTTTTCCGAACTGACCGCCGGGACGGCCGGTCGCCTCAGCGCATTTTTGGTAGAAGACGGTGATCCGGTGGAACCGGGTCAAGTCATCGCAACACTCGACGTCGAGTGAGGGCGCGATCATGACCCAAGGTATTCATAAATTACTGATCGCCAACCGTGGCGAAATTGCGGTGCGGATCATTCGTGCCGCCAAGGCTCTGGGGATTCCCACCGTTGCCGCGTGTAGTGACGCGGATGTCGATTCCCTCGCGGCGCGCATGGCCGATGAGGTGCACGTACTCGGCCCGGCACGTGCCGATAAAAGTTATCTGAACGTTGAGGCCTTGCTCGGCGCCTTGAAAACCACGGGCGCCAACGCAGTGCACCCCGGTTACGGCTTTCTCTCGGAGAACGCAGATTTTGCCGAAGCGGTGGCGGCGGCCGGGGCGATTTTTGTCGGGCCGAGCGCCGAGACGATTCGGCGCATGGGCGATAAAGCCGAAGCCCGACGCACTGCGCAAGCGGCGGGGGTGCCGGTGGTGCCGGGGTCGCCGGGTGAGTTGTTTGACGTTGAATCGGCACTCAAGGCTGCTGAAAGCGTTGGCTTCCCGCTGCTGATCAAAGCCTCGGCCGGTGGCGGTGGGCGCGGTATTCGCCTGGCGGAAAACGCTGCGCAACTGGCGGAAGAGTTTCCCCGTTCCCAGCGCGAAGCCCAGGCTGCCTTCGGCAACGGCGCGGTGTATCTGGAACGGTTTATCGGCCGGGCCCGGCACATTGAAGTGCAGGTGTTGGGCGATGGTCAGCACGCGGTGCATTTGTTTGAGCGTGAGTGCTCACTGCAACGTCGCAGGCAGAAGATTTTCGAGGAAGCGCCGTCGCCGGTCCTCAGTCAGCAGCAACGCGAGACCCTCTGTGCCAGTGCCGTGCGCCTGACCGAGTCCTTGGGCTACAAGGGCGCTGGCACTCTGGAGTACCTGTATGACGATGCGACCGGCGAGTTCTTCTTTATCGAGATGAACACGCGGATCCAGGTGGAGCACCCGGTCAGCGAGCTGATCACTGGCATCGATCTGGTCCAGGCCATGCTGCGCATTGCCGGCGGCGAACCATTGGGCTTGCGGCAGAGTGACATTCAACTCAACGGCGCCGCGCTGCAAATGCGCCTGAACGCCGAAGATCCGCAGCGCGACTTTTTCCCAAGTCCGGGGCTGGTCGAGGAACTGATCTGGCCGCAGGGCGAGGGCATTCGTGTCGACACTCATCTGTATCAAGGCTACCGCGTGCCGCCGTACTATGACTCGCTGCTGGCCAAGCTGATTGTGCATGGCGCTGATCGCGCCCAAGCATTGCGCCGGGCGCAGGCAGCGGTAGCGCAGACCACACTGTCCGGCATGGCCAGCACGCTGACGCTGCACGGCGAATTGCTCGAGCAAGCGTGGCTGCACAGCGCCGACTTTCACACTGGCACCCTGGAAACCTGGCTGGCCACGCGCCGCAGCGGAGGTGCAGCATGAGTACGCCAATCCGTTACAGCTTCGGCGCCGATGAGCATCTGTTTGCCGAAGTCAGCGACAGCATGTCCCTCGATGCGTTTTTCAAGGGCCTGGCTGTCACCCGCGCGGTGGAACGGCTGGCACTGGATGGGGTGCTCGATGTGTGTCTGGCCAATGCCTCGTTCCAGATTCGTTTCGATCCGGACCGCATCGCCCCGCACACCTTGCTCGAAGCGGTGAAAGGCGCCGAAGCCGAGGCGGTTGCCGAGCGCACGCTGCAGACGCGGATCATCGAGATTCCGGTGCTGTACAACGACCCGTGGACCCACGAAACCCTGATGCGTTTTCGCGACCGGCATCAGGACCCCAGCGCCACTGACCTGGAATACGCCGCACGGATCAACGGCCTGGCCGACGTCGATGCGTTCATCGCCGCCCACAGCGGTGCACCGTGGTTTGTCTCGATGGTCGGCTTCGTCGCCGGGCTACCGTTCATGTTCCAGATGGTCGAGCGCGAACGCCAGTTGCAGGTGCCAAAGTACCTGCGGCCACGCACTGACACACCGAAATTGACCCTCGGTCATGGCGGTTGCTTTGGCTGCATTTACTCGGTGCGCGGTGCCGGTGGTTATCAGATGTTCGGCGTGACGCCGGCACCGATCTACGACCCGCAGCAAAACCTCGCGTACCTCAAGGAACACATGGTGTTTTTCCGTCCGGGCGACATCGTGCAGTTCAAGCCGATCGATCGTGAGGCCTACGACCATGCCGTGGCTGAAGTGGACGCCGGGCGCTTTGATCTGCGGATTCGCCCGGTGGAGTTTTCGCTGGACGCGTTTCTCGCCGATCCGATCGGTTATCCCAAGTCGTTGCAGGAGGTGCTGGCATGATCAAGGTACTCAAACCCGGTCTGGCGACCTCGGTACAGGATCTGGGGCGCGAAGGCTATTACCACCTGGGCATTCCGCCTTCGGGTGCGCTTGATCAATATGCCTTGAGTGCAGCCAATCAACTGGTCGGCAACCCGGCAGGGCTGGCGGCGCTGGAATGCACGTTGCTCGGGCCGGAACTGGCGTTTCAGCAGGACGCTTTGGTAGCGGTCTGCGGTGCGCATATGACGCCGCGTGTCGATGGTGTGGAAATGCACCACGACACGGCTTTCGAGGTGAAGGCCGGACAAGTGCTGCGCTTCGACTTTCCGAAGGCCGGCGCCCGGGCTTATCTGGCGGTGGCGGGGGGCATTGATGTGCCGGTGGTGCTCGGCAGTCGTTCGACCTACGCGCTGGGTGCGCTTGGCGGTTTCCAGGGGCGGCGGTTGGTTGCGGGCGATGAGTTGCCGATTGGCGCTGCCAGTGGCAAGGGCCGCGCCGGGGCCAGTCTGCCCATGGCGTTACGCCAATCGCTGGGCGGCGAAATTACCCTGCGCGTGGTGCCGGGGCTGTATTACGAGCGTCTGAGCGAATCTGCGGCGAAGAGCTTTTTCGCCGAGCCATGGACCGTCGGTTCAGAAGCCGACCGTATCGGCTATCGCTTCAAGGGCGGCAGTGCGATGAGCTTTCAGCCCCGCGAGCAACCGTTCGGCGCCGGTTCCGATCCGTCGAACATCGTCGACAGTTGCTACCCGATCGGTTCGATCCAGGTGCCGGCCGGGCTTGAGCCGATCGTCCTGCACCGCGATGCAGTGTCCGGTGGTGGCTACGCGATGATCGGCACAGTGATCAGCGCCGACCTCGACTTGATTGGCCAGATGCAACCTAACCAGAAGGCCCGCTTTGTCGCGGTGACCCTCGAAGAGGCGCTGCAAGCGCGACGTTCCTATAAGAAAAAACTCGGCTGCCTGAGCAAGCTGTTCCCTTCCTGATTCTGCCCGCCGCATCGCGCGGGCCATGCCAAACGGTAAGCCAACGCCGCACTTCGGTGCGGTGGCGGCTGCCCGCGCTTCAACCTTTGACTGGTTCTGGAGTTCACGCATATGGCTGCTTTATCGCAATCGAGTCAAACCGGGCAGGACCCGGCCCACCATCCCGTACCGACCGAAGCGCGCATGGGGCGACTGTCGCTGACCATGGCCTGGTGGGCGGTGTGCAGCGCGATGTTCTACATCGTGGTTGGCGCTTCACTGGCGCTGTCGTTCGGTGCGCGCAATGCGCTGATCGGCATGCTGCTGTCGGTGATCAGCTACGGCTTGGTCAACAGTGTGCTCAGCCGTTTCGCCATCCGCAGCGGCTTGTCGGTGGCGCTGTTTTCACGGCTGTTGTTCGGCAGCAGCGGGGCGTGTCTGGCGACGCTGATCTTCTTCTCCACGGCGATCTATTACGCGGTATTCGAAGGCTCGGTGATTGCCGTAGCGCTCCATCAGTTGTACCCGCAACTGATCTATCCGCTGGCGGCACTGGCGGTGGTGCTCTACAGCGTGCCGATGATTCTGGGCAGCGTGCAGCACTGGCTGGACAAGCTCAACGGCGTGTTGCTGCCGGTGTACCTCGGCGGCCTGCTGGTGGCGGTGGGGCTGTCGATCAGTCGTTATGGCTACCAGCCGCAATGGCTGGATTTCGGTCCGGCAACGCCCAGCGCATTCGGCTGGTGGCACTGCTTCGTCGCTTATATGGGCGTCTGGGTGTTGATGCTGTTCACCTTCGACTACGCGCGTTTCGGCAAGCCTGAGGACGCCCAATACCACGGTCGCTGGAACTTCGGCATGCCATTTTACGCGGTGACGTTTTTGCTCAACGGCGCGGCGGGGATCTACCTGGTCAGCAGCATTCCCCATGACGGCGCCCTGAACGAAGTGTCGGTGGTGATGGCGATCCTGCAGTTGATGGGGCTTTGGGGATTGCTGTTCGTCTGGGCCACGCAAACCCGCATCAACACGGCCAACTATTATCTGGCGACGTTGAACATGCAGGCGTTCTTTGGCCGTTTTGGCGTGCGCGGCTCGTACCTGATGTGGGCGCTGGTGGTCGGTGTAATTGTCTACGGGCTGATGCTGGCGGACGTGTTCGCCTATCTTCTCAAGGCGTTGGCCTATCAGGGGATTTTTGTGGTGGCCTGGGTCGGCGTGGCATTGGCGCAGACTCTCTGCGGACGCAATGAAGTGGCGGCACTTGAGCGGGTGGCTGCATTCAATCCAGTCGGGTTGACGGCGTGGTTCGGAGCGACAGCGCTGGGACTGGCGTTGATGTTCGCCGGTGATGGATTGAGCAGTTTTTCCGCGCCGGCGACGGTGGTGGTGGCGTTTGCCTTGCAGGCGGGACTGGCCCGGCGCGGGCGGTGGGTGTTGCAGGCGGCGGAGTAGGGGCAGGAAAAATCAGCCGAACAGTGCGGCTGATTTAGCGATAAGCCACCGCCAATGTCAGGGGAGACGCTGCCGTGTAACCAGAGTACGGCGGCAGCGATCTCTTCAGGTTTGGCAAGCCGTTTTCAACGAGACGGGGTTTTCGACTTTCCGTCGCTCGGTTCACCAGATGAGGTTGGCACAGCGAACACCGCACTGGCGCGCGCAACCGTTCGTTCACCGACATGCAGGCTGACGGCGGCAAACGCCAGTTGACGTCCCTTTTTTGAGTACTCAAGACGCACTTCCAGCCACTCATTGATTTGTACTGCGCCGAGATAATCCAGGGTCATGCTGGCGGTGATCAATGGTTGTGGAGGGTCGCTGGAAAATGCCATGGCGTAACCCATGCCGACATCGGCTAATGTTGCCAAGACACCCCCATGCAAGGTGCCGCGGCCATTGGCATGTCGTGAGTCAGTCAACAGTCCCAGTTCCAATTGCAGTCCGGTGCCCCTCGCGTAGATAGGGCCAAGCAAATCAAGCAACGGGCTGCTGCGGCTGAACGGGGTGAATCCGTCGGCAATTGCAGTGGCGTTCATGGTTCCTCCTTGTGCCGGCTACTCACCGGTCGTTGACCTGAGTACTTCGATTCAACTGGAGGGTTTATTTGTCATCGCGCAAGGGGGCAAGAACTATTCGGGTGCGGAATTTGCGGTGATAAGCCGTGAGTCCTGAATGAGGGCACAAGCGCAGCCTCAACACTTTGTGAAGGTGCCTCCCCAGCGTACGTATCGTTCGTTAAACTGCCACGACTCGCCCGCAAAGCGACCTTGACAATAAGAAGCCTGGGACCCTCATGCGCCATCGACGCATCCCCCCTGGCCACCAGCGAAACACTGCCATCCATGCCGTTGCTGCGCATCTTCCGCCCAGGGTTGGCGACCAATCTGCTGAATTCACTAAAAGGACGAACACGATGAATCGCACCGGCCATGTCTGCTTGATGGCGACATATAACAAATGGATGAATGCAAACATTTATGACACGGCCCAAAGCCTGTCGGATGAAGAGCTTTCAGTGAATAGAAAAGCGTATTTTGGTTCTATTCTCGGGACGCTGAACCACTTGGTGGTCGGGGACGTTCTCTGGCTGAAGCGATTCGCAGAGCACCCGGCGAACCACTCGGCTCTGGAGCCGATTCGGCAGCTTCCTGCGCCCAAAAGTCTCGACCAGTTGACGTTCTCGAACATCCGCGAATTATCAGCTCATCGATTGTGGCTCGATGGAGTAATTGTCGAGTGGTCTCGTTCCATGACAGAAGAAAATCTGGATCACACCCTCAGTTACACAAGCATGGCCGGGGCGCCCTCGGACAAGAGCTTTTATGGTTTGGTCATGCATTTCTTCAACCACCAGACTCATCACCGCGGGCAAGTGACTACTTTGCTTTCACAAGCAGGTGTCGATATGGGCAATACGGACCTGGTTTACCTCATTCCATCCGAGCCCGGCACTCATTAGAAAACCCTGGTGCAGGGTCGGGTTTTGTCACCTTGGATCGGGTCGGCTAAACAGTGCCGCCCTGCAGGAGGCGCGGAGTCAAGGTGACAGCAGTCGGCCATAAGCTCGTTTACGCTTCAGATTTTTTCCGCCATTCAACATAGAGCAGCATGCCGGCACCCACCATGATTGCAACATCTGCAATATTGAACACGCCAGTGTGAACAGACCCCAGGTTGAGAACCATATAGTCGACCACGTGCCCCTCACGAAACACCCGATCAATCAAGTTGGAGGCGCCACCCAACGCGAGGAGGTATACCGCTGCCGATCTCCGTGGAGAGCTTGTCCAGCGTGCGAGGGACCACCAAGTGGCCCAGCACACCACCGCCGCTACGCCCACTATGAAAATCAGTTGTTTCAAGCCAGCTGCCAACCCTGCGCCCAGGCTGAGGAACGCTCCAGCGTTCAGGCTCAGCGCGATATCCAGCCAAGCGGAACCAACGCCCAGTTTGAAACTTTTCGATTGCAGCACCACTAACGCCTGCATCTTGACCCACTGATCCAGGGCGATAAATCCAAGGCCAATCAGTACCGCAAACAACCGACTTCTCATCATGAGCTCCACAATCAATCCTTTCATTCATTTATGCCGGGCACGCAGGCATGGCTCGCTTTTGGCTGCGGCGCGAAGATAGCGCGACCTTGACTTCGGGTCTACTGATCGCCGGCTCAGAATCGGACTTCGCCAATCTCCGCTATCGGCTAATGATGAAGCGCTTAACCAGCATTGCCAGTTGGCGTACTGGGGATGAGCGTGGAGGGCGGCGAGCTGCTGCTGGTCAACGTTGCGCTATCGCGGCGAGGTGATACGCCAGTGACGCGCCGACGATTCCCGCGCCGATGACGATGATTCGTTTGCTCACATCAACCTCCATTGGCGATGCGCTGACAGTACTCCATCCCGGCCTGTGGCGGCAGACTTGCCTGGCCCGGTGATATCAGGGAAGCTGCGCCGAGCCCGGTTTTGGGCCTTTTTTGGAATCCTTCAGGGAAGCGTTGATGGCACTCAGGGTGTTGGTGGTTGGCGGGTATGGAAACTTTGGCAGTATCGTTTGTCGGCACCTGATCGACATGCCGGGCGTCGAACTGGCGATCTCGGGGCGTGATCCGCAGAAGCTGGCGCGCAAGGTCGCTGAACTGGGCGCAACCTGCGAGAGCTGGTGCGGCGATGCTATGGGCGCCGGGTTCTGCGCCGCTTTACGCGCGATGAACATTCAACTGGTGATTCACACCGGCGGCCCGTTTCAGGGGCAGTCCTATGCGGTGGCCGAGAACTGCATCGCGGCGGGCGTCAACTATTGTGACCTGGCGGACTGCCGGACGTTCGTCAATGGCATTGGCGTGCTCGATGCCCGAGCCAGGCTGGCCGGGGTCGCTATCCTCAGTGGTTGCAGTTCGGTGCCGACGCTCTCGTCAGCGATCATCGATGAGCAGCGTCATCGCTTCAAGCGCATCGATTCGATCGAGCACGGCATTTCCTC